>NZ_JBMDJD010000029.1:0-76139 GCF_057809015.1 Pseudomonas sp. FG6
GCTCCGGGCGGCGATCCGACGAAGAGACCAGCAGCAGCGATGAAATCCTGAATCAAGCCCCCACCCAAGCCTGCAAACTCAAATGCGCCCGCTCCCCCGGTGCCAGGCACACGCTGTCGGTGCCGCCACTGGCCGCTTCGACGCAGACAAATTCATTGACCTCATCCCAGCTCACCCCCAGCAGCGGGCGCGCGCCGGGATGCCAGACCACGGTGTCGGCGCTGTCGCCGGTGTCGATGCACAACTCACGCTGCCAGGCGTGGTCCTTGAGCTGCAATTGCCCCTCATGCTGGAACACCCGCTGACAGCCACCCTCGACCCGCAACTCGCCTTGCTGCTGGCAAACCGAGCGGTTCAACTGATCATAACCATGCGCCCCTTCGAGCCCAGACAGCGCTACCTCACCAACGTCACCAATACGCCAGTAGGCATGCAAAGCCTGGCTCAACTGGCAAGGCAGGCTGTCTTGATGCTCGGTGCTCAGGCGCAACTCCATGCGTTCCCCCAGGTCGGCGTGCAGATCCACTTGCCAGTCACAGAGTTGCAGTTGCCAGTGCAGGTGCACACCGTCCTCATCGCTACGACTGTCGAGCAGCTTCCAGTCGATCAGGCGTGCCCAACCGTGGGACGGCCAGGCGTTTTCGCTGGGATGACGGCCATACCAGGGCCAACACACCGGCACCCCGCCACGTATCGCGCCGACTTGCGGCCACTTGGCCGCACACCACAGCCAGGGTTTCTGGCCACGTGGCTGAAAATGCAGCAATTGCGCACCCTGGCGACTGAAGACCGCCTGGCACAGCGGATGATCGATCACCAGCACATCACGCTGGCGATAGCGCTCCCACGCAAATACCGGGCGCTCGCGCAAGGATCTGAAAAAGCGTTGTAGCGGGTGCTCATGCATGTGCCGCGGTCCTGGAAATCATTCAATACTCAATTTTCTACGGCACGTTCTTGTGGCAAGAGGTTGGACTATGGGAGCAAAGCTTGCTCGCGAAACAGACGCCTTCTATATGAGAGACCGCATCGCCCCAATCGCGGGCAAGCCTTGCTCCCACAGGTTCTGCGTTAGCCACCACGCCTCACAAAAAAAAGCGGACAGCCTTGGCCGTCCGCAAATATGCGCACATAGAGAGGAGCTTATCGCAACAGCGTTAGAACACCGACTGAATTTTCAGGCCGGCCACCAGGGCGTTGTCGACTTCATCCACACCGCCTGGGTGAGTGATGTATTGCAGGTTGGGACGTACGGTCAGCCAGTTGGTGACGTGGACGCCGTAGTTGAGCTCGTAGTTGTACTCAGTGCTGCGCAACGGCGCGAACAGCGGATCGTTGTAGTCGGTGACACCATTGGCCGCGTTGGTCAGCTCAGCGTTTTTCTTCACGTCATCGTTGACATGGATCCGCGAGAAGCCGATCCCGATGTCATCTTTAGGACGCGCGTCGAACGGCCCCTTGTACACGAACATCAGCGACTGATAGTTGTCGACGAAGTTGGTGTCCTTGTCATGGAAGGTCGCGTTGGCCGCGATGTTCAGACCGCGTGAGGCGTCACCGTCGTGGGTGGTGAGTTGCTGCTGCGCGACGAACCAGTAGCCGTGCTTGCTGTTGTGGCTGCGGTAGGCATTACCGGTAGTGGCGGCATCATTGCCATTGTCGTCTTCACGCACGTCATTGGCATCAGCCGTGCTCTTGTAGTAACCGACACGGTATTCGCCCGGCAGGTTGTTGACCTTCGGCGACCAGACCAGTTCGACCGGAATGACCGTACCCTTGGTGCCGCTGCCGCTGAGCTTGAAGCCGTTGCCGTGCTCCAGCTGCGAGGGGTTCTGGTTGTACGCACCGATCTGCGCATAGAACTCAGGCGTGATGTTGTACTTCACACGAAGTGCAGCCTGCATGACCGGCCAGTTGTACCAGATGCCGGTCGCCCAGTTACCCGCCTGGGAACCGCAGAAGGCCAGGTTCTGGAACTCGCAAGGGAAAGTGTTGAAGTCTTCGCCTTCGCCGAAGTAACCGGCCTTGACGTCCAACTTGCCGTCGAGGAACTGGTGCTTGATCCACAGTTGGGTCAGACGGACCATGTGACCACGGCCGTAGACTTCCTGCGAGGAGCTCAAGGTGCCGGCACGCGGGTCGCCAACACGGTCGTTGGAGATGTTTTCACCGTTACGGTTGGTCAGTTGGATCTTGGCCTGGGTGTTGTCCCAGCCCCACAGCTTTTCAAGGTCCAGCGCCACTCCCAGGCCGAACTGGTCGGCGTAACGCGCCGTCTTGTCGTTGTTGTAGCCACCGTGCAGGTTGCCACCCACTTCACCGACATAGTCAGCCTTGATGTCGATACCTTGCTCGATCAGTTTGGTCCGCTCACCACCCCAGTCGCCCGTCATCCACTGCGAATCGGCGCTGAACGCGTCGGCCGCGTGTACGCTACCGGCCAGCATCATCGCCGCAACGGCAGACAACTGGCAGATGAGCTGGGCGTTGTTTTTCTTCTTCATCCCTACATCCTCGTCTTATTGTTATTAACTGTTTTTATCTAACGCGGTTTACAACGATTGCGACGAGCCGTTACCTGCCCCTCGCATACTCCCTGTGAGAGCTTCCACAACCCAGCCCTCGCATTCACAGCTTCAGCGGCCCTTGAACTGCGCCACGTTGTCGGTCCGCGCTTCAGCCTGCGCTTGGCCAGCCACACCCAGGCGCTCACCGGTACCGGCATCAAATAGTAATACTTTTGAAGGATCAAATTGAAGCGTCATCGTCTCCCCTGCCTGTGGAGCCACGTCCGGCGCGAGGCGGCAGCAAACCTTGGTGTCATTTAGACTGACAAATACCAGGGTATCCGGGCCGGTAGGCTCGGTGACCTGAACCTCGGCACGAATGGTCGGCAAGCCGTTTGGCTCGTTGCCAGCCAGCACGATCTGTTCCGGACGCAAGCCCAGGATCACTTCGCGATCTTCCAGACCGGCGTCCTGGATACCCAACGGCAGCTCGCAACGAGCCTGGCCGCTATCGAGCAGCGCCAGCAGGCGACCGTCCTTGCGTTGCAGGCGCAGCGGGATGAAGTTCATCGGCGGCGAACCGATGAAGCTCGCCACGAACAGGTTGGCCGGGTTGTTGTAGATGTCTTTCGGCGTACCGAACTGCTGGATGATCCCGTCCTTCATCACCGCCACTTTGTCGCCCAGGGTCATGGCTTCGATCTGGTCGTGGGTCACGTAGACCGTGGTGGTCTTGAGGCGTTGGTGCATCAGTTTCATTTCGGTGCGCATCTCGACCCGCAGCTTGGCGTCGAGGTTGGACAGCGGTTCGTCGAACAGGTAGATCTTCGGTCGCCGCGCCAGTGCCCGGCCCATGGCCACGCGCTGCTGCTGGCCACCGGAAAGCTGGCCGGGCTTGCGATTGAGCAGGTGTTCGATCTGCAACAGCTTGGCCACGCGAGTGACTTCCTCGTCGATGGCCGCCTGGTTCATCTTGCGGATCTTGAGGCCGAACTCGATGTTCTCCCGCACGCTCATGGTCGGGTACAGCGCGTAGGACTGGAACACCATGGCGATGTCACGGTCCTTCGGGCTCATGCCGCTGACATCCTGGTCGCCGATCATGATCGCGCCACCGGTGATGGTCTCCAGCCCGGCGATGCAGTTCATCAGCGTCGACTTGCCGCAACCCGAAGGTCCGACGAGGATCAGGAACTCGCCGTCCTTGATCGACAACTCGATGTTCTTCAGGGTGTCCGGCAGGCCGGCACCGTAGGTCTTGTTTACATTGCGAAGTTCGAGCGTTGCCATGATTACCCCTTGACTGCGCCGGCGGTGAGGCCGCGCACGAAATACTTGCCTGCGATCACATAGACCAGCAGGGTCGGCAGCCCGGCGATCATCGCCGCCGCCATATCAACGTTGTATTCCTTGGCCCCGGTGCTGGTGTTGACCAAGTTGTTCAGCGCCACCGTGATGGGCTGCGAATCGCCGCTGGAGAACACCACGCCGAACAGGAAGTCGTTCCAGATCTGGGTGAATTGCCAGATCAGGCAGACCATGATGATCGGGGTGGACATCGGCAGGATGATTCGCCGGAAGATCGTGAAGAAACCCGCGCCGTCCAGTCGTGCCGCCTTCACCAGCGCATCGGGAATGCTGACGTAGTAGTTGCGGAAGAACAGCGTGGTGAAGGCCAGGCCGTAGACCACGTGCACGAACACCAGGCCGGTGGTGGTGCTGGCCAGCCCCATCTTGCCGAGGGTGAACGAGGCCGGCAGCAGGACGGTCTGGAACGGCAGGAAGCAGCCGAACAGCAACAGGCCGAAGAACAACTGCGAACCGCGAAAGCGCCACATCGACAGCACGTAGCCGTTCAAGGCACCGATGGCGGTCGAAATCAGCACCGCCGGGACGGTGATCTTGATCGAGTTCCAGAAGTAGCCGTCGACCGTGGCCCAGGCCTTGACCCAGCCAATGCCGCTGACCACGGTCGGCCAGCTCAGCAGGTTGCCGGTGCTGATGTCTTCCGGGGTCTTGAAGCTGGTCAGCAACATGACCAGCAGCGGCACCAGGTAAAGCAGTACAGCGAGGATCAGCACCGCGTAGATCGCGATGCGACTCAGGCTGATGGCAGGTTTGGCAGCGAGACTAGTCATGACGCTTGGTCCTCAGCTCGGAGTACAGGTAAGGCACGATGATCGCGAGAATCGCACCGAGCATCAGGATCGCACTGGCCGAGCCCATGCCCATCTGGCCGCGACTGAAGGTGAAGGAGTACATGAACATGGCAGGCAGGTCCGAGGAGTAGCCCGGGCCGCCGGCGGTCATCGCGGCCACCAGGTCGAAACTCTTGATGGCGATGTGCGCCAGGATCATCACGGCGCTGAAGAACACCGGACGCAGGCTCGGCAGCACCACTTTCCAGTAGATGTGCGGCATGCTCGCGCCATCGATCTGCGCAGCGCGGATGATCGATTGATCGACGCCCCGCAAGCCGGCCAGGAACATCGCCATGATGAAACCCGACGCCTGCCACACAGCTGCGATCACCAGGCAATACACCACACGGTCCGGGTCGATCAGCCAATCGAGGCGAAAGCCTTCCCAGCCCCAGTCACGCAGCAACTTGTCCAGGCCCATGCCCGGGTTGAGCAACCACTTCCAGGCCGTACCGGTGACGATCATCGAGAGCGCCATCGGGTACAGGTAGATGGTGCGGATGAAACCTTCGCGGCGGATGCGCTGGTCCAGGAACACCGCCAGCAGCACGCCGATCACCAGGGTGATGCCAATGAACAAGCCACCGAAGACCGCGAGGTTCTTGCTCGCCACCCACCAGCGATCGTTGTCCAGCAGCCGTGCGTACTGCGCCAGGCCTGCCCATTTGTAGTTCGGCAAGAAAGTCGAGGTAGTGAACGACAGAACGAACGTCCACAGGATGTAGCCGTAGAAGCCCACCAGGACGATGAACATGCTCGGCGCCAGCACCAGTTTCGGGAGCCAGCGCTGCAATGCATCGAACGGCGAGGCCTTGCTGAACACAGCAACAGAACTCATGGGAAGATCCACTACAAGAGATAAGGATTACAAAGGCATTTCCTGTGGGAGCGGGATTGTGTGGGAGCCGAGCTTGCTCGCGATGAAGGCACCTCGGTCTTTCCAATGACCGCGTTATCGTTCATCGCGAACAAGCTTTGCTCCCACAGGCTCGCTCACACAGGGAGGAGGCCTGCGGTGCTAACGATTACTTGGCAGACTGGACCGCGGCGCCAAGCTTCTTGGCGGCATCGGCAGGGTCGGCTTTCGGGTCGTTGATGTAGTTGGTCACCACGTCAAAGAACGCACCCTGCACCGCCAGCGTCGTCGCCATGTTGTGCGCCATGCTCGGCTGCAGGCCGCCCGTCTTGGCACCGGCCAGGAAGTCCTTGGCGGCGGTCTGGGCGCAGGAGTCGAAACCGTATTGGGTCATGTTGCCCAGCATGTCGTTGCGCACCGGGATCGAACCCTTGTTGATGCTGAAGACTTTCTGGAAGTTCTCGCCCAGCACGACCTTGGCGATGTCCTGCTGGCCGGCCGCTGTGCCCTTGTCCTTCTGCTTGAACACCGCCAGGGAGTCGATGTTGTAGGTGAAGGCCTTGTCGGTACCCGGGAAGGCGACGCACTCGTAGTCCTTGCCGGCGACTTTCTTCGCGGCGGTCCACTCGCTCTTGGCCCAGTCACCCATGATCTGCATGCCGGCCTTGCCGTTGATGACCTTGGCCGCTTCCAGGTTCCAGTCCTGGCCTTTGCCATCGGCGTCCATGTAGGTCGCGACTTTCTTCAGCTCGGTCAGCGCCTTGACCATTTCCGGACCGGTCAGGGCCTTGTTGTCCAGGTCGACCAGGGCTTTCTTGTAGCCATCGACACCCATGACCGAGAGCACCACGGCTTCGAACACGGTGCTGTCCTGCCAAGGCTGGCCACCGTGGGCGAGCGGGATGAAACCGGCGGCCTTGAGCTTGTCGCCGGCGGCGTAGAATTCCTGGAGGGTGGTCGGTGGTTTTTCGATGCCGGCTTTCTTGAAGACTTCCGGGTTGATCCACAGCCAGTTGACGCGGTGGATGTTCACCGGCACGGCGACGTAGTCACCGTCGTACTTCACAGTGTCGGAGACTTTCTTGTCGAGCAGGCTGTCCCACTTCTCCTGCTTGGCCACGTCCTTCAGGACGTCGGTGTCGAGCAGCCCGGTGGAGGCCCACTCCTGGATGTCCGGACCCTTGATCTGGGCGACACCCGGTGGGTTGCCGGCCACGGCGCGGCTCTTGAGCACGGTCATGGCAGTGGAACCGCCACCACCGGCGACAGCGCCGTCCTTCCAGGTAAAGCCATCTTTCTCCACCTGGGCCTTGAGCACATCGATCGCGGCTTTTTCACCACCCGACGTCCACCAGTGGACGACTTCCACGGAACCTTTGGATTCGGCGGCAAGGGTGCTGACAGGAAAGGCTGCGACGGGAAGCAAAGAAGCAAGAGAAATGACAGTAGCGAGGCGAGAAATCGCATTCATCTGGAATTACCTTCTTGTTGTTATGCATGCAAGTCTGGTGCTTGCGCTGCATGGATTCTAATCAGGGGATATCCCTAGGCAGGTAACGAAGGGACGTGCAAATGTCACGGCATGGTTACACAGGCGCCGGCCCGGAGAGCTGCGCCAGGGCCGTCGCCATGCTGGGGGCCAGGGGCAAGCGCGGGATCAGCACCGCCTGCCAGGCGTGGTACAGGTCCGGTTTGCCCGGCCAGATGTCGGCGCTCGGGCGGTTTTGCGGGTCGAGTTCGTGATGCCAACTGCCGTTGCAGCGGTCGATGAAATGTGTGTCGCAGAACTCCCAGAAGCGCCGGTACCAGGCTTCGTACCTCTGCTCATCGGTGCGCTTGAGCAAGGCGCTGGCGGCAGCCGCCGCTTCGGCGTGAACCCAATGCAGGCGATGGCGAACCACGGCGCGGTTGTCCCAGTCCAGGGTGTAGACGATGCCGGGCGCGCCATCGACGTCCCAACCATGGCAGCAGTTCTGCTCGAACAGTTTCTGCGCATCCTGGACCAGCCAGCCCGGGGTCAGCATGCCGATCCGCACCCGTGCAGCCTCAAGGTGCAACAGCAGACGCGCCCATTCGAAACCGTGGCCGGGCGTGGTGCCGTAGGGACGGAAACCGTCGGCGGGATTGTCGTGGTTGTACTCGCGCAACGGTTGCCAGTGGCGGTCGAAATGCTCCACCACCAGGTAGTCGTTGGCGGCGGCGTGCCCGTGGATGACCCGCTCGACGATGCGCAGGGCACGCGCCAGCCAGCGCGGATCATCGGTGACATCGGCCAGGGCCAGGAAGGCTTCGGTGGCGTGCATGTTGCTGTTGGCGCCGCGATACGCCTCGTCCTCGCTCCAGTCGCGATTGAAGGATTCGCGCAGCGCGCCCTCCTCCTCACACCAGAAATGCTCGTCGATGATCCGCACCGCCTCGTCCAACAAGGCTTGCGCGCCGGGACGCTGGGCCACGGCTGCGGAGCTGGCGGCCAGGGCGACGAAGGCATGCAGGTACGCGGCCTTGCCGGTGTCGCCGTCAGCCGGTTGCGCGGTGGCGAACCAGCCACCGTGCTCGGCGTCGCGCAAGGGGCCGCTGAGGGCCTGGACGCCATGATCGACCAGTTCGGCGAAGCCCGGCAGGCCCTGGATGTGGGCCATGGCGAAGCTGTGGGTCATGCGGGCGGTGTTCATGGTTTCGGCGCGAGCGTCGACCGGCAGGCAGCCTCGCTCGTCGAGGTTGCCAAAGCCGCCAGGCAGCTTCGACGCCTTGGCGAACGCCAGCAGCCGCAGACCTTCGGCGGCGAGCCATTGCTGGTGGGCAGGGGCATTCAGCCAACTACTGAAGGCCGGTTGGAAGGTGTCCATCGGGGAGTACCTTTTTTGTTGTTTTGACGCAGGGAGTCTAAACAAGGGGTGGCGAGAGGCAGGTAACGAAAGGGGCGCGTTATGTCACCAGCTTGTGACATTTATCTGGGAGATGGGTTGAGGCTACTGGCGCCATCGCGAGCAGGCTCGCTCCCACAGGGTTTGGCGGTGAACACAAAAACGGTGAACACCCTCAATCAGGGTGGGAGCGAGCCTGCTCGCGATGAACGATAACGCGGTTTAACTAATCGACACTGCGGGGCAACTGCAACGTCACCCGCAACCCACCCTCACGCAGGTTCTGCAAGCTCACTTCCCCACCATGGCTGTGGGCGATGTTGCGGGCGATGCCCAGGCCCAGGCCATAGCCCTGCTGCTGCCCGGCCAGGCGAAAGTGCGGTTCGAAGACTTGTTCCAGGCGTTGCTCCGGCACGCCCGGCCCTTCGTCGTCGACGTGGAGGATGAAGGCGCTTTCATCGTCATCGATGTGCAGGTGGGCGTTCTGCCCATATTTCAAGGCGTTGTCGATCAGGTTGCCGATGCAGCGCTTGAGCGCCAGCGGCTTGCCCGGATACGGCGCCAGCGCCCGGCCGTCCTGGGTCACGCGGCCGTTGCCGTTGGGCGCCAGGTAAGGTTCGACCAGGCAATCGAGCACATGGTTGAGGTCCACCGGCTCGATGTTCTCGTGGATGTCGGTGTCCTTGACGCATTGCAGCGCGCCTTTGACCAGCAACTCCAACTCGTCCAGGTCGCGGCCGAACTTGGCCTGCAGGTTTTCGTCTTCCAACAACTCGACCCGCAACCGCAGCCGCGTAATGGGTGTGCGTAGGTCGTGGGAGATCGCACTGAACAACTGGCTGCGTTCGGTCAGGTAGCGGCTGATGCGCTCACGCATGGCGTTGAACGCCCGCCCCACTTCCACCACTTCGCTGCCGCCGCCCTCGGCCACCGGTTGCACTTCGGCGCCCAGGGACATGTCCCGTGCGGCCCGGGCCAAACGCTTGAGCGGCCGGCTTTGCCAATGCACCAGCAAACCGATGAACAGCAGCAACAGGCTGCTGGTGAGCACGATGAAGCCGACCTGTTGCTTGGGCAGGTCTTGCTCTTCAAGGCTGGTGTAGGGTTCGGGCAGCAACGAGGCGATGTACAGCCATTCGCCCGGCGCCATCTGGATCTGCGTCACCAGCACCGGCGGGTTCACCGGCTCCAGGGTCAAGGCGTAGTGGGCCCACGAACGTGGCAACTCGTCGAGCTTCAGCCCGGCGTTGAAAATCCGCAGGTCGTCAGGGCTGACAAAGGTGACGGAGATGTCGGCGTTACTGCCCAGGGAGCGACGCAACACCTCATCCACGGCCTTGATCACCGCCAGCTTACGCGGCGTGACGGGCAGCACATCCATGCCCAGGGGTTTGTCGTTGAGCGTGACGACGAACCGCGTGCCGCCCATGCTGCGCAGTTGATCGAGCACCAGCGGCCGGTAAGCCACCGGCAGCGAGCGCAGGTAACTGACACTGGCCGTCATCGAATGGGCGAGGCTGCGGGCGCTGGTGACCAGGCCTTCGAGTTGGGTCGCCCGCAGTTGCGAGACCCAGATCAGGCTGGACAGGGTCTGGGCGAACAGCACCACCAGCAACGTCAGCAGCAGCATCCGTCCCAGCAACGAACGCGGCACCGGCACCCGGCGGGCCAGTTTGCGCCAATCAATGGCCATTGCTGGCAACCACGCTGGCCGCCAGCTGATACCCGCTGCCACGCACCGTGCGGATCAGCCGCGGCGGCTTGTCGGTGTCGCGCAAACGCTGGCGCAGGCGACTGACCGCCATGTCGACGATACGGTCCAGGGGCATCAGCTCGCGACCACGGGTGGCGTTGCCGATGGTGTCGCGGTCGAGGATTTCCTGGGGAT
The DNA here is from genome assembly GCF_057809015.1 of Pseudomonas sp. FG6. Lineage (NCBI taxonomy): Bacteria > Pseudomonadati > Pseudomonadota > Gammaproteobacteria > Pseudomonadales > Pseudomonadaceae > Pseudomonas > Pseudomonas sp. FG6. Next base: position 10,317 of record NZ_JBMDJD010000029.1, read on the forward strand.
GGTCGAGGAACAACTTGAGCAGGGCGAAATCGGCGCCGGAGAGAATCACTTCTTCGCCGTCGGTGTGGAACAGCCGATGGCTGACCATGTCCAGGCGCCACTCGTCGAAAGCCAGCACTTCGCCGCCCTGGCGCTCCTGACCGAACTGCGCGCGACGCAGCAAGGCCTTGATGCGCGCCTGCAATTCACGGGGGCTGAAGGGCTTGCCCAGGTAATCGTCGGCGCCCAGCTCCAGGCCGATGACCCGGTCGGCCTCGTCGGAACTGGCGGTAAGCATGATGATCGGTACATGGGCCTGGCGCGGATGCTGGCGAACCCAGCGGCACAGGCTGAAGCCATCCTCGTCGGGCAACATCACATCGAGGATCACCAGATCGCTCGGCGCATCGTTCAACGCCTGGCGAAACCCCGCGCCGTCGGGCGTGGTGCGCACCTGAAACCCCGCGCGGCTGAGGTAAGTGTCCAGCAGCTCGCGAATCTCCTGGTCGTCGTCGACCAACAAAATCGATTTGTTTACTGAACTCACGGGGCCGCGTCCTTGTTGTTTAGGTTGGGCGGATTATGCCTGAGGGACGGAATCTTCAAACACCACTAACTCCCACAGAGGACCACCTCTCAAACTGGGTTCGACTGCTCCAACGCCACCCCCGCGCCCATCAGCCCGGAGTACGGTGCGGTCACCAGCCACACCGGAATGCCCTTGAAGTAATCGCTCATGCAACCCTTGTCCGCGAAGCAACGGGCGAAACCGCTTTCGAGGAAGAAATCGGCGAACCGCGGAATCACGCCACCGACGATGAACACGCCGCCACGCCCGCCAACGGTCAGCACGTTGTTGCCGGCCACGCGGCCCAGCCAACGGCAGAACTGTTCGAGCACTTCCAGGGCGATGGGGTCGCCGGCCAGGCCCGTCGCAGTGATGGATTCGGGGGTGTCGAGCACCGGCTCATGGCCGTCCACCGCGCAGATGGCCCGGTACACCCGCGGCAGACCACTGCCGCTCAGGGCGGTCTCGGCGCTGACATGGCCGATCTCGTTGTAGATGTGTTGCCACAACTGGGTTTCCCGCGGGCTGCTCATCGGCAGGTCCACATGACCGCCCTCACCCGGCAGCGCCGCAAAACGGCCTTCGCCCAGGTCCAGCAGCGTACCGACGCCCAACCCGGTGCCCGGGCCGATCACCACCGCCGGACGCATCGGCTCCGGCGTGCCCTCGCACACGACCCGGTACTCACCAGGACGCAAACGGGTCATGCCCAGGGCCATGGCCGAGAAGTCGTTGACCAGCAACAACTGCTCCACCTGCAAGGTCTCGCAGAACGCCCGGTTGCTCAGGCGCCAGTGATTGTTGGTGAAGCGAAACTCATCACCGCTCACAGGCCCGGCCACCGACAGGCACACCGAACCGATGGCGCCCGGAGCCATGCCCAGGCCATTGAGGTAAACCTTGATGGCGTCTTCCGGACAGGCATAGTCGGCCGTCGCCAGCACCTGGATGTTTTCCAGGTTGTGGTTCTTCCACAACGCGAAACGTGCGTTGGTCCCACCGATGTCACCGACCAGGGCCAGTTTCAATTAATTGTCTCCAGGGCAGCAGTGAAGGCGCTGGCGCCCTGCTCCGCCGAGCTGAACGCCATGCGCATGAAACCGAACAGCTCGCGACCGGTGCCGATGTTGTTGCCCAACAGGCCCTTGGCAGGTTCGCGTGCAGCGAATTCGTCGGCGTCCACCTTCAATTCCAGGGTGCCGTTGACGCCATCGACGCGGATGATATCGCCCTCCCGCACCCGGGCCAACGCGCCGCCGACATAAGCTTCGGGGCTGACGTGAATGGCCGCCGGGATCTTCCCCGACGCGCCGGACATGCGTCCGTCGGTGACCAGCGCCACCTTGAAACCGCGATCCTGCAGCACACCAAGGAACGGCGTCATCTTGTGCAATTCCGGCATGCCGTTGGAGCGCGGCCCCTGGAAGCGCATGACCGCGACAAAATCCTTCTCCAGCAGCCCGGCCTTGAATGCGTCGGCCAGGTCCTGTTGATCCTGGAAGACCATGGCCGGCGCTTCGACGACCTGGTTTTCCAGGGCGACCGCAGAGACCTTCATCACCCCACGGCCGAGGTTGCCCTCCATCACCCGCAACCCGCCTTCCGGCGAGAACGCGCGGGCCACCGGGCGCAGGATATTTTCGTCGAGGCTTTCGATCGGGCCGTCGCGCCACACCAGTTCGCCGTCTTCGAGGAACGGCTCCTGGGTGTAGCGACTCAGGCCAGGCCCCATCACGGTATTGACGTCTTCATGGAGCAACCCGGCTTCCAGCAGTTCGCGGATCAGGAACGACATCCCGCCCGCCGCCTGGAAGTGGTTGATGTCGGCCTTGCCGTTCGGGTAGACGTGGCTCAGGGTCGGCACCACCTCGGAGAGGTCGGCCATGTCCTGCCAGGTCAGCTGGATGCCCGCCGCCATGGCGATGGCCGGCATGTGCAGGGTGTGGTTGGTGGAACCGCCAGTGGCGTGCAGCGCGACGATAGAGTTGACCAGCGAACGCTCGTCGACGATTTCGCCGATAGGCATGAAGTTGCCGCTCTGCTTGGTCATGCGCGTCACCTGGAACGCCGCTTCGCGGGTCAGGGCGTCACGCAACGGGGTGTTCGGGTTGACGAACGAAGCGCCCGGCAGGTGCAGGCCCATCACTTCCATCAGCAGTTGGTTGGTGTTGGCGGTGCCGTAGAAGGTGCAGGTGCCGGGGCTGTGGTAGGACTTCATCTCCGATTCCAGCAGCTCTTCACGAGTGGCCTTGCCTTCGGCGTAGCGCTGGCGCACGTCGGCCTTTTCCTTGTTGGAAATGCCCGAGACCATCGGCCCGCCCGGCACGAAGATCGTCGGCAAGTGACCGAAGCGCAGCGCACCCATCATCAGGCCCGGCACGATCTTGTCGCAGATGCCGAGCATCAGTGCACCGTCGAACATGTTGTGGGACAACGCCACCGCCGTGGACAGCGCGATCACCTCGCGACTCGGCAGGCTCAGTTCCATCCCCGCTTCGCCCTGGGTCACGCCGTCGCACATGGCCGGCGTGCCGCCCGCGAACTGACCCACCGAGCCGATTTCACGCAGGGCTTTCTTGATCTGTTCCGGGAAGGTTTCGTAGGGCTGGTGGGCCGAAAGCATGTCGTTATAGGACGACACGATGGCGATGTTGGCGGCGTTCATCATCCGCAGGTGGTGCTTGTCTTCGCTGCCGCAACCGGCCACGCCGTGGGCGAAGTTGGCGCATTGCAGCTTGCCGCGCATCGGACCGTCGCTGGCTGCACCACGGATCAATGCAAGGTAAGCCTGGCGCGTGGCGCGGCTGCGGGCGATAAGCCGTTCGGTGACCTCAAGAACGCGGGGATGCATGTGTAGAACTCCAGGCTAACGGGTGTGGCGACCTGATTGTCTATGCTGGTCAGAACCCGCTGCGCACATCAGGCGACAAGCGGCTTACCGACCTTTTGGACCAGTTGTTTCAGGTCACTCGTTGTAGATAAAACAAAATACTGCCATCAAAAAGGCTTGTTTTCTATTTTTTTGCGCATAATCTTGTAATTCCAACAACAAATCGACGGCGGTGCAGTGAATGACTCTTCGAATCGCAATCAATGGTTTTGGCCGCATCGGCCGCAACGTCCTCCGCGCACTGTATACCCAAGGCTACCGTCGCGACTTGCAGATCGTCGCGATCAACGACCTGGGCGACAGTGCCATCAATGCGCACCTGCTCAAGTACGACACGGTACACGGCACCTTTGACGCGGACGTGCAGCACGATCACGAAAGCCTGACGGTCAATGGCGACCGCATCTCGGTCAGTGCCATCCGCAACCCGGCCGAACTGCCCTGGGCCGCCGAGAAGATCGACGTTGTGTTCGAATGCACCGGCCTGTTCACCGACCGCGCCAAGGCCGCCGCCCATATCAGCGCCGGCGCCCGCAAGGTGATCATCTCGGCCCCGGCCAAGGGCGCCGACGCCACCGTCGTGTATGGCGTGAACCATGACATCCTGCGCCAGTCCCACCAGATCATTTCCAACGCGTCGTGCACCACCAACTGCCTGGCCCCGGTGGCCCAGGTGCTGCATCGCGAGCTGGGCATTGAAAGCGGCCTGATGACCACGATCCACGCCTACACCAATGACCAGAACCTGACCGACGTGTACCACAGCGATCCGTACCGTGCCCGCTCGGCCACCCAGAACATGATCCCGAGCAAGACCGGCGCCGCCGAAGCGGTGGGCCTGGTGCTGCCGGAACTGGCGGGCAAGCTGACCGGCATGGCAGTGCGCGTACCAGTGATCAACGTGTCGCTGGTGGACCTGACCGTGCAGCTCAAGCGCGAAGCCACGGCCGAGCAAGTCAACGACCTGCTGCGCCAGGCCAGCCAACACTCCCGGATCCTCGGTTACAACGCCCTGCCGCTGGTCTCCAGCGACTTCAACCACAACCCGCTGTCGTCGATCTTCGACGCCAACCACACCAAGGTCAGCGGCAAGCTGCTCAAGGTCCTGGCCTGGTATGACAACGAATGGGGCTTCTCCAACCGCATGCTGGATAACTGCCTGGCGTTGTGTAACGCGGAGTAACTGTCGCGGGGGCGGATGGACGCTTGATGCTGGAGATAGATGCTTAATGTGGGAGTTCGCTCCCACATTTTGCTTTCTGCGCTAACAAATGAAGGCTTGACCCATCGCAAAGATGATAAGCATTATCATTTACTCGATCCGGATCAGGCCCTACCGTGAGTCAATCGCGCTTTCATCACGTCTTCCTCGCCCAGCGCATACCGCTGTTGCGCACCCTTGAGCGCATGGTCAACAACCCCAGTACCGCCGAAGACCTTCTCCAGGAAACCTACCTGCGCGTCAGTCGCGCCCTGACCGAGCGCCCGGTCGAGCATCTGGAGCCCTTCGTCTTCCAGACCGCCCGCAACCTGGCGCGCGATCATCTGCGTGCGCGGCGTATCCGCGCCCGTACCCTGCTCGACGACGTGCCGGCGCAAGTCATCCACAACGTGGTCGCGCCCCAGAGCAATGCCGAGGACGCTGCCCACGCCCAGCAGTTGCTGGAGCGACTGAACGTGAGCCTGCATGCGCTGAGTTCACGCCAGCAGCAAATCTTCATCCTCAGCCGCCTGCACGGGCACAGTTACCAAGGCATCGCCGAGAAGCTCGGCGTGTCATCGAGCACGGTGCAAAAGGAACTGAAGCTGATCATGGCGATCTGTGTGGGACAACTGCAGACCCTTCAGATGGATGAAGCCTGTCAAATGGAGGCCTCTCAAATGGAGAGTACCTACCAACGGGTGCCCCCGAACTAAATGAGAATTATTTTTACTCGATAGCGTCCGCTGGTTCGTCTCGTTATAGCCAATGCAATTGATTCGCATCTTGCGATGCCAATCTGCACCTATAACAGATGCGACACGGAGCGCTATCGATGTCCTCTCGCCTTACCTGCAGCTTCCTTGCCCCCTCTCGTACGCTGTCGTTGCTGACCGTCGCCATCCTGATGGCGGCCAGCGCGCCCAGCCTGGCCGCCACCGCCACGCCACCGCCCGCGCGCCAGATCGGCGACTACACCTTCACCATCGCCCAGCAGCCACTCGTCTCGGCCCTGAATGCATTCACCGCCGTCACCGGCTGGCAGGTCGGCCTCTCGGCCGAACTGGCCGAAGGTGTCACCTCACCGGGAGTGAACGGCTCGCTGCCCGCAGACAAAGCCCTGGAGCGCCTGCTGGTGGGGACCCAGCTGAGCTACCGCAATCTGGGCAACCACAGCGTTGTCCTGGAAAAGCGCAGCGCCGCCGGCGTGTTGAACCTGCAGCAGGTGACCATCAGCGCCACTCGCCAGGAACAGGACATCACCCTCGTACCGAGCACGGTCACCGTCCACGACCGCCAGGAACTGGACCGCAACAACGTCAACACCCTCAAGGACCTGGTGCGCTATGAGCCCGGCGTCTCGGTGGGCGGTGCGGGCCAGCGCGGCGGTATCAGCGGCTACAACATCCGCGGCATCGACGGCAACCGGATCCTGACCCAGGTCGACGGCGTGGAAATTCCCGGCAGTTTCTTCAACGGCCCCTACGCCAAGACCCAGCGCAACTACGTCGACCCGGAGATCATCAAGCGCGTGGAAATCCTTCGCGGCCCGGCCTCCGTGCTCTACGGCAGCAACGCCATCGGTGGCGCCGTCAGTTACTTCACCCTGGACCCGGACGACATCATCAAGCCCGGCCAGGACACGGGCGCGCGCCTGAAGACCGGCTACAGCTCCGCCGACGACAGTTGGCTCAAGTCTGCCACCGTCGCCGGCCGCAGCGGACCGCTCGATGGCCTGTTGCACTACAGCCAGCGTGACGGCCATGAAACCCAATCCTATGGCAGCCACAACGGCACCGGCCTGGACCGCACCGCCGCCAACCCGGAAGACGTGCGCGCCCACAACGTGTTGGCCAAGCTGGGCTGGAACTACAGCGATGACGGGCGCCTGGGGCTGGTCTACGAGAAGTACAAGGATGATCGCGACACCGACCAGAAGAGCGCCTACGGCGGCCCCTACTCCAACGGCCGACCGACCATCCCGCCCGCGATGCTGCCCGGCGGCATGTACCAGTGGCGCACCGGCAACGACACCATCACCCGCGAGCGCTTCGGCCTGGAGCACAGCTTCGCCCTCGACAGCCTGCTGGCCGACAACGTGAAGTGGAGCCTGAACCATCAGGTCGCCAAGACGCAGGAGAGCACCGCCGAATTCTACTTCCCGATCAGCCGCCAGGTGTTGCGCACCCGCGACACCCTCTACGAAGAAAAGCAGTGGGTGTTGGATGCGCAACTGGACAAAGCCTTCAGCATCGAAGACACCGATCACAGGCTGACCTACGGCACCACCCTCAAGCACCAGGAAGTCACCGGTTCGCGCAGCGGCAACGGCGTGTGCCTGGCGGTCGGCGCGGGCTGTTCCGCCATCGGCGCGATCAGCACGGGGCGTGGGGACGTGCTGGCAAAAGCCAGTGACTTCCCGGACCCGACCATCAACACCTACAGCCTGTTCGCCCAGGACCAGATCAGTTGGCAGCAGTGGACCTTCACTCCGGCCCTGCGCTACGACTACACCCAGCTCAAGCCGCGCTTGACCCAGGCGTTCCTCAACACGGTCGACCCCGCCCGCGGCGGCGAGGTGAGCGACAAGAACAAGACCTGGCACCGCGTCTCACCCAAGTTCGGCCTGACCTACGCCCTCACCGAGCAATACACCTGGTATGGCCAGTATGCCGAAGGTTTCCGCACCCCGACCGCCAAGGCCCTGTATGGCCGTTTCGAGAACAGCAGCCCCGGCTATACGGTAGAACCGAACCCCAATCTGGAACCGGAAAAAAGCAGAAGCTACGAGACCGGCCTGCGCGGACGCTTCGATTCCGGCTCGTTCGACGTGGCGGTGTTCTACAACAAGTACCGCGACCTCATCAACGAAGACGCCATTACCCCCGGTGCCGACCAGTTGACCTTCCAGAGCAACAACATCAAGCACGCCACCATCAAGGGCGCCGAGGTCAAGGGCCGCCTCAACCTGGATGTCTTCGGCGCGCCCCAGGGCCTGTACACCCAGGGTTCGGTGGCTTATACCCACGGCCGCAACGACGACACCGGCCAGCCGCTCAACAGCATCAACCCGCTCACCGGAGTGTTCGGCCTGGGTTACGACCAGGACCGCTACGGCACCCTGCTCAGCTGGACCGTGACCAAGAAGAAGGACCGTGTCGACAGCAGCAACTTCAACTCGCCCGACGGCGTCAGCAGCCAATTCAAGACCCCGGGCTTCGGCCTTCTCGACCTGACCGGCTACTACAAGGTGAGCGACACCCTCACGGTCAACGGCGGCCTCTACAACCTCACCGACAAGAAGTACTGGCTGTGGGACGACGTGCGCGGCTACGACAGCGTCGGCGAAGCGGCGGTGCTGAGCCCCGCCAACCTCGATCGCCTGACCGCACCGGGCCGTAACTTCGCGCTCAACCTGATCTGGGATATCTGACTCGGTTACCAGGCCAAACAAATACCTGTGGCGAGAGCCATGTGGGAGCAAGGCTTGCCCGCGATGAAGGCGATGCGGTTCCTCAGGAATCGAGGCGTCTGTTTCGCGAGCAAGCTTTGCTCCCACAGCCCAGCGGAGAACCCCGCTCGCCACACTATTCTCCTTCGAAGGAATTTTTCATGACCACACAACGTCCCGCTTCCCGCTCCCAACGCCTGAACCACATCACCCACGCCCCCCACAACCGACTCGACGCCCTGGTCAAGGCCCACGCCCCGTTCGAAACCCCGGCCAACTTCGCCCGTTTCGTTGTCGCCCAGTACCTGTTCCAGTCGGAACTCATGGCTCTGTACAACGATGCGGACCTGGCAGCGCTGATTCCCGACCTACCAACCCGCTGCCGCGCCGAAGCAGCCAGGATCGACCTGGCGGACCTGAACACCGAAATCCCCGCGCCGGTGGCCGGTGCGCTGAAGAACCCGACCCGGGCCGAGGCGCTGGGCTGGCTGTTCGTCTCCGAGGGCTCCAAGCTCGGCGCCGCGTTCCTGATCAAGCGCGCCGTGGGCCTGGGCTTGAGCGAAACCTTCGGCGCCCGGCACCTGGCGGAACCGGCGGGTGGGCGCGCCGAAGGCTGGAAAACCTTCACCCGCCTCCTCGATGACCTGGCCTTCACCGAACAGCAGGAAGCCGAAGCGGACAAGGGCGCGCTGGATGCCTTCAACCGCTTTACGGTGTTGCTGGAGCAGGCTTACACGGCCGAGGAGGCCTGAAACTCACCACAATCCCTGTGGGAGCGAGCCTGCTCGCGATAGCGGTGTATCAGCACCCATCATTGGAGACTGATACACCGCTATCGCGAGCAGGCTCGCTCCCACAAGGAAACGCGCAGGCCTGTAAAGAAAGACATGAACCACATGCCCTCGAAACTCAACCGAATACTCTTCGGCCTACTCGCCTACACCAGCCTGGCCATCGGCCTGGTCGCCATCGTCGTGCCCGGCCTGCCCACCACCGAGTTCATCCTGTTGGCCGCCTGGGCCGCGACCCGCAGTTCGCCCCGCCTGAGCGCCTGGCTGGAACACCATCGGCTGTTCGGGCCGATGCTGCACAACTGGCGCAACGGCAAGGTCATCCCGCGCCGGGCCAAGGTCGGCGCCACGCTCAGCATGCTGGTGTGCGCCGGACTGATGCTGGCAACCCTCGACCACGGCTGGCCGGTCTACCTGGCGCTGGCCGGCATGGCCCTGGGCAACCTGTGGATCTGGTCCCGCCCCGTGGCGACGGACCTGATGGACTCCGGAGCACGCCGCGATCCCGAATAAATCTGATCCCCTCCAGCCTGACTTAGATCAGCTAAGGGCGGTAAAAATGGTCATAGGCTGTCGGCTCTCTCCTGCAGCGGAGCATGACAATGTCTACTACCCCCGGAAAACTTCGACTGGGTGCGTTGATCGCCCTGGTGGTCGGTTCGATGATTGGCGGCGGGATCTTTTCCCTGCCGCAAAACATGGCCGCCAGTGCCGATGTCGGTGCCATTCTGATCGGCTGGGCCATCACCGCGGTGGGCATGCTGACCCTCGCCTTCGTGTTCCAGACCCTGGCCAATCGCAAGCCTGACCTGGACGGCGGCGTCTACGTCTACGCCAAGGCCGGTTTCGGTGACTACATGGGCTTTTCATCGGCCTGGGGCTACTGGATCAGCGCCTGGCTCGGCAACGTCGGTTATTTCGTGCTGCTGTTCAGCACCCTGGGTTATTTCTTCCCGATCTTTGGCGAGGGCAACACGGTCGCGGCGGTGATCGGTGCCTCGGTGTTGTTGTGGGCAGTGCACTGGCTGGTGCTGCAAGGCATCAAGGAGGCGGCGTTCATCAACCTGGTCACCACCGTTGCCAAGATCGTGCCGCTGGTGCTGTTCGTGCTGATCGCGGTCTTCGCCTTCAAGCTCGACATTTTCACCGCCGACATCTGGGGTGCAAAAAATCCGGACCTGGGCAGTGTCATGGCCCAAGTGCGACACATGATGCTGGTCACGGTATGGGTGTTCATCGGCATCGAGGGTGCGAGTATTTTTTCCGCCCGCGCCGAAAAACGTGCGGACGTGGGCAAGGCCACGGTCATCGGATTCGTCACCGTGCTGCTGTTCCTGGTGCTGGTCAACGTACTGTCGCTGGGCATCATGACCCAACCGGAACTGGCGAAGTTGCAGAACCCGTCGATGGCCGCCGTGCTGGAACATGTCGTCGGTCATTGGGGTGCAGTGCTGATCAGCGTCGGCCTGGTCATCTCGTTGCTCGGCGCCTTGCTGTCCTGGGTGCTGCTGTGCGCCGAGATCATGTTCGCCGCCGCCAAGGACCACACCATGCCGGCGTTCCTGCGCCGCGAGAACGCCAACCACGTACCGGCCAACGCCCTGTGGCTGACCAACGCGATGGTCCAGCTGTTTTTGATCATCACCCTGTTCTCGGCCAGCACCTACCTGTCGCTGATCTACCTCGCCACGTCGATGATCCTGGTGCCATACCTGTGGTCGGCGGCCTATGCGGTGCTGCTGGCAGTGCGCGGCGAAACCTATGAGAAAGCCCTGGCCGAACGGCGCAAGGACCTGGCCATCGGCGCCATCGCCCTGATCTACGCGATGTGGCTGCTGTATGCAGGCGGAATCAAGTACCTGCTGCTCTCCGCTTTGCTCTACGCCCCCGGCGCGATCCTGTTCGCCAAGGCCAAGCACGAAGTGGGCAAACCGATTTTCACCGCCGTCGAGAAGCTGATTTTCGCCGCCGTGATCGCCGGCGCCCTGGTGGCCGCCTATGGGCTCTACGACGGTTTCCTGACCCTGTAGCGGGCCAATCGTTTTCACTGGAGGAAATGCAATGACCACGGAAAAAGTGAAATACGGCGTTCATTCCGAAGCCGGCAAGCTGCGTAAGGTCCTGGTGTGTTCCCCGGGCCTGGCCCACCAGCGGTTGACCCCGAACAACTGCGACGAGCTGCTGTTCGACGATGTGATCTGGGTCAACCAGGCCAAGCGCGACCATTTCGACTTCGTGACCAAGATGCGTGAGCGCGACGTCGATGTCCTGGAAATGCACAACCTGCTGACCGACGTCGTCGCCATTCCCGAGGCCCTGGACTGGATCCTGCAACGCAAGATCACCGCCAACTCGGTGGGCCTGGGCCTGGTGCACGAAGTCGACGCCTGGCTGCGCACCCTCGAACCGCGCCATATCGCCGAATACCTGATCGGCGGGGTCTCGGCCGATGACCTGCCGGACAGCTTCGGCGGCAAGACGATCCAGATGTTCCGCGACTTCCTCGGGCACTCCAGTTTCATCCTGCCGCCGCTGCCCAACACCCAGTTCACCCGCGACACCACCTGCTGGATCTATGGCGGGGTAACCCTGAACCCGATGTACTGGCCGGCGCGCCGCCAGGAAACCCTGCTGGCCAGCGCCGTTTATAAATTCCACCCCGAATTCACCCAAGCCGACTTCCAGGTCTGGTACGGCGACCCGGACCAGGACCACGGCAACGCCACCCTCGAAGGCGGTGACGTGATGCCCATCGGCAACGGGGTGGTGCTGATCGGCATGGGCGAGCGTTCGTCCCGCCAGGCCATCGGCCAATTGGCGCTGAACCTGTTCAAGCACAACGCCGTGGAGCGGGTGATCGTCGCCGGCTTGCCGAAGTCGCGGGCGGCCATGCACCTGGACACCGTGTTCAGTTTCTGCGACCGCGACCTGGTGACGATTTTCCCGGAAGTGGTGAGCCAGATCGTCGCCTTCTCCCTGCGTCCTGACGAAAGCAAACCCGGTGGCATCGACGTGCGTCGCGAAAACAGCAGCTTCCTCGACACCGTGGCCGCCGCGCTCAAGCTGCCGGCACTGCGCGTGGTGGAAACCGGCGGCAACAGCTTCGCCGCCGAACGCGAGCAATGGGACGACGGCAACAACGTGGTGGCCCTGGAACCCGGCGTGGTCATCGGCTACGACCGCAACACCTACACCAACACCTTGCTGCGCAAGGCCGGGGTGGAAGTCATCACCATCAGCGCCAGCGAGCTGGGCCGGGGCCGGGGCGGCGGTCACTGCATGACCTGCCCGATCATTCGCGACCCGATCGATTACTGACCTTCGAGCCTGGGCCGGCACTGCTCTCCATCCCACGGCAGAGACCGGCCCAGGGGATAACCGACATCCAAGGAGATCCACATCATGGCGTTCAACATGCGCAACCGCAGCCTGCTGAGTCTGATGCACCACACCAACCGCGAGCTGCACTACCTGCTGGACCTGTCCCGCGACCTCAAGCGCGCCAAGTACACCGGCACCGAGCAGCCGCACCTCAAGGGCAAGAACATCGCGCTGATCTTCGAAAAAACCTCGACCCGCACCCGCTGCGCCTTCGAAGTCGCAGCCCATGACCAAGGCGCCCATGTCACCTACATCGACCCGGTGTCCTCGCAGATCGGCCACAAGGAAAGCATGAAGGACACCGCCCGGGTCCTGGGCCGGATGTTCGACGCCATCGAGTACCGCGGCTTCGAACAGGAGATCGTCGAGGAACTGGCCACGTTCGCCGGGGTGCCGGTGTTCAATGGCCTGACCGCCGAATTCCACCCCACCCAGATGATCGCCGACACCCTGACCATGCGCGAACACAGCGACAAGCCGCTGCATGACATTCGCTATGCGTACCTGGGTGACGCGCGCTACAACATGGGCAATTCATTGCTGATGATCGGCGCCAAACTCGGCATGGACGTGCGCATCGGCGCGCCGAAGGCGCTGTGGCCGCACCAGGACTTCATCGACCAGTGCCTGGCCTTCGCCGCCGAAAGCGGTGCCCGCATCACCCTCACCGAAGACCCAAAAGAAGCGGTCAAGGACGTGGACTTCATCCACACCGACGTCTGGGTGTCCATGGGCGAGCCAGTGGAGGCCTGGGACGAACGCATCGAGCAATTGCTGCCCTACCAGGTCAACGCGCAAATGATGAAGGCCTCGGGCAACCCGCGGGTAAAATTCATGCACTGCCTGCCCGCGTTCCACAACAGCGAGACCAAGGTCGGCAAGGACATCGCCGCACGCTATCCGAACCTGGCCAACGGCGTGGAAGTGACCGAGGAGGTCTTCGAATCCCCGGCCAACATCGCCTTCGAGCAAGCGGAAAACCGCATGCACACCATCAAGGCAATCCTGGTGGCGGCGCTGGCGGATATCTAGAACCCAAGCAACTTGCCCTCTGTGCAGGAATAGGTTGTTGGAGTGGGTCAGTGGGAGCAAGGCTTGCCCGCGATGGCATCGCCTCGGTCCATCAGCTACACCGAGGTGCCTGCATCGCGGGCAAGCCTTGCTCCCACAGGCCCGCTCCCACAGGGGACTGCGTTGTTCGATCCATTTTTGAAGGGACAGCACCATGCGCATCGTCGTTGCCTTGGGCGGTAACGCCCTCCTGCGTCGGGGAGAACCCATGACCGCAGACAATCAACGCAGCAACATCCGCACCGCGACCGAACAGATCGCGAAGATCTACCCCGGCAACCAATTGGTCATTGCCCACGGCAACGGCCCGCAGGTCGGCCTGTTGTCGTTGCAGGCCGCAGCCTACACCTCGGTCACGCCCTATCCACTGGACGTGCTCGGCGCGGAAACCGAAGGCATGATCGGTTACATCATCGAACAGGAACTGGGCAACCTGCTGGACGTCGACGTGCCCTTTGCCACGCTCTTGACCCAGGTCGAAGTGGACGCCCATGACCCGGCGTTCCAGCACCCGACCAAGCCCATCGGCCCGGTCTACAGCCAGCAGGAGGCGCAGAAACTGGCCGCCGAGAAAGGCTGGGCCATCGCCCCGGACGGCGACAAGTTCCGCCGGGTGGTCGCCAGCCCGCGGCCCCGGCGCATCTTCGAAATCCGTCCGATCAAGTGGCTGCTGGAAAAGGGCAGCATCGTGATCTGCGCCGGCGGCGGCGGTATTCCGACGATGTACGGTGCCGACGGCAAGCTGCAAGGCGTGGAAGCGGTGATCGACAAGGACCTGTGCTCGGCGCTGCTGGCCGAACAATTGGAAAGCGACCTGCTGGTAATCGCCACGGACGTCAACGCCGCGTTCGTCGACTTCGGCAAGCCCACCCAGAAAGCCATTGCCCAGGCTCACCCGGACGATCTGGAAAAGCTCGGTTTCGCCGCCGGGTCCATGGGGCCCAAGGTCCAGGCAGCCTGCGAATTCGCGCGCAACACCGGCCATGTCGCGGTGATCGGCTCGCTGTCAGAGATCGATGCTATCGTCCAAGGCACCGCCGGCACCCGCGTCAGTACCGCGACGCCGGGCATCGTCTATCGATAACAGGAAACTTGCAGGGCCGATCCACGGTCTGCCTTACACCCCGCTTTCAAGGAGAGTCGCCTATGGCCATGTTCGAACCGGGTCACCTGCACATGGAGCGCCACGCTCTGAACAAGGAAGATTTCAGCTACAACCTGTGCATCGACTACAAACTTGCCCAGGATCCCAAGGAAGGCCCGGGCATGGCGTTCCGGGTGCACGGCACGGTCGAGGACAACAGCTTGGACGAGACCTTTTTCCTCGCCAGGGACCAAGCCTTCGACTTCGCCCGCCACGCCACGCGCATCGCTCAGAAATACGGCTTGCCCAAGACCGCGAGCATCGGCTCGATGCACAAGTACTACGACGAAATGTTCGAGGACGTGCGCAAGCAACTGGATGTGAAAGCGGGCGATCCGATGAAGCCTGAGCACCTGGCGTAATCGCCGCCCCCCTCTGTCCCCTGTGGAGTGAGCTTGTGGGAGCAAGGCTTGCCCGCGATGGTATCGCCTCGGTCTATCCGCTAAATCGAGGTGTTTGCATCGCGGGCAAGCCTTGCTCCCACAAGCTATGCTGAAAGTAGTACCCCCGGGTATTCGTTCAGAGGTCATCGCCATGGACATCAGAACAAAACGGCGCCTTGCCATTTTCATCACCTGCACCGCCACGCTGGCGCTGTACGGCACTGCAGCCTACCGCGTCGAGCAGGCCCGGCAACAACCCCGTGAATACGCCAGTTGCAACCTGGAACGGTGCATCCCCCACAACGCGACCCTGAACGCCTTGCGCTGAGTTTGGTTCAATCGTCCGGTTGATCGGTCTTGAGCCGGTCCCGGAAGGCCTTGGGTGAAATGCCGACACGCCGGCGGAACAGCCGGGTGAAGTTGGTCGGGTCGGAAAACCCGAGCATTTCGGAAATCTCATAGATGGTCATGCCGGTGTAGGTCAGCAACCGCTTGGCCTCCAGCAACTGGCGCTCATGCATGATCTGCAACGCCGGCTGGCCCGCCAATTCGCGACAGGTGCCGTTGAGGTGCGACACGGAAATGCCCAGGCGATGCGCCAGGTCCTCGACCTTGACGTGCTGGCGATAAGTCTCTTCCACCAACTGAATGAAACCGTTGAGGTATTCCCGGGCCCGCTGCGGACGCTGGGACTGGGTACGGCGTTGCATCACCTGGCGGCTGACCCACACCATGATCACGCTGACCAGCGCGTGCATCAGCATCTCCCGGGCGGGTTGATGGCCGGCGTACTCACCTTGCAGCGCGCTGAACAGGCTGTTGAGGTAATCGGCGTTCTCACCCGCCGGGTAGCTTTCGGCCAAGGCCAGGATGTCCACCGAATGGCCCAGCTGCCCTTGCAAGTGCGTCACCAACGGCGCTGCCAGGGTGACCACGTAACCGTCCACGTCCTCGGAAAAGCGAAAGCCATGCACCGACAGCGGCGGCAGGATCTGCACCGCCGGCTCGTCGAGTAGCGTGCGCCGGCCTTCGATTTCCAGCTCCGCCCGCCCTTTGAAGACGAACAACAATTGACAGAGATCGGCATGCCGATGCGGCTTGATCTCCCACTGGTGTTCGCGACTGCGCTTGGAAATGGTTTCACAGTGCAGCAGGTCCGGAGTCGGCCAATCCTGGCCTTCGCCGTAGAGCTTGAACACCGGGATCGCAGGCAGTTCGGTTTTTTTCATAAAGAGGATCGGCCTCGGGTTGCGGGCGATAATCGCACCGATTGGCAGAAAGTACAGGTATCGGCTCAGTTTTCCCCTTCAACTGACAGCTCCGCAAGCGAAAAATGCAAGCACCCCAATCAACACCGACCTTGGTCGCGTGCTTCGTGCGAGTCATAACAACAATGAAAATGCTCAAGACCCAAGTTGCCATTATCGGCGCCGGCCCCTCTGGGCTGCTGCTGGGCCAGTTGCTGCACAATGCCGGAATCGACACTGTCATCCTCGAACGCCAGGCCCCGGACTATGTACTGGGCCGTATCCGCGCTGGCGTGCTGGAACAAGGCATGGTCGAACTGTTGCGCCAGGCCGGTGTCGGCCAGCGCATGGACGCCGAGGGCCTGCCCCATGACGGCTTCGAACTGGCGCTCAACGGTCGCCGCGTGCATATCGACCTGAAGGGACTGACCGGGGGCAGGAACGTGATGGTCTACGGCCAGACCGAAGTGACCCGCGACCTGATGGCGGCGCGCGAGGCAGCCGGTGCGCGAACCCTCTACCAGGTCGACAAGGCCCAGCCCCACGGCATGCAAACCGACCAGCCCTTCGTGACCTTCGAACACCAGGGGCAAACCTGGCGCCTGGACTGCGACTACATTGCCGGCTGCGATGGCTTTCACGGGGTCGCGCGTCAATCGATCCCAGCCGAACGGCTCAAGGTCTTCGAGCGGGTCTACCCGTTCGGCTGGCTCGGCATCCTGGCCGACACTCCACCGGTCCATGATGAGCTGGTCTACGCCCGTCACGAACGCGGTTTTGCCCTGTGCAGCATGCGCTCCAAGACCCGCACGCGTTACTACCTGCAAGTACCCGCCGAGGAACAAGTGGCCGACTGGCCGGACGAGCGCTTCTGGGCCGAACTCAAGCACCGCCTGCCCGTCGACCTGGCCGATACACTGGTCACCGGCCCATCGATCGAAAAAAGCATCGCGCCGCTGCGCAGTTTCGTGGTCGAGCCGATGCAATACGGGCGGATGTTCCTGGTGGGCGACGCAGCCCACATCGTCCCGCCGACCGGCGCCAAGGGCTTGAACCTGGCGGCCAGCGACGTCAGCACGCTGTTCAACATCCTGCTCAAGGTCTATCGCGACGGCCGCGTGGACCTGCTGGAGAAATATTCCGCCATCTGCCTGCGGCGGGTCTGGAAAGCCGAGCGGTTTTCCTGGTGGATGACCTCGATGCTGCACCGCTTCGATGACGATGCCTTCAACCAGCGTATCAGCGAGGCGGAACTGGAGTATTTCGTCGACTCCGAAGCCGGCCGCAGGACCATCGCGGAAAACTACGTGGGACTTCCTTACGAGGCGATCGAATAGCCCACTCTCGACTGTGGAGACGGACAGATTGTGGGAGCAAGGCTTGCCCGCGATGGTATCGCCTCGATGGGTCCTGATGCATCGAGGTGTCAGTATCGCGGGCAAGCCTTGCTCCCACAGGCCTTGCTCCCACATGGCGGGAGCAAGCTCCCTCGCCACAAAAGCGACCGTCCAAAATCCACGCCAAACCAATCAAGCCGTCGCCGCAACCACCTCCGGCTCCACCACCGCCCCCATCCCCTCCTTCATCCGCCTGGCATCGCGCACAAAGCAGCGCGAGGCCAGGAACAAGAACAGCATGGTCAGCAACAGCGCCACCGGGATCAGGTACATGGCGTCATGCAGGCCGATGGCCTTGAACGCTTCGCTCATCTGTTCGCCCCCGGCGGCGGCCATCGCTGTGCGGGCGAAATAATCGGACAAACCACCCACCACCACCGGCCCGAGGCCGCCGCCGAGCAGGTACAGCCCGGCGAAGAACAACGCCATCGCCGTGGCCCGCAGGCGCGGTTCGACCACGTCCTGGATCGCCGTGTACACGCAGGTATAGAAGTTATAGGCAAACAGCCAGCCGACACTGAACACCGCGACGAACACCCCGATTTCAATCCGCCCGGCATGCAACGCCCACGCGGTGGTGAGCGTCGAGATTACCAGGCTGAACGCGGCGAACAGCAGGCGACCGCTGGGCACGCGCTGGTGGATCTTGTCGGCGACCCAACCGCCGAGGGTCAGCCCAAACAACCCGGTCACCCCCACCATGATCCCGGTGGCCACCGCCGCCTCGTGCAATGGCATCAGGAAGTAACGCTGCAACATGGGCACCAGGAACGAGTTGCAGGCATACGTGGCGAAGTTGAAACACAGCCCCGCCAGCACCAGCCACAAAAAGGTGGGAATCGCCAGCACTCGACGGATCGGCCGGTCGATCTTCTCCTGGGACACCGGCACGGTTTCCGCCGCGCCGCGCTGGGGTTCCTTGATGAAGAACATGAACAACGCCAGCACCAAGCCGGGCACCGCTGCAATGAAGAACGGCGCCCGCCAACTGTCGAACGCCTTGACCATCGCCCCGATGGTGAAGAAAGCCAGCAGCAAGCCGATCGGCAGGCCGAGCATGAAAATGCCCATGGCCCGTGCCCGGCGATGGGCCGGGAACAGATCGCCAATCAACGAGTTGGCGGCCGGCGCGTAGCTGGCCTCGCCAATGCCGATGCCCATGCGCACCACCAGGAACGCCCAGAAACTGCCCACCAGCCCGTTGACCGCCGTCAGCGCGCTCCAGGTCGCCAGGCCCCAGCCCATCAACTTGCTGCGCGAACCGGTGTCGGCCAGGCGCCCCAGCGGCAGGCCGGCAATGGCGTAGACAAGGGTGAAGGCGGTGCCGATGATGCCGATCTGGAAGTCGCTGAGGCTCCATTCCATGCGGATCGGCTCGATGATGATCGCCGGGATGGTGCGGTCGAAGAAGTTGAACAGGTTGGCCAGGAACAGCAGGAACAGAATGCGCCAGGCATTCGCCGCTTGGGTCGAGTTCTGCATGGGTCCGTCTCTTATTGTTTTTGGGCAACGGCGAGCATCCGAGCCCTGAACCTGCAATCTAGACAGCGGCACCCGGACTGTCTGCGATCATTCGCCCGGCTGATACCTGACCATGGCGACCGGGGACTTTATTGATGCCAGTCAACTCTTTGTAACAATTGACATCATTTTGCCGGTTGACGGTTAAAGATCGTCGTCCGGTGGCCGATTCAACGGGATCAGGAAGAGATAACCCCGAGCGCTGCTCAGGCTGTAGCCCTGAACGCTTGGGCCGACCCTCGCGCCAACCAAGGACGCGAGTTCCCATCCGCGACGGTTCGATGACAGCGGTCATCCAACCCACAGTTCAGGCGTACGGCGCACAATGACCTCAAAAAAATCAGCCACTGCGGTATCCGATCTGACCCTGGGCCCGGCCGCCAACGGCTTTGAAACGTCGACGACGCCGAGCACCTCGCGTCCCTTGTCGACCCAGCAGTATCTGTATTTCACCGAAACCAACACCGACCGGATCCTCGACAACCTCGACGGTCTGCGTGACACCGTGTTCCCACGTCCGCCGCACCTGGTGGATGACGACAGCGAGCGCGACCAGCAGGAATTCCCTTCGGTGTGCCTGATCGGCCTGGGGCGCTGCGGCTCCAACATCGCGCTGGACGTGGCGGAACTGGTGTACAACGCGCGCAAGTTCTACCTCAACGAATTCAACGCCGAAGACAAGCACTATCGCGAAAAAGGCTACAGCCCCGCGCAGTGGATCCGTCAAAACCTGCGCCTGGGCAACGGCAAGGCCAGCAAACCGGTGTTCCTGGTGGAACCGCTGGTCATGCTGGGCGACCTGGACAAGGACATCGCCGGACGTATCCGCTTCTCGCGCAAGGGTGAAAAAACCGGCTTTTTACGCGACTACAGCAAAATGAAAATCATGGACTTGTCGGAAGTCCACGCCGGGGGCGCCGGTAACGCGCCGATCCTCGGCCAGTACCTGGCCAAGATCATCCTGAACAAGGACACCCAGCGTTTCTCCAGCCCCGACTGGAAAATGATCCACTCGTACCTGATCGACAGCTGCGGCATCAAGGCCAACCAATCGCGCCTGTACTTCTCGATCTTCAGCGCCGGCGGCGGTACCGGTTCGGGCATGGCCTCGGAATTCGGCCTGGCCCAACAGTACTCGTACATGAACAAGACGTTCGACACCAAGCCGATGGACGAACACGACAGCAAGAGCGGTCATTCCTTCGTCTTCGAACCGATCTTCACCAGCGGCATCTGCGTGCTGCCGAACATTTCCGACCACCGCAGCGAAATGTCCGAGGCGCTGCACATCAACGCCGGACGCCTGCTGTGCAAATACCTGTCGGAAGAATGGGATTTCTCGTACAACTTCGCCAACGAAGACAGCAGCGAAGCCAGCGTCATGGGCCGTATCCGTCCGTGGAACGCGATGATGCTGATCTCCAACGACATCATGCGTTATGCCGAAGAGAGCGATGACGGCAACATCCAGAACATTGACGTCAATGCCATGGAGAAACACGCCAACCAGTACATCTCCCAGCAGATCTTCAACATCCTGACCGCCCAGGCCGTCACCACCGACTACGACCAGAACTACTTCCGTCGCGCCGGCATCGACATTGGCGAAACCATTCGCCTGGACGCCAACGACCTGTTCATGAGCCTGGCCGGCCCGGTGGCGATTGCCTATGCCGAATCCGTGGTTCCGGAAACCCCGGCGCCCAGCGGCGACAAGTTCAAGGTGTTCGATAAAGAACCACCGCGCCTGAACATCGACGACCTGTTCTTCCGCTCCATCGACCTGCCGCACTTCAACAAGGTCACCCAGGCCATCGAAGGCATCAGCCTGCTGCCGATCGAATCCAAGCGCTACCGCGCCTCGCTGGAGCAATACAAGAACTCCGGCTACGACGCCGCCGCCCTGCACGACCTGCACTTCTTCAAGAACTGCTCGTCGGTGGTCTCGATCGTCTCGCTGCCCAAGGACTACAAGCTGTCCTACATGGACCTGAACCGGCTCAAGACCCACCTCAACAGCCTGTTCCCCAACACCACGCTCAAGCGTTACGCCCTGGTGATCGGCGCCTCGGCCAACCTGTCGCTGACCACCCTGATCGCCAAGAGCCCGTGCCTGTCGGACGACTTCCTGACCCTCATCGTGGCCTTCATCAAGCGCTGCTTCGCTCGCACGCCGTACCGCTTCGACGAAACCCTGGACAACTCGATCCTGGACTTCATCATCAATGAAGACTTCGACGAAGAACGCATCGACGACCTGCTCAACGAGTTCGAAAACCCAGCGAAGATCCTCGACACCAACTGGTACGCGATCAAGCCGATGTACGAGAAGAAGTACCGCGAGCTCATCAGCGACAAGGACAAGTTCGTCTCGATCAACGACATCCGCCTGTCCCGCGACTGCGTGAAGAAAGCCATCAAGTACCTGCGCGAGATCTACCGCCATCGCATTGGCAAGACCAAGGTCATTTCGCTGAATAACCATACGGGCAAGAGCTACTGAAGACGGCATAGCACCGCGTCGCCCTCCTTCGCGAACAAGCCCGCCCCACAGTTTGACCGCGTCGTTTCTGAATGAATGCGGTCCATTGTGGGAGCGGGCTTGCTCGCGAAGGCGTCTAAGCTGCGCCACAAATCCAACATCCAGAAACAATTGAGCAGCCCAAAGGCTGCTCAATAAACTGTTCCCGTTACGTATACGTCACCCTGCCCTGTGGCGTTTCACCACGGCATGATGCCATCACGCTACTCACCTACACACTTTCCCGCCGATCAAGCAGCGATCCATCTTGGTGCATCGATCATTTCGACGCCCTTTCCTGGATCATTATCCAAGGCGAAACCACCACCGCCCACAGCGTTGGATCACGTTCCAGAAAATCCAGCGCCCGCGTTTCAGACAGCTTGGCGAGCTGCCCGGCGGCCAGCCAGGCGGCGACTTTGTCGCCTTCGTCCTGGGCGACGGCCTCGGCGGCGGCGATCAAATCCAGCGCCGGCTCGACCCACAATAGGGCACCCTTGGCAAAGAACGGTTCCAGCTCTTTCCAGGTGATCGATGCGGTTTCACCAAGCAGCTTGGCATAGAGGGTGCTAGGTTCTTGATTCATGGGAACTGTCCGGAGAAGAAATCGGCGCGAATGATAACGTCGGTGGTCTGGCAGAAAAACCCGGTAGCAATTGGAGTACGGATTGAAAAGCTCAGGAAAGCCAAGGGATTGCCGATTTGACCGGACGATCAATGCCGCTATCCTGTCTTTTTCTTTCAATAAAGCGACACCCTCCGGTTTTGCCCTCGAGCGCCAGCTTCCCTTGCCAACAATGGGCGCTCTACACTGTACCGGTACAGTTGCCGGGGGCATTTTCCGCGAGGATATCCGATATATCCGACCCGGTTCTGCTGCTACGGCGCCAGGACTATAAAAACTACAACAGTATGAGTGGAGCACTATGACTAAGGCTACTAAGCAGATTTCGAAACTGTTTGCCACTATGGTTCTGGCCGGGGTTGCCAGCCATTCCTTCGCCGCCGACACCATCAAGATCGGCATCGCCGGCCCCAAGACCGGTCCGGTGACTCAGTACGGCGACATGCAGTTCGTGGGTGCGCATCAGGCCATCAAGGACATCAACGCCAAGGGCGGCGTCGACGGCAAGATGCTCGAAGCCAAGGAATACGACGATGCCTGCGATCCTAAGCAAGCCGTTGCCGTGGCGAACAAAGTGGTCAACGATGGCGTCAAGTTTGTCGTCGGTCACCTGTGCTCCAGCTCCACCCAGCCTGCGTCGGACATTTACGAAGACGAAGGCGTGATCATGATCACCCCAGCGGCCACCAGCCCGGACATCACCGCCCGTGGCTACAAGCTGGTCTTCCGCACCATCGGCCTGGACAGCGCCCAGGGCCCTGCCGCCGGCAACTACATCGCCGACCACGTCAAGCCGAAAGTCGTTGCGGTCCTGCACGACAAGCAGCAATACGGTGAAGGCATCGCTTCGGCGGTGAAGAAGACCCTGGAAGGCAAAGGCATCAAAGTGGCCGTGTTCGAAGGCCTGAACGCCGGTGACAAGGACTTCTCCTCGATCATCCAGAAGCTCAAGCAGAACAACGTCGACTTCGTCTACTACGGCGGCTACCACCCAGAGCTGGGCCTGATCCTGCGTCAATCCAAGGAAAAAGGCCTGAACGCCAAGTTCATGGGTCCGGAAGGCGTCGGCAACGACTCCATCTCGCAGATCGCCCAGGACGCTTCCGAAGGCCTGCTGGTGACCCTGCCGAAGTCCTTCGACGCCGACCCTGAGAACAAGGCCATCGTCGACGCCATCAAGGCCGACGGCAAGGATCCAAGCGGTCCGTTCGTGTTCCCGGCCTACTCCGCCGTCGAACTGATCGCCGAAGGCATCAAGGCCGCCAAGAGCGATGACACCGCCAAGGTCGCCGAAGCGATCCACAAAGGTACCTTCAAGACCCCAACCGGCGCGCTGTCGTTCGACGACAAGGGCGACCTGAAGGACTTCAAGTTCGTGGTCTACCAGTGGCACTTCGGCAAGCCAAAAACTGAAGTTTCCCCTCAGTAAGCCAGGCGTTATTGGACAACAAGCCCACTGTGCAAGCAGTGGGCTTTGTTTTACGAGGTTTATGGGCCAGGCACCCGCGATCCGGGCGCTGGCTCACCTGAAAATCTTAAAACCGTCACCAGCGGTTCGCTGGCAAACGCCCCGTGCAAATGTGCTCAGAGAACACAGCCCCGGGCCGGAACATGACTCCACCAGTGAAATGCGTATCGGGTTTTTAGGAGCGCTGTAATGCCTGAGATCTATCATTTTTTCCAACAGCTGGTTAATGGCCTGACCATTGGCAGCACCTATGCCTTGATAGCCATTGGCTACACAATGGTCTACGGCATCATTGGAATGATTAACTTCGCCCATGGCGAGGTCTACATGATTGGTTCCTACGTCGCCTTCATCGCCCTTGCCGGGCTGGCCATGCTGGGCATCCACTCACTGCCGTTGTTGATGACCGCCGCGTTCCTGGCGTCGATCGTCGTTACCAGTGCCTTTGGCTACAGCATCGAACGCGTTGCCTACCGCCCCTTGCGCAACAGCAACCGTCTGATCCCGCTGATTTCCGCCATCGGCATGTCGATATTCCTGCAGAACACCGTCCTGCTGTCACAGGACTCCAAGGACAAGTCCATCCCCAACCTGATCCCGGGGAGTTTCTCCTTCGGCCCGGGCGGCGCGGAAGAAGTCCTGATTTCCTACATGCAGATCCTGGTCTTCATCGTGACCCTGGTCGCCATGCTCGGCCTGACCCTGTTCATCTCCCGTTCCCGCCTGGGTCGCGCCTGCCGTGCCTGTGCCGAGGACATCAAGATGGCCAACCTGCTGGGCATCAATACCAACAACATCATCGCCCTGACCTTCGTCATCGGCGCCGCCCTGGCGGCGGTCGCGGCGGTACTGCTGAGCATGCAGTACGGCGTGATCAACCCGAACGCCGGTTTCCTGGTGGGCCTCAAGGCCTTCACCGCGGCGGTATTGGGTGGCATCGGCAGTATTCCGGGCGCGATGCTCGGTGGTCTGGTGTTGGGTGTAGCCGAGGCGTTCGGTGCCGATATCTTCGGCGACCAATACAAGGATGTGGTGGCGTTCGGTCTCTTGGTCCTGGTCCTGTTGTTCCGGCCGACCGGCATTCTGGGCCGTCCGGAGGTTGAGAAAGTATGAACAAATATCTTCGACAAGCGCTGTTCAGCGCCTTGCTGGTCTGGGCCGTGGCCTTCCCCGTCCTCGGCCTGAAGCTGAGCATCGTCGGCATCAACCTTGAAGTGCATGGCACCGGCCCGCTGACGCTGTCCGTCATCGCCCTGTGCTCGGTGCTGATGTTCCTGCGGGTGCTGTTTACCCGGCAGGTCGCCACCCTGATGCGTTCCGACCGTGGCCCGCTGGTCTCGCCCAAGGTCAGCCAGTTCCTGACCCTGCCGCGTACCCAGCGCACCATCATCATCGGCCTGATCGTGGTCGCGCTGATCTGGCCGTTCTTCGGCTCCCGGGGCGCGGTGGACATCGCCACGCTGATCCTGATCTACGTGTTGCTGGGCCTGGGCCTGAACATCGTGGTCGGCCTGGCCGGCCTGCTCGACCTGGGCTACGTGGGCTTCTACGCAGTGGGCGCCTACAGCTACGCCATGCTGTCGCACTACTTCGGCTGGAGCTTCTGGATCTGCCTGCCGATCGCCGGGATGATGTCTGCCACGTTCGGCTTCCTGCTGGGCTTCCCGGTGTTGCGCCTGCGCGGTGACTACCTGGCCATCGTGACCCTGGGTTTCGGTGAGATCATCCGCCTGTTCCTGCGCAACCTCACCGACCTCACCGGCGGCCCCAACGGCATCAGCAACATTCCCAAGCCGACATTCTTCGGGCTGAGCTTCGAGCGCTCGGCGGCCGAAGGCATGCAGACCTTCCATGAGTTCTTCGGGCTGACCTACAACCCGGTGAGCAAAGTGGTGTTCCTGTACCTGGTCGCCTTGTTGCTGGCCCTCGGCGCGCTGTTCGTCATCAACCGCCTGCTGCGCATGCCCATCGGCCGTGCGTGGGAAGCCCTGCGTGAAGACGAAATCGCCTGCCGTGCATTGGGTCTCAACCCGACGGTGATCAAGCTCTCGGCCTTTACCCTCGGCGCCTCGTTCGCCGGTTTCGCTGGCAGCTTCTTCGCCGCTCGCCAAGGCCTGGTCACCCCCGAATCGTTCACCTTCATCGAGTCGGCGATCATCCTCGCCATCGTGGTGTTGGGCGGGATGGGTTCGCAGCTGGGTGTGATCCTGGCGGCGGTGGTGATGATCCTGTTGCCCGAAATGATGCGTGAATTCAGCGAATACCGCATGTTGATGTTCGGCGCCCTGATGGTGCTGATGATGATCTGGCGTCCTCAAGGTCTGCTGCCTATGCAACGCCCCGAACTTAAACTTAAGAGCGGAGCCGCATAAATGAGCCGCGAGATCCTTAAAGTTGAAAACCTGAGCATGCGCTTCGGCGGTTTGCTGGCCGTCAACGGCGTCGCCCTGACGGTAAAAGAGAAACAAGTGGTGGCCCTGATCGGGCCGAACGGCGCGGGCAAGACCACCGTGTTCAACTGCCTGACCGGTTTCTACCAACCCACGGGCGGCAGCATCCTGCTGGACGGCGAGCCGATCCAGGGCCTGCCAGGGCACAAGATCGCCCTCAAGGGCGTGGTGCGCACCTTCCAGAACGTGCGGTTGTTCAAGGACATGACGGCGATCGAGAACCTGTTGATCGCCCAGCACCGTCACCTGAACACCAACTTCCTGTCCGGCCTGTTCAAGACCCCGGCGTTCCGCAAGAGCGAACGCGAGGCCATGGAATACGCCGAGTACTGGCTGGAAAAGGTCAATCTCAAGGAGTTCGCCAACCGTACCGCCGGGACATTGGCCTACGGTCAGCAACGTCGCCTGGAAATCGCCCGCTGCATGATGACCCGTCCGCGGATCCTCATGCTCGACGAACCGGCCGCCGGCCTGAACCCGAAGGAAACCGAAGACCTGAAAGCGCTGATCAGCGTGCTGCGCGAGGAGCACAACGTCACCGTGCTGCTGATCGAGCACGACATGAAGCTGGTCATGAGCATTTCCGACCACATCGTCGTGATCAACCAGGGCACGCCCCTGGCCGACGGCTCGCCGGAACAGATCCGCGACAATCCTGAAGTGATCAAAGCCTACCTGGGGGAAGCGTAAATGCTGCAGTTCGAAAACGTTTCCACCTTCTACGGCAAGATCCAGGCCCTGCACAGCGTCAACGTCGAAGTCCGCCAGGGCGAGATCGTGACGCTGATCGGTGCCAACGGTGCCGGTAAATCCACCCTGCTGATGACCCTTTGCGGTTCGCCCCGGGCCCACAGCGGCAGCATCCGCTACATGGGTGAGGAACTGGTGGGCCAGGAGTCGTCGCACATCATGCGCAAGAGCATTGCCGTGGTGCCGGAAGGTCGTCGGGTGTTTGCCCGGCTGACCGTGGAAGAAAACCTCGCCATGGGCGGTTTCTTCACCGACAAGGGCGATTATCAGGAACAGATGGACAAGGTGCTGCACCTTTTCCCACGCCTGAAAGAGCGTTTCAACCAGCGCGGCGGCACCATGTCTGGAGGCGAACAGCAAATGCTCGCCATCGGCCGGGCGCTCATGAGCAAGCCCAAGCTGTTGCTCCTGGACGAACCCTCCCTGGGCCTGGCACCGATCATCATCCAGCAGATCTTCGACATCATCGAACAACTGCGAAAGGATGGCGTGACGGTGTTCCTGGTTGAGCAGAACGCCAACCAGGCGCTGAAAATCGCCGACCGCGCCTACGTGCTGGAAAACGGCCGGGTGGTGATGCAAGGCACTGGCGAAGCCCTGCTGACCGACCCGAAAGTGCGCGAGGCGTACCTGGGCGGTTGAGTTTCGTAGCAGTAAAAAAACGGCCTTCGGGCCGTTTTTTTTTGCGCAGTTCTCAAGTGAATTACCCTTGTGGCGAGGGAGCTTGCTCCCGCTCGGTTGCGCAGCAACCGCAAAATCTCGGGGCCGCTTCGCAGCCCAGCGGGAGCAAGCTCCCTCGCCACAGGCTTCAGCGACATTCAAAAAAAATCATCTTCCCGCTGTAACACTTCTCCATGCCGTTTCTCTAGTAGGGCAAGCAAGCGCAATTTGCTTGTTCAACCCAAGCTCGAATCGGAGAAACACCATGACCGCTACAACCCGCACCCTGTCCGCCACCGCCCTGGTCCTGGCCCTGGGTTCTGCCCTGAGCATCGCAGCCGTATCGACCGCCCATGCCGCCGACGACAACATGGAAAAATGCTTCGGTGTCGCCATGAAAGGCCAGAACAATTGCGCCGCGGGCGCAGGCACCACCTGTGCCGGCACGGCCAAGATGGACCACCAGCCCAACGCCTGGAAGCTGGTCCCGAAAGGCACCTGCGTCACGACCGAAAGCAAGACTTCGCCCACCGGTTTCGGCCAGCTCGAAGCGTTCAAAGCCAAGTCCTGATCGTCTCTGCCTGAGGCCCGCCGCCATGTTGGATTCCTCTTCCCCCACCCCAGACAACCGGCTGCCGCCAAGGGCCGGGCTGGGACTCAAGAGCGAGCATGTTCGTGAAGTACTCCAGACCCTGCCGGACCTGGGGTTCTTCGAAGTGCACGCGGAAAACTACATGGTGGCCGGCGGGCCGCGTCATCACTTCCTGGGGCAGATACGCGAACAGTACCCGTTGTCGCTGCACGGCGTCGGTCTGTCGATCGGTGGGGAGGGGCCGCTGGATGTCGCGCACTTGCAGCGCCTGGCCGTCCTGATCGAGCGCTATCAGCCCCAGTCCTTTTCCGAACACCTGGCCTGGTCCAGCCACGGCCCGGCGTTCCTCAATGACCTGCTGCCCCTGGCCTACGACGAGAGCACGCTCGCCCGCGTCTGCGAACACGTCGACCAGGTGCAATCTCACCTCCAACGCCAGCTGCTGTTGGAAAACCCGGCGACCTACCTGGCGTTCGAAGCCTCGACCCTCGACGAGCCGCACTTCATTGCCGAGGTTGTGCGCCGCACAGGCTGCGGCCTGCTGCTGGATGTGAACAACGTCTACGTTTCGTGCATCAACCACCGCCGCGATCCACTGGCCTACCTCGACGCCCTGCCCGTGCAGGCCACAGGGGAAATCCACCTGGCCGGCTTCGCCGAAGACACCGACAGCCTGGGCGAGCGCCTGCTGATCGACGATCACGGCGCGCCCATTGACAACGAAGTCTGGCAGCTTTACCTCAAGGTACTGGAGCGGACCGGGCCGGTGGCGACCTTGATCGAACGGGACAACCACCTCCCGGCCTTGGCGGTGTTGCTGACCGAAGCGCGTCAGGCTGATCGACTCTTGAACAGTGCAGGAGCCCGGTCATGAGCGGCCAGGGCGAATTCGCCGCCGCCCTGCTCGATCCGCGCAAGGCCTGCCCACCCGGCCTGGCCTGCCCCCAGGGCGTCGACCCGCAGCGCCGCTTCGCGGTGTACCGTAACAACGTGCTCAGCTCATTGGTCAACGCCCTGGCGGATAACTACCCGGTGGTGGCGCAACTGGTGGGCGAGGCATTTTTTCGCGCCATGGCCAGGGTCTATGTCCAATCGACTGCGCCGCAGAGCCCGGTGATGAGCGGCTACGGCGACGACTTCGCCGGGTTCATCGAACGCTTCGAGCCCGCCGCCAGCGTGCCCTACCTGGCGGACGTCGCTCGACTGGAATGGCTGCACATGCAAGCCTGGCACGCTGCCGATGCTGAACCCATGGCGGCCGCACGGATCGTGGAAGTGTTGTCGTCCCCCACGCTTGCAGAACATCTGAAAATCGGCCTTCACCCGTCCCTGAGCCTGCTGCGATCGCCCTTCGCCGTGGTGACGATCTGGGGCGCCCATCAGCACGAGACACCCGTTCCGTTCGACACGTTTACCGAGCAGAACGCCCTGGTGCTGCGCAGCGATCTCGACGTCGAGGTGTTGGCGATCAGCGACGCTGCCTATGGGTTCATCTCCTGCCTGCAAGCGGGGCTGTCCCTGACGGCGGCCATTGCAGCCTCACCCGACGTCGACCTGGAACACACCCTGGCCGGGCTGATCCGTCACCAGGCCATCACCCACCTCTTACCTGAACAGGTATGCCCATGAACGCCCTGATTACCGGTTTCATTCAATGGCTGGAGAAAATCCCCCACAGCCTGATCGCCTTCGTCGCACGATTTTCCATTGCGGCGGTGTTCTGGAAATCCGGCCAGACCAAGATCGAAGGCCTGGCCATCGACCTGTTCGACGGCACGTTCCAGATCGGCCTGCCGCATCTGGCGGACGCCACCATTCCCCTGTTCAAGAGCGAATACGCCTTGCCCTTGCTGTCGCCGGAACTGGCCGCGCACCTGGCAGCCACCGCCGAGCATGTGTTCCCGGTCCTGATCCTGCTTGGCCTGGCGACCCGCCTTTCAGCGCTGGCCCTGCTGGGCATGACCTTGACCATCCAACTGTTCGTCTACCCGGACGCCTACCCGACCCACGGCACCTGGGCTGCGGTATTGCTGTACCTCATGGCCCGTGGGCCGGGGGCGCTGTCCCTCGATCAGCTCATTGCCAGGCGCTATGCGCAGTTCAGTGTTTGACCTCAATCCCTTGTGGGCGAGCCTGCTCGCGATGGTAGAGGATCAGCTTACATCGATGTTGGATGTGCAGACGTCATCGCGAGCGAGCTTTGCTCCCACGCAGATCAGTGTTGGTCACCCCAATACACCACAAACACAAATTCCTGTGGGAGCAAAGCTTGCTCGCGATGGCGATGGATCAGCCCACATCGATATCGGAGCAAGCCCACCCCACATCAATGAAGCCGATCCAACGCCTCGCCACTGCGCTTGAACCAGTCGATCAAATAGTCGGCCAGCACCTGGGTTCGTTTCGGCAAGCCGCCCTGATACGGATGCACCAGGTACATCGGCATGCGACGGGTCTGGAAATCCCGCAGCAACCAGCGCAAGCGCCCGTCAGCCAATTCCTCGTTGAGCAGGTACGACGGCAGCCGGGCGATGCCGGCGCCGGCCAGGGCGGCTTTTTTCAGCAAGCTGTAATGGTTGCTGGCGAAGGGGCCCGAGACGCGAACGCGCAACAGTTCATGGCGCTGGTGATACAACCACTCCTCCCGGCCGCTGTAATGGCTGTTGAGCAGGCAACGGTGCTCCGCCAAGGCCTGGGGACTTTCAGGCTCCCCATACTGCTCAAGGTAAGCCGGGCTGGCGCAGGTCATTTCGTGCCAGGCCAACAAAGGCCGGGCCACCAGCCGCTCATCGATGGCGGCGTCGGAGCGGATCGCCAGGTCGAAGCCATCGCGGGATAGGTCACGATAGCCATTGTTGAGTTCCAGTTCGATCTGCACGTCGGGGTAGACGCGGGCAAATTCCGTCAACAGCCCTTCAAAGAAGGTTTCCCCCAACGAAACCGGAACCGTCATCCGCACCGGTCCGCAAATGTCGTCCTTCAAGCGGGCCAAGGCCTGACGCGCCCTTTCCACCTGGGTCAGCAGCGCCTGGGCCTGAGGCAACAAGGCCGCACCCGCCGCCGTGAGGCTCAGGCGCCGCGTGGTGCGTTGCAGCAACACCACGCAAAAGCGCTGCTCCAGCAAGCTGATGCGCTTGGACAATTGCCCCTTGCTGCACCCCAATTGCTGCGCCGCCAACGTGAAACTGCCGGCCTCGATCAACACGGCGAACGCCGCCAGGTCATCCATTTCGCTCACTGGATTGTTTCCAATTGAAAACCAAAGGTTGCCCATTAGCGCGCTTATCAAGAAAAAAAACCACTCTAGACTGATACCTCGTTCAATCCACTTGAGGAGCAACCCATGAAAATCCTGTTGATCGGCGCCAACGGCACCATCGGTTCGGCCATCGATAACGAGCTGTCACCGCGCCACGAGATCGTCCGCATCGGCCGCCACAGCGGTGAATTGCACGTCGACATCAGCGACAGCACGTCGATCCGCGCCCTGTTCGAAAAAACCGGCGGTTTCGATGCACTGGTCTGCGCAGCCGGCAATGTCACGTTTGCCCCCCTGGCTGACATGACGGCAGACAGCTTCGCCCTGGGCCTGAAGGACAAGCTGATGGGCCAGGTCAACCTGCTGCTGATCGGTCGCGAATACGCCAACGATGGCGCCTCCTTCACCTTGACCACGGGCGTGCTCAGCCATGACCCGATCAAGAACGGCGCCTCGGCTGCCCTGGTCAACGGCGCCCTGGACAGTTTCGTGCGCGCGGCGGCCATCGAGTTGCCACGCGGGATGCGGGTCAACTCGGTCAGCCCGAACGTGTTGCTGGAAGCCATGGACAAATACGCGCCTTACTTCCGCGGCTACAAACCCGTTCCCGCAGCGGATGTGGCATTGGCCTACGCCAAGAGTGTCGAAGGCCTACAGACCGGTCAGACCTTTCATGTAGGCTGACAGCCCTTGTGGTGCAGGATCAGTCTGAGTAACGTGGCGGCACTTGTCTGGAGACCCAAAGATGCGCGCCGCCCGTTCCCTGCTGTTCGTTGCCCTTCTGCCGCTGTTCGCCGGTTGCCAATTGCTCGATGGCCCCCGCCAAAGCGCCTCCCATGCCGGCCAGACGCGTATGCAGGGCGAACTCACGGCGGCCGATGGCAAGCTGGTCTTCCAGCCCTGCCAGGAGCAACGCCGCTACATTGTCAACGACAGCGGTAACACCAGCGTGCTGCAACAAGCGGCCAGTCTCGCCAATGACCAAGGCAAGCTGTTTGCCGACGTGCGCGGGCGCATCGTCTCCAGCGCGGCAGCCGGCACCGACAGCCAATTGGACCTGGCGCAGTTGTATCGCCTGGAACGTTCGGGCGCAGCTTGCGACGACCCGAACTTCCGGTTGATGGTCCTGCGCGCCGCCGGCCATGGCCCGGAATGGAGCCTCAAGGCCAACGGCAAGGGGCTGGTGCTGGAGCGCGAGGGCCAACCGCCATTGGCGGTGCCTTATCTTGAAGAACAACTGGGCGACGGCCGCTTCAACCTCAGCACCGAAGCCAACGGCCAGAAGGTCGACCTCTGGGTCGCATCCCAGCGTTGCGTCGACAGCGTCACCGGCAGCGTGCAGCACATGAGCGCCGAGCTGCGGGTCAACGGCCAGGTTCAGCGCGGCTGCGCCTACTTCGGCGGTGCGCGCAACGATTGAGGCGACGGACGCCCTTACCATGAGTCTTTGTGGCGAGGGGATTTATCCCCGCTGGGCTGCGTAGCAGACCCAAAAAGGTGAAATGCGACCTACCTGGCACGCCGCAATGGCAGGTTTTAGGGTTGCTTCGCCCCCCAGCGGGGATAAATCCCCTCGCCACAGATCCACACGTCCCTAAATAAACAGCATTGCGCCACAGACTCCGGATTGCGGCTTATAATCGCCGGTTTGAAGAACGCCTTGGCGCAGTTGTGCGCCCCGCGAACCGGATCCCGTCATGTTACGAATCACCGAACTCAAGTTGCCGCTCGACCATCCCGAAGAAGACCTGCGCGCGGCCATTGTGCAACGCCTGGGCATCGCCAGCGATGACCTGCTCGACTTCACCTTGTTCAAGCGCAGCTACGATGCGCGCAAGAAATCCTCCGAACTGTGCTTCATCTACACCATCGACCTGACGGTGCGCGATGAGGCCAGTGTGCTGCGCAAGTTCGCCGATGACCGTAACGTCACCGAAGCGCCGGATGTCAGCTACAAGATGGTCGGCCAGGCACCGACGGACCTGAGCGAACGACCGATCGTGGTCGGTTTCGGCCCGTGCGGGATCTTCGCCGCGATGCTGCTGGCACAGATGGGCTTCAAGCCGATCATCCTCGAACGTGGTCCCGAGGTGCGCCAGCGCACCAAGGACACTTGGGGCCTGTGGCGCAAGAATGTGCTCAATCCCGAGTCCAACGTGCAGTTTGGCGAAGGCGGCGCGGGAACGTTTTCCGACGGCAAGCTCTACAGCCAGATCAAGGACCCGAAGTTCCTTGGCCGCAAGGTGCTGCACGAATTCGTCAAGGCCGGGGCTCCGGAAGAAATCCTCTACGTCAGCAAACCGCACATCGGTACATTCCGTCTGACAGGCGTTGTGGAAAACATGCGTGAGCAGATTCGCGCCCTGGGCGGTGAAGTACGCTTCCAGCAGCGGGTCACCGACGTGTTGATCGAGGACGGTCAACTGGTCGGCGTCGAACTGGCCAGCGGCGAGCGGATTCATTCCCGCCACGTGATCCTGGCCCTGGGTCACAGCGCCCGGGACACCTTCCGCATGCTCCACGGTCGTGGCGTGTACATGGAAGCCAAGCCGTTCTCGGTGGGGTTCCGTATCGAACACCCGCAGTCGCTGATCGACAGCGCGCGCCTGGGCAAATACGCCGGCCACCCGAAACTCGGTGCCGCCGACTACAAGCTGGTGCATCACGCCAAGAACGGTCGTTCGGTGTACAGCTTCTGCATGTGCCCGGGCGGCACGGTGGTGGCAGCGACGTCCGAGCCGAACCGTGTCGTGACCAATGGCATGAGCCAGTATTCGCGCAATGAACGCAACGCCAACTCCGGCATCGTCGTGGGCATCACCCCGGAAGTCGACTACCCGGGCGGCCCGCTGGCCGGCATCGAGTTGCAGGAACGCCTGGAATCCCATGCCTTCGTGCTCGGCGGCAGCAACTACGAGGCCCCCGCCCAACTGGTGGGTGATTTCATCGCGGGCAAACCGTCAACGGCACTGGGCAGCGTCGAACCGTCCTACAAACCCGGCGTCCTGCTGGGTGACCTGGCCTTGGCCCTGCCGGACTTCGCCATCGAAGCCATCCGCGAAGCCCTGCCGGCCTTCGAGAAACAGATTCGCGGCTACTCACTGCACGACGCCGTGCTGACGGGTATCGAAACCCGCACCTCGTCGCCGCTGCGCATTACCCGCGACGAATCGCTGCAGAGCCTGAACGTGAAGGGC
Source organism: Pseudomonas sp. FG6 (assembly GCF_057809015.1). Taxonomy (NCBI): domain Bacteria; kingdom Pseudomonadati; phylum Pseudomonadota; class Gammaproteobacteria; order Pseudomonadales; family Pseudomonadaceae; genus Pseudomonas; species Pseudomonas sp. FG6. Next base: position 44,863 of record NZ_JBMDJD010000029.1, read on the forward strand.
CTCTTTCCGGCCGGCGAAGGCGCCGGTTACGCGGGTGGAATCCTGTCGGCGGGCGTGGACGGGATCCGGATCGCCGAGGCGGTGGCGCGGGATATCCTGGGCCTGAAAGCCTGACACTAACCCTTATCTGAAGGCCTGCCATCTACCTTGTGGGAGCGAGCCTGCTCGCGATAGCGGTGGATCAGCCAGCCTCTGTGCTGAATGTTAATCCGCCATCGCGAGCAGGCTCGCTCCCACAGAAGACCTCAGTTTTTCAAGCTTAGATGTTCGCCCGCAACACACTCTCCGGCAGCGCCTCACCCCGCTCCGCACTCGCCGCCACGGCCGCGATCAACCCGCTCAACTCATACCCCTGGGCCGCAAGCCACGCCGGATCGTAATACGTCGTCGCATAGCGCTCGCCACCGTCGCACAAAATCGCCACGATCGACCCCGACTCCCCCGCTTCCACCATCTGCCGGGCCACCATGAGCGCGCCGATCAGGTTGGTGCCGCTGGACCCCCCGACCCGCCGCCCCAGGCGCTGGGCCAGGTAGTGCATGGCCGCCAGCGACAACGCATCTGGAACCTTGACCATCGCATCGATCACCTTGGGCAAGAACGACGCCTCGACCCGCGGTCTGCCAATGCCCTCGATCCGCGAACCGCAATCAAGGCGCAGGCTGGCATCACCGCTGCGGTAACAGTCGAAGAACACCGAACGCTCGGCGTCAGCGCACAACACGCGGGTACGGTGCTGACGATAACGTACGTAGCGCCCCAAAGTCGCGGTCGTGCCGCCCGTGCCGGGGCTGGAAATCAGCCAGCTCGGCTCCGGATGCCGCTCGAAACGCATCTGCTGGAAAATCGACTCGGCAATGTTGTTGTTCGCCCGCCAGTCCGTGGCACGTTCGGCGTAGGTGAACTGATCGATGAAATGCCCATCATGCTCGCGCGCCAGGCGCTCGGACTCGGCGTAGATCTGCGTAGGATCGTCCACCAGGTGGCTCTGGCCACCGTAGAACGCAATCTGTGCGATTTTCTCCTTGGAGGTGGTCGCCGGCATCACCGCGATGAAAGGCAGGCCCAGCAACCGTGCAAAGTAAGCCTCGGAGATCGCCGTCGATCCACTGGAAGCCTCGATCACCGGAGCGCCGGGCTTGAGCCAGCCGTTACACAGCGCATAGAGAAACAGCGAACGAGCCAACCGATGCTTGAGGCTGCCGGTGGGATGGCTGGACTCATCCTTGAAATACAACTCGATGCCCGGCAGGCCAGGCAGAGGCAGCGGAATCAGGTGGGTGTCGGCGCTGCGCTGGAAATCAGCCTCGATGATGCGGATCGCTTCGCGCACCCACTGACGGTGGTCATTCATGGTGTGTTCTCACTGGATCGATTCGACGCGTTTGGGAAACCTGACGCGCCAGCACGGCGGTTCTCGGAAAAAACAGTCGCAAGCTTAGGAAAAAACCGACATCACGCACAGGTACAGCTAAGGTCCAATATTGCGCAGCAAACGCCCGACCGCAGGAAGACGCCCTGTTACGACATATAACAAAAAAGAATATAACTTTTGTTTTAACAACTATGGCCACGGGTTAGGGTGTGCCCACTTTCGATTCGAATCAATGGAGAGCATCTCTTGGCTCTACGTAACTCTCTGACGCGCTTCTTCCAGCTGGAGGCTGCCAGCGGCCTGCTGTTGATCGCCGCCGCCGTGCTGGCACTGGTCATCAACAACTCGCCCCTTGCCTGGCTGTACGGTGGCCTGCTGGACACGCCGGTGGTCGCGCAAGTCGGCGCCTTGAAAATCGCCAAGCCGTTGCTGCTGTGGATCAATGACGGTCTGATGGCGATGTTCTTCCTGCTCATCGGCCTGGAAGTCAAACGCGAGGTGCTCGACGGGCAACTGTCAAAGCCTTCGCAAATCGTCCTGCCGGGCGCTGCGGCAATCGGTGGCATGGTCGTGCCAGCCCTGATCTACGGCTTCCTCAACCGCGACAATCCGGCCGCCCTCGCTGGCTGGGCCATTCCGACCGCCACCGACATCGCCTTCGCCCTCGGCGTGCTGGCCCTGCTGGGCAAGCGGGTGCCGGTGTCGCTCAAGCTGTTTCTGATGACCCTGGCAATCATCGACGACCTGGGCGCCATTATCATCATTGCCCTCTTCTACTCCGGTGCGTTGTCTTCGCTGTCCCTGATGTTGGCCGCTGGCTGCATCGCCGTGCTGGTGGCGATGAACCGGATGGGCGTGGTCAAGCTCGGCCCCTATATGGTGGTCGGCCTCATCCTCTGGGTCTGCGTGCTCAAGAGCGGCGTCCATGCCACCCTGGCCGGCGTGACCCTGGCGTTCTGCATTCCGCTGCGCACCAAAAACGCCGAAAGCTCACCGCTGCTGACCCTGGAACATGCCCTGCATCCTTGGGTGGCCTACGGCATCCTGCCCTTGTTCGCCTTCGCCAACGCCGGCCTCTCACTGAGTGGTGTCACCGTCGAAAGCTTCACCCATGACGTACCGATGGGCATCGCGATTGGCCTGTTGCTGGGCAAGACCGTGGGCGTATTCGGCCTGACCTGGCTGGCGATAAAAATCGGTATCGCCAGCCTGCCCGCCGGCGCCAATTGGGGCCAGGTGCTGGGCGTGGCGATCTTGTGCGGTATCGGTTTCACCATGAGCCTGTTCGTGGGTTCCCTGGCGTTCGAGCCTGGCGTCAGCGAATACGCCGGGATGGATCGGATGGGGATTCTCACGGGGTCGATAGTGGCGGCGTTGTTGGGTTATGCGGTGACGGCGGGGGCTAGTCGTAGGCTGGCGGGGTTGCCGGGCTGATCAGATGGTGATCCTGGCTTAACCCTGTGGCGAGGGAGCTTGCTCCCGCTGGCCTGCAAAGCAGGCCCTGCATTGCTTCAGACACACCGCATTGACTGTTTTTGCGCCTGCTGCGCAGCCGAGCGGGAGCAAGCTCCCTCGCCACGGGGGAAAGTCTGGGCTTTGGCTTTGGCTTTGGCTTTGGCTTTTGATCCCAACGCCCCATCAACCACGCTGGCCGAACGCAGGCATTGCGCAGTGGGCATCCCGGCATGGAGGCCGGGATAGCCGCGCTGGGCCATGGATGGCCCTTCGCGGCGGGCCCACGGAGCAATGCCGGAGTGAGGGAACACCTCGCCCTAGGCGAGGTGCCGAGTGGTGGGGCGCAGACCTTTTGGTTACTTTTGGGGCGTTTGCCAAAAGTAACCCGCCGTAAGGGCGGAACCGCCAGCAGCCGCTACCGCAACAACGGATATACACCCCCCCCAAAAAAACGAGCAAAAAAAAACGGCGCCTCCCCTTCCAGGAAAGCGCCGTTTCTCGTACCTCCGCCCGCTTAGTGCGAAACGCGACTCGTGCCACCCACAGTGGAGATGCGCACCCGCTCACCCACCCTGAACACTTCGTTTTCCTGCACCTGCTGCACATAGGCACGCATGCTACCGTCGTCTTCACGAACAGTGATCTCAACGCCCTGGGTACGGGTCAGGCCTTCCTCGGTCGCGGAACCGAGCAAGCCACCCGCTACGGCGCCGATCACCGCGGCGACGATGCTGCCACGGCCGCCACCGATGGCGCTGCCGCCAACACCACCGACCACTGCACCGGCCGCACCGCCAATCGGGGTCTTGGTACCTTCGATCTTGACCGGGCGCAGGGATTCGATGGTCCCCATGCGAATCGTCTGCACGCGACGTGCTTCGTCACGGGAATAAGAGTCACCGGTCAGGCTCGACTGACAGCCAGTGAGCAACATCGCCATCGTGGAAAAGGAAGCAACCAGCAATACAGACTTACGCATAGAATCAGCTCCAAAAGACAGGGATCCATTAAACTCCGCAGCTTGACGCCTGTCACGGCCTCGCCGGGATAAAAGTGCTCTCATTCAGGTGGGATACAGGCACACCCGAAAAAATTCACCAAACAGTAGCGCCAATTTCAGAACCTGCACCATCGACCCAGGGGTTTTTCATGGATTATTTCATCATAATCGCGACCACCGTGGCCGGTTTGTACTTCCACTGGTGGCTGTACAGGCGCATCAAGCGCTGGGTGGACCGTGACTTGGCGCTGTCGCTGGCGGGTCAGGATGAGCAGAAAAAAGCCTACATGCTGCAACAATTGGCCCGCGCCCGTGAGCAAGGCGTCAAGCGCCGGGACCTGCCGCAATGGCTGCAAACCGCTGCGGCAGGTTATTGCAATGCTACGGCGCCAGACGCTCGCGAGTCCAGTTCGCCCGTTGCAGGCGGTAGTTGAGGCGATCGTGCAGGCGGCTCGGGCGGCCCTGCCAGAACTCGATACGCTCGGGCAGCAGGCGATAACCGCCCCAATGCTCCGGACAATGGGGTTGGCTGTCGCTGAACCGCTGCTCAGTGGCCTTGAGCAGGTCTTCCAGCTCACCGCGACCGGCAATGACCTGGCTCTGGGGTGATGCCCAGGCGCCGAGACGGCTGCCCAGTGGCCGGACCTGATAATAGGCGTCCGACTCCTGCGCGGTCACCTTCACCACCTTGCCCTCGATGCGTACCTGGCGTTCCAGGGTCGGCCAGAAAAACGTCATGGCCGCGAACGGATTTGCAGCCAGGTGCTGGCCCTTGGCGCTGTCGTAGTTGGTGAAGAAGGTGAAGCCCTGGGCATCCAGGCCCTTGAGCAGCAAGATCCGGCAGTGCGGACGCCCTTCTTCATCCACGGTCGCCAAGGTCATGGCGTTGGCCTCCACCGGGGCCTGCTCGGTCTTCACCGCGTCGGCAAACCACTGGTGGAACAATGCAAACGGCTCGGCTGGGGCTTGCGCCTCGCTCAGGCCGTCGCGGGTGTAGTCGCGGCGCATATCAGCCAGCGTTTGGGTCATGACGCACTCCTTGTGTTAGCCAATCACTGCTTGGTGGTATCGGCGGCCGCGACTTTCTTGGTATCGGTAGCGGCTTTGGCCGGTTGAGCCTTCGCCGCAGTGGTGGTCTTGGCCGGGGCTTTCCTGGCAGGCGTCTTGGCCGGCGTCTTGGCGGTGGCTTTCTTCGCCGGCGCCTTGGCCGGGGCCTTTTTGGTCGTTGGGGTCGCGGCTTTCTTCGTGGCTACTGCCGGGGCCGGAGCCACTGGCTTGACGTCCTGGGCGGCGACCATCGTCACCGGGGCAGGTGCCGGCATGTTGTACTTGCTCAGCAGCGCAACCAGGGTGTTTGCCGGGGTGACCAGCAACTCCACGCGACGGTTCAAGGCCCGGCCCTCGACGCTGTCATTGGCCGCACGCGGTTCCACCGCCCCCATACCCTTCAACATCAGGCGATCGCGTTGCAACCCGCTGAGACGGAAGATGGCCGCGACGGCTTGGGCACGCTCTTGGCTGAGCTTGAGGTTGGCCGGTGCTGCACCGGCGGTGTCGCCGTGGCCGAGGATCAACACGGCGGTTTTCGGATCGGCTTCAAGTACTTTCGCCACTTGGGTAAACGGCCCGAGGGTCACGGGCAGCAGCATGGCCGGACGGTCGGGGTTGAAGGAGCTGTCCACCGGCGCGGTGACCACCAGCGCATTATCACGGCGCGACAGTTCGAGCTTGCTGCCCTTGATGGCCGTGCGCAACTTCGGTTCGTAGTCATCGAGCCAGGCCTGGGTGACTTTCGGGTCCGGTGCAGGCGCGGCCTTGACGACTTCCTGGTCCTTGCCACCAAACGGCCACCACCAGTGCGTGGCGCCCTCTTCCTTGGCTGGCGCCTTGAGTGGCTCCTTTACCTGCGGCGCGGCAGCGACCGGCTTCAGCGCAGTGGGCGCCACCCCGTTGTCGACAATTTTTTCGGAGGAGCCGAACGGCCACCAGCCACCACCGCCCTCGGCATCGTTGTGTGGAGTTTGTGCGCAACCGGTAATCGCGAAGCACAGTGCCAGGGCGAGGGTTTTATTCGATGACATTGGATATCCACAAAATGTTGTAAATGAAAAAACAAAAGGTCAGGTTCGGTCGCATAAACAGACGCTTGGAGACTGAAAAGGGCGCCAGGTTCCTGTATTCACGCCTTCATTGGCGTTTTACAGACAAGTGGCAAGCACCCTCGCCAGGTTCTGTGCACGCGGGTCCATCAACACGTAGGGCCCGAGTGTGTTCGTCACGAAGCCGAACGCCACGTCGTGTTCCGGGTCGGCAAAACCGATGGAGCCACCCGCTCCTGGATGACCGAATGCCCGCGGGCCCAGGCCATAGGTTGCGTTCGGCACATCGGGTTGGTCGAGCATGCAACCCAGGCCGAAACGGGTCTGGGTCAATAAAGTCTTGTCCTCGCCCAGGCTGTGCTGGCGAGTCAGTTCGTCGAGCATTTCGCCTTCCAGCAAGCTGCCGTCCAACAACCCGGCGTAGAACCCGGCCAGGCTGCGGGCATTGCCATGGCCGTTGGCAGCCGGCTGCTGCATGCGCCGCCACTGCGGCTTGTTGGTGCTGGTCATGATCGACGGCGGATTGGTGAAGGCCCGCGTGGTCATCGCCGTGGGCTCGCGCATCGTTACCTGCAACAGGCGCTGGGCCGCGGCGTCGCCGACGTTGCCTTTGCCCCGGGCGATGTGGGCCACGCGATAAAACTCTTCATCGGCCAGGCCGACGTGGAAATCCAGGCCCAATGGCTTGGCAACCCTGGCCACGATCGACTCGCCGGGGCCACGCCCGTCGGCCCTGCGCAACAGCTCGCCGACCAGCCAGCCGTAGGTGATTGCGGCATATCCATGGCCTTCGCCCGGCGTCCACCAAGGGGCTTCGGCGGCCAGGGCGTCGACCATGGCTTGCCAATCGTAAAGGGCCTCGGGGGCGAGCAAATCGTGCAACGCCGGCAACCCGGCTTGATGACACAGCAGTTGGCGCAAGGTGATGGCTTGTTTGCCGGCTGCAGCGAATTCCGGCCAATACCGGGCGACCGGGGCGTCCAGCTGCAACTTGCCTTCGGCCACCAGTTGCAGGGCCGTGACGGCGGTAAACGTCTTGGTGCAGGAGAACAGGTTGGCAATGGTGTCGCTGTGCCAGGCCTCATGGCCATCCTTGTCGGCGGTGCCGGCCCACAGGTCGATCACCGTCCGGCCTCCCACCTGGATGCACAACGCCGCACCGCGCTCCTGGGGATCGTCGAACAGCGCTGCGAAGGCTTCACGCACAGCCTCGAACTGAAGCTCATAATGGCCTTGAATCTGCACCCGTAACTCCTCTCCACCGAAGACTTTTTGCATTGGCCGCATTGTTCCAGCCAATAAGGTTTTTGGGAACTGCCACAGGACGGCTGGCTCGACATCTCCCCCCTGTAGCAGGGGGATCCTGTGGGAGCAAGGCTTGCCCGCGATGGAGGCACCGCGCCTTCAGAAAGACCGTGCTGACCGAATCGCGGGCGAGCCTTGCTCCCACAAATACATTGCTTCGCTACAAAACCGCAGCAGCCTAGGAAATCTCCCGCCGAAACGGCGGCAACGCATTAAGGATCGCCTTGCCATAGCGCTGGGTCACCAGTCGGCGATCGAGCAAGGTGATGGTGCCTCGGTCTTCTTCGGTACGCAGCAGCCGGCCGCAGGCCTGGACCAGCTTGAGCGAAGCGTCCGGCACCGCGATTTCCATGAATGGATTGCCGCCACGGGCCTCGATCCATTCGGACAACGCCGCTTCCACCGGATCGTCGGGAACCGAGAACGGGATCTTGGCGATCACCACGTGCTCGCAGTAGGCACCGGGCAGGTCCACGCCTTCGGCGAAGCTGGCCAGGCCGAACAACACGCTGGAGTCCCCGCCGTCGACCCGCGCCTTGTGCTTGTTCAAGGTTTCCTGTTTCGACAGGTTGCCCTGGATATACACCTGCTTGCGCCAGTCGCGGTCGAGGCCGTCGAACACGTCCTGCATCTGTTTGCGCGAGGAAAACAGCACCAGGGTGCCTCGCGAACCCTCCACCAGCTCCGGCAGCTCACGAATGATCGCTGCCGTGTGAGCGGCGGCATCCCGTGGGTCGGCCTTGAGGTCCGGCACCCGCAGCACACCGGCGTCGGCGTGATGGAAGGGGCTGGGCACCACGGCGGTCACGGAGTGTTTCGGCAGGCCGGCACGCATGCGGAAACGGTCGAACGTGCCCAGGGCCGTCAGCGTGGCGGAGGTCACCAGCGCGCCGTAGGCGACGTTCCACAAGTTGCGACGCAGCATGTCCGCCGCCAGGATCGGGCTGGCATTGACCTCGATGTCGAACAGCGAACCGCTTTCGGCCAGGGTCAGCCAGCGCGCCATCGGCGGGTTGTCTTCCGGGTCTTCGGTGGTGAACGCCGTCCACAATTCCCAATTGCCTTGCGAGCGGGACAACAGGCTGCCGAACAGCGGGTACCATTCCTCGGCCTGGTTGCTGGCAATGCCGATGTTGACCTCGCCGTCCATGCCTTCCTTGAGCAGGTCGGTCAGGCGGGTGAACAGGTCCGTCAGGCGGGCGAAGCCTTTCTTGAGCTCGATGCCCATTTCGCGCATGTGCTCGGGAATCACCCCGCCGACAAAACGATGGCGTGGCCGCTCTCGCCCCTCGACGTCTTCGCCGGGCTTGAAGTCAGCCACCTGCTCGCAGGCGGTGAACATGAACTGCTGGTGGGTCTTGATCTCGCGCGCCAGCTCCGGCACCTGCTCGATGAACTTGCCCAGGTCGCCCGGCAGCGGGTGCTGGGCCAGCAGCTTGGTGAGGTTCTTGGCGGTGGTTTCCAACCAGTCGGCAGTGGAACGCAGCCGGGTGTAATGGGCGAAATGGCCGATGGCCTTGTCCGGCAAGTGATGGCCTTCGTCGAACACATACACGGTGTCGCGGGGATCCGGCAGCACCGCGCCGCCGCCCAGGGCCAGGTCAGCCAGGACCATGTCGTGGTTGGTGACGATCACGTCGACCTTGCCCATGCCCTCGCGGGCCTTGTAGAACGCGCACTGGCCGAAATTCGGGCAGTGACGGTTGGTGCATTGGCTATGGTCGGTGGTCAGGCGCGCCCAGTCGGCGTCTTCCAGGGTCGTGGGCCAGCTGTCGCGGTCGCCGTCCCATTTATTGCCGGCGAGCTTCTCGATCATGCTGGTGAACAGCTTCTGGCTGGCTTCGTCGACTTCGATCTTGAAGCCTTCTTCCTCGAACAGTTGCGCCGTGGCCGTCTGTGCCTGGCCTTCCTGCAACAGCATGTCGAGCTTGGACAGGCACATGTAGCGCCCACGGCCCTTGGCCAGCGCAAAACTGAAATTCAGCCCGCTGTTGCGCATCAGGTCGGGCAGGTCCTTGTAGACGATCTGCTCCTGCAGGGCGACCGTGGCCGTGGCGATCACCAGGCGCTTGCCGGCGGCCTTGGCAGTCGGGATCGCCGCCAGGCTGTAGGCCACGGTCTTGCCGGTACCGGTACCGGCTTCCACCGCCACGATGGCCGGGTCGCCGCTGCGCCGGCCTTCGTCGTCGGTGTCGATGTCCCCCAGGACCTTGGCCACTTCGGCGATCATCAGGCGCTGGCCGTATCGCGGCTTGAGGCTCTTGGCTTCGAGAAAACGCGAGTAGGCGCCCTGGATCGTGGTTTTGAGTTCAGTGCTGATCATGAATGTCGGGCGCAAGAAAACGCTGGATAAATTTTCAGTGGTTCGGATCGGCGGCTATCATACCCCGCTAATGCATCCTGCGCAGAACGGAGTAACGCAATGACACCCTTTGCCCTCGTCTACACCCTGCATTTGCTGGCGACCCTGGTCTGGGTCGGCGGCATGTTTTTCGCCTGGATGGTCCTGCGCCCCGCCGCAATCACGGCACTTGAGGGGCCGGCCAGGCTCAAGTTGTGGATTGAAGTGTTTCAACGTTTTTTTGTCTGGGTCTGGGTCGCGGTGGTGATTTTGCCGATCAGCGGCACCGGCTTGATCCACCTGCGCTTCAGCGGTTTCGAAACCGCGCCGCGTTATGTGCAGATAATGATGGGGTTGTACGTGGTGATGACGGCGCTGTTTATCCGCATCCAGGGCTTGCAACTGCCGGCATTGCGCAACGCGGTAACGGCCCAGGATTGGCCGGCGGGAGCGGCGGTATTGGGCAAGATCCGCCAATTGGTGGGGATCAATTTGCTGATCGGCTTGCTGGTGGTGGCGCTTGGCGCAGCGCGGCCGATGTTCTGAAGCGATTATTCAGCAATGGTATGCCTCCTGTGGGAGCGAGCCTGCTCGCTCCCACAGGGTAGATTCGCGCGGGTCTTAGAACCGCTGCACCGTCACTGCGCCCGCCGCTCCGGCAGGCCCTGGCAGGCCATTGGCACCCGGACGGCCGCTTTTGCCACCATCAGCGGTGTAGACGATGCACCCCTTGGCCTTGCCTCCCGCGCCCGGCTTGCCACCGTGCCCCGCCGCGCCACCGGCGCCGCCGTCTACCGTCACCTTGATCTGTTCGGCCGGGTAGGCGCGGGGCAGTTCGAGGCGCACCAGGGCGCCGCTCGCGCCCGGCTGTCCATCGCTGCCGTTGCTGCCATCGGCACCGCGCCCCGCCGAGCCCCAGGTGCACCCTGGCGCCTGGCCGTTGGCGCCATCCAGGCCCACATAGCCCGGCGCTCCAGCGCCACCGCGAGCATCCACCGACAGCACCGGCGCATTCAAGGCCTCGAAACGCAGTTCGAGATTGCGTCCTGGCCGTGCGGCCTTCGTGTAGGAACCTGCCGCCCCATGGGCCGTGATCTGGCTGCCGTCGGCCAGTTCGGCCTGGGCCACTTTCATCGCCAAGGGCTGTTGAGCAGGCACGATGGCGATCCGCGCCTCGCGCCCCAGGTGCAGCTGTGCGATGGACAACTGCGTGACATTGGAAGGCACCAGCAACGTGCCGTAATCGGCCACTTCCAGCCGCTCCAGGGTCAGGACACTGGCGGTATTGGGCAGGCGCATCACGGAATGGCTTTCCACCTGGACCACTTGGGCCGAGGCCCATGGGCACACGAATAGAGCGAGCAGACACAGTTTACGCATGGGAAGCCTCTGGTGCGGTCGGGAGGGTTTGCAGGTGGAAGACGCCGAACAGCAGCACTCTGAGGCGATCACGGCCAGGCGCGGGGCGGCCACGAAAACTGGCCCGGAACCACAAGAGTTCCAGAACATGGACCGCCAGCAACAGCGCCCCGGCCAGGTTGAGCAGCAGATGCAGCGGATGGACGAACGGCAGGACGAGGTTGACCAGTACCACCAGCCAGAACAGCAGCGTCAGCAAGCGCCCCAGCCCCCAAAACACCTTCATACGCCCCCCAATCAAATATTGTTCTTTGGGCGCACAGTAACGGCTTGCATAAAGGATAAGCCAGAGGGACGAACAAATTTAATTTGCCGCCGGCCAACGACTGCAGGACCGCCCTTCTCGCGACCCGATGGCTCTGGCACAAGGCCCAGGCTTGCAGGTGCCGCTCAACCCGACAGCGCCGGATCCTTCCCGGGATGGGTAAGGAGCGCATTGGCGATACGAGCAAGGGAATGTTCAGGAGCAAGCCCCCTGTGTCACCGGCCCATGCCGATCACACAGGAGCAAAGACCCATCCGCAACTCTGCGAGCCACGGATGGCAAGCTTCAGCGGTTTATCTTGATTTCGGTGCGGCGGTTCATTGCACGACCTTCGGCAGTCTTGTTATCGGCCACCGGTTGGCTCTCGCCCGCACCGGACACCGAGACGAAACTGGCACGCGGTACGCCGCTTTGGACCAGGTATTGCACCACCGAGTTGGCCCGTTTCTCCGACAGTTTGCGGTTGTAGGCGTCACTGCCAACGCTGTCGGTGTGGCCGGTGACCCGCAGTTGCGCGGAGGATTTTTCTTGCTTCAGGCGCGTGGCAACCGAGCTCAGGACGTCTTTGTCGGCGGCCGTCAGCGTGGCTTTGTTGAACTCAAAGTGCACGTCACGGATCACCAGGGTTTCTTCCTTGGGCATCACGGGCTCTTCAACCACGGGGGCCGGGGCGGGCGGTGGGCAACCATCGGCATCGACCTGCACACCCTTCGGCGTGCCCGGGCACTTGTCGCGGCTGTCCGGCACGCCGTCACCGTCTTCGTCGCCATCGCCGTGAGCCCAGCACCAGGCTCCCGCTACAGTGCCCGCCACCAGGGCGCCCGGGCCGATCCAGGAACTGCTTTCGATGGCGCCCAATCCCGCGCCGACGACACCACCTGTGGCCGCACAGATCGGCCAGTCGGTTTTCTGCAAACCTGCGCAACCAGTCAACACGCTGGTTAGCAGAACCAGGGGTAACGCTGTCCGAACTATGCTCATCGATTTCTTCTCCTTGAGGGATCGGCCTGACGCCGATTCAGGAAAGTAAAGACCCGAGCCAGGATCTGCGCCAGTCGGGGCTGATCGTGGGGTTTTCCCCGCGTTTGCGACCGTTCGATACCTCCAGGCGCAAACCGCTCTAGGCCAAGCTGCCCGGGCACGCTATCGTGGGAGTTCTGACAGAGGATTTTTGATGACCGTTGCCATTTCTTCTCGCACGCCCCAACAAGCCCTGGCGGCCGTGCTTGACCGTTATGCCCCGCAGAAGCTGCTGCTGGTTGGCGCCAGCGACTTTCCCGCACTCGAGGCATTCCAGCAGGCACATCCCGATACCGAAGTGGTCGTTGCCGGCCCCGGCCCACTGCCGGCGGACGTAGCCGCCCGACGTTTCGACCTGGCCCTGGCCCTCGACTGCCTGGAACACTTGCCCAAGCGCGACGGTCTGAACCTGCTGGGCGGCATTCGCAATCTCAACGCCAGCCGCGTTGTCGTTCTGGCCGACCTCAATGCTTGCGGCTGGCAGGAAACGGATTTCTTTTCCCTGGCCCTGCAAGCCAGCGAACGGTTCCAGCGCGAGGAACAGGTACTGACGCTGTTTACTTACGATCTGCTTGAATACAAGCAAGTCCCCGACTGGCTCAACTCGCGTTTCTGGGCCAACCCGGAAAATTTCGGAAAATACTGGTGGTAGCTGTGAACATAAGCCTGCAGACAACCATTTGCCCCTGCGGCAGTGGCAACCCATTGGACGCCTGCTGCGGCCATTACCACGACGGTCACCCGGCGCCTTGCGCCGAAGCCCTGATGCGCTCGCGCTATAGCGCCTATGTGCTGGGCCTGGTGGATTACCTGGTGGGCACCACGCTCCCGGCCCAGCAAGCTGACCTAGACCGTCAGTCCATGAGCGAGTGGAGTACCACCAGCACCTGGCTGGGGCTGGAAGTGGAAAGCAGCGAAGTGTTCGGCGGCCAACCGGAACACGCCTTTGTCACCTTCACCGCACGCTGGCACGACGGCCAGGGGGAACACAGTCACCGCGAACAGTCCTCGTTCGTGCAGAACGGCGGGCGTTGGTACTTCATCGATCCAACCGTTGCGATCAAGGCCGGTCGCAACGACAGCTGCCCGTGCGGCAGCGGCCATAAATTCAAGAAGTGCTGCGCGAGCTACTTCAATCGTTGATTTTCGGAAACGTCCGACGTTCGTCCTTTAGTCCGTAAGGCTAGACTGGGAGTAAACCAGAGGCGCGGACATGACCCACTCATCACGCTGGCTACGCACTATCTGCCTGCTGCTTTTCGTCGAGCTCGGGGGCTGCGCGTCCTGGTGGGGTGACGAGGCGCCGGAACCGCAGGTGCACCTGGTCAAGGTCGAGGTGGTGCGGGCCCGACTGCTGGAGCAGAAGTTCACGTTGCACTTTCGCGTCGACAACCTCGGCGACAACGACCTGACCGTGCGCAGCCTGGCTTATCGCATCCACTTGGGCGACCTGTTGTTGACCGAAGGCGAGCACGAGCATTGGTTCACGGTGAGCCCCAGGCAAAGCGCCTATTTCAAGGTGCCGATCCGCACCAACCTGTGGCCGCAGGTGCGCGGATTGGTGAAACTGCTCGAAAAACCCCGGCAGGAGATTCCCTATCGTCTGGAAGGGGAGCTCGAAACCGGATTATTCATCGCTCACTACGTGCACCTTGCGCGCAATGGCGTGATAATCGCCGCCGATTTTATTGCGGAGTAACCCCGATGACCCAGCAACCTCACGTCCACGGCCCTGATTGCAACCACGATCATGACCATGGCCATCATCACGATCATGACCACGGCCACGTCCACGGCCCCAACTGCGGCCACGCTCATCAAGAGCCGGTGCGCAACGCGCTGAAGGATGTCGGCCGCAACGATCCTTGCCCATGCGGCAACGGCAAGAAATTCAAGAAGTGCCACGGGGCTTGATCTTCGCCTGTTAGATCCTCATCGCGAGCCTGCTCGCGATGAGGCCGGCACTTTCAATACCCAACCATCAGCCGGCCTCAATAATCTGCGCCGAACTGACCACCGTCGCATACTCGCCGTGCAAGTTCCCAAGCGACATGGCATGCACCTCGGCGGCCGTGCGGGCATGGCCGAAGTAATCGCTCTTGTCGAACGTGAAGCAGGCATCCTCGGCTACCCAGGTGTCGAAGCCCAGGTTCCCGGCCGTGCGTGCCGTGGATTCCACCGAATTGTTCGTCGCCACGCCCACGATCACCAGTTGCCTGATGCCTGCCTTGCCCAGGTCCTGCTCCAGAGGCGTACCGCAGAACGCATCCGGCACCTGCTTTGGCACCCGCCACTCGCCGGCCAACGGTTCGAAGCGTGGCTGGACCTCCACACCCGACTGCCCAGGCCAGAACACCGAGCCCGGCGAGCGGGACAAGTGGTGGACATGGATCACCGGTCGCGCCGTGAACCGCCAAAAAGCCAGCAGTTCCAGCATGCGCAACTCCGCCTCGGGGTTGTTACGCGGCCCGAGCCGCGGCTCAAGAATGCCTTTTTGCTGGTCGATCAGGATCAGCGCGGCGTTGTCCTGTAGCTCCATGTCAGTCTTCCCTTGTTCGACCGTGGAATGTGCGTACTTGAGCATCACCACTTCCTACAGGCAAGCCTTGGAGCAAAAGCAATGCCCCCCGGGTTTCATCGCCAAATCAACAAATAACCCCCGCTCCCGCTTGCGCGGCCCCCTCCCGCTCACTAACGTAGCGCCTTTATCGCTGCCACCCCCTCCCGCAGGAGCTTTGCCATGGCCTCGCCAGCCTCTATTTCTTCTTTTCCCCGGCTCGGCGTCGCCGCCGCAGTGGCCAGTGTGCTCGGTTTGAGCGGTTGCCAGTCCTGGAACGCCCAGGACACTGTCCTGCCCACTTCCGGCGTGCAGCCGCTCAAAGGGTTGGCGCAGAATGTCACGGTCCGGCGCAATGCCATGGGCATGCCGTTGATCGAAAGCAGCAGCTTCCATGATGCGCTCTTCACTCTCGGCTACGTCCACGCCAGCGACCGCATCAGCCAGATGGTGACCCTGCGCCTGCTGGCCCAAGGCCGATTGGCGGAAATGTCCGGCGCCGAGCGACTGGACGTCGACCGCTACATGCGCGCGATCAACCTGAAGAAGAACGCGGACGAGCTGTACAAGGCCTCCTCGCCACGACTCAAGCGCTTCTTCGAAGTCTACGCACGCGGCGTCAACGCCTACCTGTTCCGCTACCGCGACAAGTTGCCGGCCGACCTGGCCGCCAGCGGCTACAAGCCTGAGTACTGGAAGCCGGAAGATTCGGCGCTGATGTTCTGCCTGCTGAATTTCAGCCAATCGGCCAACCTGCCAGAAGAAATCGCCAGCCTGGTGCTGGCCCAGACCGTCCCCCACGACAAATTGGCCTGGCTGAGCCCGTCCTATCCAGACGAGCAGTTGCCGGTGGCCGAGGCCGACAAACTCCAGGGCATCGCGCTCAACGGCCAGGTCCCGGGCCTGAACGAACTGCGCAAGGCCTCTGACCAGTTGGCCGGGCTGAACCTGTTGAACAACGCCTCTTCGAGCAACTGGGCCATCGCGCCGCAACACAGCCGCAGTGGCAAGAGCCTGCTGGCCGGCGACAGCCATGGACCGCTGGGTGTGCCGTCGCTGTGGAGCCCGGTGCAGATCCGGGCGCCCCGTTATCAGGCCGCCGGGGTTTCGGTGGCGGGCATTCCCATGATCCTGCAGGGCTTCAACGGCAAGGTGGCCTGGAGCATGACCAGTGTCCTGGGCGACAACCAGGACCTGTTCCTGGAAAAAATCCGACGCCAGGGCAATAGCCTGTCCTACGAGGTCAATGGCAAGTGGCAGCCCGCGACCGTGCGCAACGAAACCTACTTCGTCAAAGGCCAACGGCCGATTCGTGAGGCGGTGTTCGAGACCCGCCATGGCCCGTTGCTCAACAGTGCCCAAGGTGTGGCGGCGGCCGGCGGCCTTGGCCTGGCCTTGCAGTTGCCAAGCTTTTCCGAGGACAAGACCCTGGATGCGTTCTTTGACCTGTCCCGGGCGCAGAACGTCGAGAAAGCCTCCGATGCCAGCCGCGAAATCCGGGCCCTGGCGGTGAACATGCTGTTCGCCGACGCCAACCACATCGGCTGGCAAGTCACCGGGCGCTACCCGAACCGTCGTGAAGGCGAAGGCCTGTTGCCGTCGCCGGGTTGGGAAGGTCGCTACGATTGGGACGGTTATGCCGACCCCATGCTGCACCCGTACGACCAGGATCCGGCCCAGGGCTGGCTCGGCACCGCCAACCAGCGGGTCATTCCCCACGGCTACGGCATGCAGCTGTCCAACTCCTGGGCTTCGCCGGAGCGCGGCGAGCGCCTGGCGGAATTGGCCGGCGCGGGCAAGCACGACACCCGCAGCCTGACCGCCATGCAATATGACCAGACCACGACCTTCGCCGCCAAGCTCAAGAAAGTCTTCGAAGCGCCGGGCATGGCCCAGCCGCTCAAGCAAGCCATCGACGCACTGCCGGCGGCAGACCGGGCCAAGGCCCGCGAAGCCTATACCCGCCTGATGGCATTCGATGGCCGGTTGAGCCCGACCTCAGCCGACGCGGCGATCTACGGGCTGTTCCTGCAAGAAAGCATGAAGCAGATCTTCCTCGACGAACTGGGACCGGACAGCAGTCCGGCCTGGAAGGCGCTGCTTGCCAATGGCCAACTGTCCTACTCGGCCCAGGCCGATCATCTGCTGGGGCGCGAAGACAGCCCGTTCTGGGACGACGTGCGCACGCCGCAAAAGGAAGACAAGGCTGTCATCCTCGCCCGCAGCTTGGCCGCGACCATCAGCGCCGGCGATAGCCAATTGGGCGGTGACCACAAGGCGTGGCAGTGGGGCAAGCTGCATCAACTCGCCTGGAAGAACGCTAGCGGCCAGGTCGTACGCGGCCCGATGGCGGCCGGCGGCGACGCCACCACGCTCAACGCGTCGACCTATGCCTGGGGCCAGGATTTCAACACCACCCTGGCGCCGGCGATGCGCCTTATCGTTGACTTCGGCCAGCCCGAACCGTTGATGATCCAGGGCGGTGCCGGCCAGTCCGGCAACCCGGCCAGCCCGAACTACGTCAACGGCATCGATCCGTGGCTCAAGGGGCAATACCAGAGCCTGCCCTTGCAGCCGCAGAACTTCGATCGGGCCTATGGCAAGACCCGGTTGACGTTGGTGCCGGGAAAATAACTCCTGGCTGTTCTGTTTGGACTGGAAACATGACTCTTGTGGCGAGGGAGCTTGCTCCCGCTGGAGGCGCATCCTCCCTTTGCATCATGTCATCCAGATCCAAGGGGCCGCTTCGCCCGAGCGTCGGACCGTCCCAGCGGGAGCAAGCCCCCTCGCCACATTAAGAACGCAGCCCAATTCAAAGCCCGCTCCATCCTGGTGCATTTTTTGATGTACGCTCATCACCGCGCACCCGCGCACTCCGCCGCCTGCCGTGCAAGCTTTTAAAACACTTGTTCGGCACTCTGGTTCGGAAATTGCTACCTTTATGTCGTCATACCTGTTCTGACCTTTACCGGTAACAACTTACGCGCCACAAGCGCCCATATAGGTTCTAGGGACTCAATAATGAAAAAAGCACTGCTGACCCTTTCTGCACTGGCGTTGTGCATGGCCGCCGGCGTCGCCACGGCCAAGGAATACAAGGAACTGCGTTTTGGTGTCGACCCTTCCTACGCCCCGTTTGAGTCCAAGGCCGCCGACGGCAGCCTGGTCGGTTTCGACATTGACCTGGGCAATGCGATCTGCGCCGAACTGAAGGTCAAATGCAAATGGGTCGAAAGCGATTTCGACGGCATGATTCCAGGCCTCAAAGCCAACAAGTTCGACGGTGTGATCTCCTCCATGACCGTCACCCCGGCCCGTGAGAAAGTCATCGACTTCTCCAGCGAGCTGTTCTCCGGCCCCACCGCCTACGTGTTCAAGAAGGGCTCGGGCCTGAGCGAAGACAAGGCCTCGCTCAAAGGCAAGACCGTCGGCTACGAGCAAGGCACGATCCAGGAAGCCTACGCCAAGGCCGTGCTGGACAAGGCTGGGGTCAAGACCCAGGCCTACGCCAACCAGGACCAGGTCTACGCCGACCTGACCTCCGGTCGCCTCGACGCGGCTATCCAGGACATGCTGCAAGCCGAGCTGGGCTTCCTGAAGTCGCCACAAGGCGCGGATTATGAAGTCAGCAAGCCAGTGGACAACGAACTGCTGCCGGCCAAGACTGCCATCGGTATCAAGAAAGGTAACAACGACCTGAAGGCGCTTTTGGATAAAGGTATCAAAGCGTTACACGATGATGGCACCTACGCCACCATCCAGAAGAAACACTTTGGCGATCTGAATCTGTACAGCGGCAAATAATGCGCTGCGCCCATCCGGTCGCGGGTGGGCGCTTTTTTCCTGCCAAAGGCTTCTTTCATGTTCGAACAACTCCTACAAAATCTGGGGCTCTCGGCCTTCAGCCTCAAGGGCTTCGGCCCATTGCTGATGCAGGGCACCTGGATGACCATCAAATTGTCGGCGCTGTCCCTGCTGTTGAGCGTGCTGCTGGGCCTGTTGGGCGCCAGTGCCAAGCTGTCCAGCGTCAAGCTCCTGCGCATTCCCGCTCAGCTGTACACCACGCTGATTCGCGGCGTACCGGACCTGGTGCTGATGTTGCTGATTTTCTACAGCCTGCAAACCTGGCTGACCTCGTTGACCGACTTCATGGAATGGGAATACATCGAGATCGACCCGTTCGGTGCCGGGGTGATCACCCTGGGCTTCATTTATGGCGCGTATTTCACTGAAACCTTTCGCGGTGCGATCCTCGCGGTTCCCCGGGGTCAGGTCGAAGCCGCCACGGCGTATGGCCTCAAGCGTGGCCAGCGCTTCCGTTTCGTGGTGTTTCCGCAAATGATGCGTTTTGCCCTGCCGGGTATCGGCAACAACTGGATGGTCATGCTCAAGGCCACCGCCCTGGTGTCGATCATCGGCCTCGCCGACCTGGTCAAGGCCGCCCAGGACGCGGGCAAGAGCACCTACCAGCTGTTCTATTTCCTGGTGCTGGCAGCGTTCATCTACCTGCTGATCACCAGTGCGTCCAATGTCATCCTGCGCTGGCTTGAACGCCGCTACGCCGCCGGAGCCCGGGAGGCGGTGCGATGATCGAACTTCTACAGGAATACTGGCGCCCGTTCCTCTACAGCGACGGCGTCAACGTCACCGGCCTGGCCATGACCCTATGGTTGCTCAGCGCCGCGCTGCTGATCGGCTTCGTGGTGTCGATCCCACTGTCCATCGCCCGGGTTTCGCCCAAGGCCTACGTACGCTGGCCGGTGCAGTTCTACACCTACCTGTTCCGCGGTACGCCGCTCTACATCCAGTTGCTGATCTGCTACACCGGCATCTACAGCATCGCCGCGGTGCGTGCGCAGCCCTTGCTCGACAGTTTCTTTCGCGATGCGATGAACTGCACGATCCTGGCCTTTGCCTTGAACACCTGCGCCTACACCACGGAGATCTTCGCCGGAGCGATCCGCAGCATGAACCATGGCGAGGTCGAAGCGGCCAAGGCCTACGGCCTGACCGGCTGGAAGCTGTACGCCTACGTGATCATGCCTTCGGCGCTGCGCCGCTCGCTGCCGTACTACAGCAACGAAGTGATCCTGATGCTGCACTCGACGACCGTGGCATTCACCGCTACCGTTCCAGACGTGCTGAAGGTCGCCCGGGATGCCAACTCGGCAACGTTCCTGACATTCCAGTCGTTCGGGATCGCCGCGCTGATCTACCTGACCGTCACCTTTGCACTGGTGGGCCTCTTCCGCCTCGCCGAACGCCGCTGGCTGGCGTTTCTCGGGCCAACCCATTAAGGCTTTCGCTCCAGGACACCCACGCACATGCGCCACCAGATCCATGACTTGCTGGCCCCGGTACCGGGGACCGCACGCAAGGTCCACAGCTTTCACTTCGGCCCGGAACAAGCCGTAGGAAAAATCTACATCCAGTCGTCCCTGCACGCCGATGAATTGCCCGGCATGCTGGTGGCCTGGCACCTCAAGCAACGCCTGGCCGAGCTGGAGGCGTCCGGCCACCTGCGCCACGAAATCGTCCTCGTGCCGGTGGCCAACCCCGTCGGCCTCGAACAAGTGTTGATGGACGTGCCCCTGGGCCGCTACGAACTGGAGAGCGGGCAGAACTTCAACCGTCGGTTCATCGACCTGAGCGAAGAGATCGGCAACGAAATCGAAGGCCTGCTCACTGACGACCCACAGCACAACCTGATGCTGATCCGCACCAGCCTGCGCGACGCCCTCGCCCGGCAGAACCCGGGCACGCAACTACAATCGCTGCGCCTGGTCCTGCAACGGCTGGCATGCGACGCCGACATGGTGCTGGACCTGCATTGCGACTTCGAAGCCGTGGCTCATCTCTACACCACGCCCGAAGCCTGGCCGCAGGTCGAGCCGCTGGCCCGCTACATCGGTGCCGAAGCCTGCCTGCTGGCCACCGATTCGGGCGGCCAGTCGTTCGATGAATGCTTCACCCTGCTCTGGTGGCAACTCAAGGAACGCTTCGGCGATCGGTTCGAGATCCCCATGGGCAGCTTCTCGGTCACCGTGGAATTGCGCGGCCAGGGCGACGTCAACCATGGGTTGGCGAGCCTCGACTGCCAGGCCCTGATCGAGTACCTGATCCGTTTCGGTGCCATCGACGGCGAGCCCGTGCCGATGCCCGACCTGCCGTATCCCGCCACGCCGCTGGCCGCCGTCGAGCCGGTGGCCACGCCCGTGGGCGGGTTGCTGGTCTACAGCGCCCTGCCCGGCGAATACCTGGAGGCGGGGCAACTGATCGCAGAGGTCATCGACCCGGTCAACGATACCGTCACCCCCGTTCATTGCCGTAACGCCGGGCTCATGTATGCCCGTTCGCTGCGCCGCATGGCCACGGCCGGCATGGTGATCGCCCATGTAGCCGGAACCGAAGCCTACCGCAGCGGCTACCTACTTTCGCCTTGAGGATCCATGCTCCATGTACAAACTGACCATCGAAGGCCTGCACAAAAGCTATGGCGACCAGGAGGTGCTCAAGGGCGTGTCGCTCAAGGCCAAGACCGGCGACGTCATCAGCCTCATCGGTGCCAGCGGCTCGGGCAAGAGTACCTTCCTGCGCTGCATCAACTTCCTGGAACAACCCAACGACGGCACCATGAGCCTGGACGGCCGGGCGATCCAGATGATCAAGGACCGCCACGGCATGCACGTGGCCGACGCCGACGAGTTGCAACGTATCCGCACCCGCCTGGCCATGGTGTTCCAGCACTTCAACCTGTGGAGCCACATGAGCGTGCTGGAAAACATCACCATGGCGCCGCGCCGGGTGCTGGGAATCAGCAAGCAGGAAGCCGAAGACCGCGCCCACCGCTACCTCGACAAGGTCGGCCTGCCGGCACGGGTGGCCGGGCAATACCCAGCGTTCCTTTCCGGCGGCCAGCAACAACGCGTGGCCATTGCCCGGGCATTGGCGATGGAGCCAGAGGTGATGCTGTTCGACGAACCGACCTCGGCTCTGGACCCGGAACTGGTGGGTGAAGTCCTGAAGGTGATCCAGGGCCTGGCCGAGGAAGGCCGGACCATGATCATGGTGACCCATGAAATGAGCTTCGCCCGCAAAGTCTCCAACCAGGTGCTGTTCCTGCATCAGGGCCTGGTGGAAGAAGAAGGCCCGCCGGAAGACGTGCTAGGCAACCCTCGGAGCGAGCGGCTCAAGCAGTTCCTCAGTGGTAACTTGAAATAAGCCTTGCGGCGAAAGGATCCTGTGGGAGCAAGGCTTGCCTGCGATGGGTGCGACGCTGTTTTTCAGTAATCGAGGTGCCCGCTTCACGAGCAAGCTTTGCTCCCACATGAATTCCGTGACCCCAGGGGTTTGCCTGCTGTCAGGTGAAACCGCAAGCTAACCTCACGCAACCGGCGCAGGTGGCGGTTCGTCCGGCAGGGTCGGCTCGCCAGGTTCGGTGGGTTGTTCGTTCGGGGTATCGGGATCAGGCTGGCCAGGGATGCCGCCCGCCGCTTCGACGGGGTGGGCCAGCAGGGACCAGGCGAGGACGCCGATCTGGTTGGGCTCAAGCCTTGCCAGTTCGGCACTGATTCGCGGATCGATCTTCATGGAGCAACTCCTGAGCGAAGGCCCTTTGCGCTGGCGCAAGGAGCGGGCGGTACCCCAATAGAGTATAGGCCCGCCCAGGAATTCCCACTGCTCGTCAGAATCAGGTGCGTGGCAGGGTCACGCCGCGCTGGCCCTGGTATTTGCCGCCGCGATCCTTGTAGGACACTTCGCACTCTTCGTCGGATTCCAGGAACAACATCTGTGCCACACCTTCGTTGGCATAGATCTTCGCCGGCAGGGTGGTGGTGTTGGAGAACTCCAGGGTCACGTGGCCTTCCCATTCCGGCTCCAGCGGCGTGACGTTGACGATGATGCCGCAACGGGCATAAGTGCTTTTGCCCAGGCAGATGGTCAGCACGTTGCGCGGGATGCGGAAGTACTCGACGGTACGGGCCAGGGCGAAGGAGTTCGGCGGAATGATGCAAACATCGCTCTTGATGTCGACGAAGCTCTTTTCATCGAAATTCTTCGGGTCGACGGTGGCCGAGTTGATGTTGGTGAACACCTTGAACTCGTCGGCGCAACGCACGTCGTAGCCGTAGCTCGATACGCCGAAGGAGATCAGCCGGTCGGCGCCTTCGCCACGCATCTGGCGCTCGACGAAGGGCTCGATCATGCCGTGCTCTTGCGCCATGCGGCGAATCCACTTGTCCGATTTGATGCTCATGGCGGGTTTCCTGAATGCGAGGTGGAAAAAATACGTCCGGCATCTTACCGGGCGCGGGTCCGGGTTCAAAGCGCGGGACGCAAATCTCAGCGATCCGCCATGGTTTACGGTCCCGCCGGCCAGTGCCTGCGCCGTCAGTCACCAAAAAAGAGAAACCTTCGCAAAGACCATTGGCACGTTCTGGAAAAAGGGTTAAGGTGGCGCCACTGTGCTGCTTGTGTCACTGAGAATCTCTACACGATATGTTGAATTTCGATCCAACCGTCTACAAGAATTTTTCCTGCTCTTTGCACTCAGTCTCGGCCAGGGTTCTTCCTGAGTCGCAGTTATCTTTGTTCAAGGAGTTACACCATGTCTAATCGCCAAACCGGTACCGTTAAGTGGTTCAACGATGAAAAAGGCTTCGGCTTCATCACTCCACAATCCGGTGACGACCTGTTCGTTCACTTCAAAGCTATCCAATCCGACGGCTTCAAAAGCCTGAAAGAAGGCCAACAGGTTTCTTTCATCGCTACCCGCGGTCAGAAAGGCATGCAAGCTGAAGAAGTTCAAGTTATCTAACTTGTCCTTGCTTTAGTAAAAAGCCCCGCCCTCAACAGCGGGGCTTTTTTGTGCCTGTCAATTTTTGCCAGCACACAAAAACAATCCGGTGGGGCTTGCTCGCGAAAGCGGTGTGTCAGCCAACCCTTACACTGCTGACCCACCGCTTTCGCGAGCAAGCCCGCTCCCACAGGGCTTGTAATTTGCGGGAAATTACCAGGTCACCCCAAACCCCGCCGTATAGCGCGTCTTGCTCAAGTCGCTGTCCTCGCTCCCTTCGATGACATCTTTCTCGGCCTTGAGGTTGAGCGATGCCCAGTCGGTCACCTTGTAGCGCAGCCCCATTTCAGTGTCGTAGGCGTACTCCGCCACGCCGGACAGCGGCTTGCCCACCTCGCCACTGGTAAAGAACTCGACCCGCTTGCCCACCAGGTAACGGTTGTAGTCCCACTTCACTGCCACCGAATAGAAGTTATCCTTGCCTCCATCGCGGTATTCGTAGTCGGTGTGGTTCAACAGCGAACCCAGCGAGAACGCCCCCAACTCATCATCCCAGAACTGATAGCCAGGACCGGTCCCTACCACCCGCTGGCGGGCCAGGTCTTCGACCTTGTCGCGCTTGTAGTTCAAACGGCCCTGCCAGAACCATTTGTCGGTGATGAAACGATCGAGGGAATATTCCAGCCGCCAGTTGTCGGTCGACACCACATCGTCCTGGAATTCACGGTTGTATTCGCCCTCGGCGGTGTGCCGCCAGCGGCCATGACGCGCCGAGGTCTTGAAGTCGACGTCATAATCGTCGGTGTCTTTTTCCGCCCGCCGGTAATCCAGCGCTGCGTCGACATTGCCTTTCCAGACCAGGTCCTCGACCACCGGCTTGGGCTTGAGGATCTGCTGGATACTGGCCAGCTCGACGGTCTTGGGCGCATCGCCATTGGCGAGGGTCACCTTGCCCTCCTCGGCCGCGTGCAACGCCTTGGCTTTTTCGCCGGTATAGGCGTCCTGCTTGACCAGCAGCTGCTGATCGCTTTCCAGGGTCTTGACCTGTTTCCAGTCGACGGGAATCGCGCCAGCGTATTCGGTCTGGATCAGCAGCTTGCCGCCATCGAACACGGTAATCTTGCCGCTGAGCTTGTCACCGTTCTTCAACCAGACGGTATCGGCAAGCAAGGGCATGGAGGCGCCGGTAATGGCGAGGCACAGCAGGGTTCTGGACAACATAAGCGTACAAAGAGCTCAAGTTTGCGGTGAAAAGACGGCATTATCCTAGGACGACACCTGAGCAACGACTGACCCGAGCATTTCGAATGAGTTCATTTCTCAACCAGCCGGTCAGCCATTAATCTACAGACGGTCCTTTTTCCAGGAATCTTCGATGTGACCCAGCCGCCTGCGGACGCCGAGAGCGCCGCCCAGATCCGCCGCACCACGCTCTACCTGACCCTGGCGCAAGTGCCCGCCGGCAAGGTCGTGACCTATGGACAACTCGCCGAAATGGCCGGACTGGGCCGCGCGGCGCGCTGGGTCGGGCGGACCCTCAGCCAGCTACCCGACGATACCAAGCTGCCCTGGCACCGGGTCCTGGCTGCCGGCGGTCGGATCAGCCTGCCTGCCGGAAGCGTTTCGGGGGACGAGCAGCGCGCACGCCTGCGCCTGGAAGGAATCAGTGTCCTGAATAATCGTGTTGATATTCAGCGCCATGGCTGGCGCCCGGTAGAGCACAGCGGTTAGAGTGCGCGCTTTGTTTTCGCAATTTTGAGGCAGACTCCAGCCCATGCCCCGTAAAACCTGGCGCGCCGCCCTCGCCGCCTATGCCAGTCCCTCGACGCTCGTGCTGTTGCTGCTTGGCTTCGCCGCCGGCTTGCCGTACATGCTGGTGTTCTCCACGCTTTCGGTCTGGTTGCGTGAGGCCGGCGTGGCCCGCGAAACCATCGGCTACGCGAGCCTGATCGGCCTGGCCTACGCCTTTAAATGGGTCTGGTCGCCGCTGCTCGACCAATGGCGCCTGCCCCTGCTGGGCAAACTGGGACGGCGCCGTTCATGGCTGGTGCTGTCCCAGGCCCTGGTGATCCTCGGCCTGGTCGGGATGGGCTTCTGCGACCCACAAAAACACCTGTCCTGGTTGATCGCCATCGCCGTGATCGTGGCCTTTGCCTCGGCCACCCAGGACATCGCCGTCGACGCCTACCGCCTGGAAATCGTCGATAACACCCGCCAGGCTGCCCTCGCTGCCAGCTACATGTCCGGCTATCGCGTCGCCGCGCTACTGGCCACGGCCGGCGCGCTGTTCTTCGCCGAAGGGTTCGGCTCCACGGGCTTCAACTATAAACACTCGGCCTGGACCGGAACGTACCTGCTGTTCGGGGTGCTGATGGTCCCGGCGCTGCTGACCTCGCTGTTCATGCGCGAACCGCCGGTGCCGTTGCGCACCCAACTGCAGGCCGGACGCTATAAGTTCGTCCACCAACTGGCGTCGGTGTTCGTGCTTATCGTGCTGCTGGTCTCCGTGCCGGCCATGTTCACCCAGCTCTATTACACCGACTTCGCCAGCGTCCTGTTCGAAGGCGTCAGCCTGCTTGACCTGCTACTCGAAGACCGCGCCTTCCTGCGGGCCATCCTGTACATCCTGCTGACCGCCCTGTGCCTGTCGGGCATGGGCCGGCGCGGACTGGCACCGGTGCTGACCCCCGTCAACGACTTCATCCTGCGTTACCGCTGGCAGGCCCTGCTGCTGCTCGGGCTGATCGCAACCTATCGGATGTCCGACACGGTCATGGGCGTCATGGCCAACGTGTTCTACATCGACCAGGGTTTCACCAAGGACCAGATCGCCAGCATCAGCAAGATTTTCGGGTTGATCATGACTCTCGTCGGCGCCGGCATGGGCGGTCTGCTGATCGTGCGCTTCGGCATCCTGCCGATCCTGTTCATCGGCGGCGTCGCCTCGGCTGCCACCAACATCCTGTTCCTGATGCTGGCCGACATGGGCGCCAACCTGAAGATGCTGATCGTCACCATCTCCCTGGACAACTTCAGCTCCGGCCTGGCCACCTCGGCCTTCGTCGCCTACCTGTCGAGTCTGACCAACCTGAAGTTCTCCGCCACCCAGTACGCCCTGCTCAGCTCGATCATGCTGCTGCTTCCCCGCTTGATCGGGGGCTATTCCGGGGTCATGGTGGAGAAATTCGGCTACCACAACTTCTTCCTGATCACCGCGTTGCTCGGCGTCCCGACCCTGATCCTGATCGCCCTGCACTGGTATCAGGAAAATCGCCGCAAGGGCTCGACCGTCGCTACGGAAACGACGCCGACCCGGCCCGCAGAAGAAACACAGGAAACCTCGTAGGAAACGTCAGAAAACCTCGACGAAACCGGCGCTTGCGTCCGACCACGGGCCACGCGCCTGTACGCCGGGGCATCTCGCCCGTACAATGCTCCGTCACTTCCCGTCATCAGCAACCGACAACGGCCAACCATGCGCACCAGTCAATTTTTGCTCGCCACACTCAAAGAAACGCCTTCCGACGCCGTCGTGATCAGCCACCAGCTGATGCTGCGTGCCGGCATGATCCGCAAACTCGCCTCGGGCCTGTACACCTGGCTGCCGATGGGCTTGCGAGTGATGCGCAAGGTGGAAGCCATCGTACGCGAGGAAATGAATGCCGCTGGCTGCCTGGAAGTGTTGATGCCGGGCACCCAGCCAGCCGAGTTGTGGCAGGAGTCGGGGCGCTGGGAAGAGTATGGCCCGGAGCTGCTGCGCATCAAGGACCGCCATGGTCGTGATTTCTGCGCCGGCCCGACCCACGAAGAAGTGATCACCGACCTGATGCGCAACGAGCTGAGCAGCTACAAGCAGTTGCCCATCAACCTGTATCAGATCCAGACCAAGTTCCGTGATGAGATCCGTCCACGCTTCGGCCTGATGCGCGGTCGCGAATTCATCATGAAGGATGCCTACTCGTTCCACGCCGACCTGGCGTCGCTGCAGGTGACCTACGACCGCATGCACGAGGCGTACTGCAACGTGTTCACGCGCCTGGGCCTGAAATTCCGCCCGGTCGAAGCCGACAACGGCTCCATCGGCGGTGCTGGGTCCCACGAGTTCCACGTACTGGCCGAATCCGGCGAAGACGACATTGTCTTCAGCAACGGCTCCGACTACGCCGCGAACATCGAGAAAGCCGAAGCCGTGCCACGGGAAACCTCCCGTCCGGCGCCGACCGAAGCCTTGCGCCTGGTCGACACCCCGAACGCCAAGACCATCGCCCAACTGGTGGAAGGCTACGACCTGCCGATCGAACGCACCATCAAGACCCTGATCGTCCACGCCGAGGAAGCGGGCAAGCTGATCGCCCTGATCGTACGCGGCGATCATGAACTGAACGAAATCAAGGCCGCCAACCAGCCAGGCGTTGCCAGCCCGCTGGTCATGGCCTCCGATGCCGAACTGCGCGACGCCATTGGCGCCGGCGCCGGTTCCCTCGGCCCGCTGAACCTGCCGTTGCCGATCATCATCGACCGCTCGGTAGCGCTGATGAGCGACTTCGCCATCGGTGCCAACATCGACGACAAGCACTACTTCGGCGTGAACTGGGAGCGCGACCTGCCGGTCCCGACCATCGCGGACCTGCGCAACGTCGTGGCCGGCGACCCGAGCCCGGACGGCAAGGGCGTCCTGGAAATCAAGCGCGGCATCGAAGTCGGGCACATCTTCCAGCTGGGCAACAAGTACAGCAAGGCGATGAAATGCGAAGTGCTGGGCGAGAGCGGCAAGCCGGTCACCCTGGAAATGGGCTGCTACGGCATTGGCGTCTCCCGCGTGGTAGCGGCCGCCATCGAGCAGAACAACGACGAGAAAGGCATTATCTGGAGCGACACCCTGGCGCCGTTCCAGATCGCCCTGGTACCGCTGCGCTACGAAAC
Source organism: Pseudomonas sp. FG6 (assembly GCF_057809015.1). Classification (NCBI taxonomy): domain Bacteria; kingdom Pseudomonadati; phylum Pseudomonadota; class Gammaproteobacteria; order Pseudomonadales; family Pseudomonadaceae; genus Pseudomonas; species Pseudomonas sp. FG6. The sequence continues at coordinate 73,419 of NZ_JBMDJD010000029.1, forward strand.
CGACCTGGTTCGCGAAGCAACCGACAAGCTCTACGCCGAACTGACGGCCGCCGGCTTCGAAGTGCTGCTCGACGACCGCGACAAGAAAACCAGCCCGGGCATCAAGTTCGCCGACATGGAGCTGATCGGCATCCCGCATCGGATCGTCGTCAGTGACCGTGGCCTGGCCGAAGGCAATCTGGAATACAAGAGCCGCACCGAGGCCGAGCCGCAAGCGCTGCCGGTTGCCGATGTGCTGTCTTTCCTCCAGGCCCGTATCCGCCGCTGACACCAGATAGAGACGTCATGTTCAAGCGAAACACCTTAGGCCTCGGGGGCGCCGCGCTGTGCGGCGCCCTGCTGGTCAGCGGCTGTGCCAACCACATGTCGCAGCGCAGCGAGCACGAAGAGCGGGTCGAGCGCAAACTGATCGACCATAGCCTGCAGATCGACGTGGGTGAACCCAAGGTGCTCGACTTGCCGCAACGTCGGGTACGGATCAACGAACAGAAGACCTTCGAGGTCACCGAGTTCGAAGTCACCCGTCATTACGATCGCTACACACCTTACCAACCCTGGCGGGAACTCTACGAGATCCCGCTCGGCGCGGTGGCCGTGGTGGCCGGCGTCGGCGCGAACGTGGCTAACGTGTTCGCCCTCGGCAACCTGCCGGACAGCATGACCCGTGACTGGCTCAGCTACGGCGTCGCCGGGCTCAACCCGTTCATGAACGCGCCCTCTCACGGTCGCGCCCAGCAGAACCTGGCAGGCATTGACGAGGTCCAGCGCGACAAGCGCACGGAACACTCGAGCCTGCCCTGGAGTGAGCGCCCGGTAGAGGTCAAGGCCGCACGGCAGACATTCGAGCTGAGCACCGATCGCAATGGCGTGTTACGCCTGAACCTGCTGGAGAGCCCGTTCGCCGAGCAGGACCTGAGCCAGTTCGGCAAATTGCAGATCAGCGTGACGGACGCCCAGGACGAGGTGCACACCGACTCGTCCCTGAGTATCAGCAGCACCTTGCGCAGCAAGCTGGTGGAAGCCCACACCCTGATCTACGACGACCTGGAAGACGACGAAGTGAGCCAGTGGGTCCACCGGGTCAAGCGCCTGTCGCAACTGGGGCTGGAAGAAGAAGCCAGCGAGCTGGAACAGAGCCTGATCGAACTGACCCGCAATGACCCGGAGCTGCAAGCCGAGTTCATGAAGGCGCTGACCAAGGATGGCGGGCGGTTAGTGGCGGATCCTGGCGCTCACTGAGCCCCCCCAGAATACTGTGTGGAACAAGGCTTGTGGGAGCAAAGTTGCTCCCACAGGATGTCCTCGCGACCAACAGCAGCCTCACCGCTCAAACAACTCCAACTGCTCGAACCCACCGCGCAGATCCTCCAGCCGTACACCTATCCCCAGCAACCGCACCGGCTTTGCGCCCCGGTTGAATGCCTGGGTCAATAACAACTGGTAACTGCCCAAGTCCCGCCCTGCCCCGGCCTGCTCCAGCGTGGTCTGGGTGAAGTCATGGAATTTCACTTTGACAAACGGCTTGCCGGGTCGATAACTGCTGTCGATCCGCGCCATGCGCCCACTCAGGGTTTGCATCAACTCCGGCAGTTTTTCGAGGCAGCTCGCCAGGTCGGGCAAGTCGACGTCGTAGGTGTTTTCCACGCTGATGGACTGTCGCCGGCTATCGTTATGCACCAGGCGCTCGTCGATCCCGCGGGCCAGGCTCCAGAGCCGCTCACCGAAACTGCCGAATTCGCGCACCAACGCCAGCTTGTCCCACTCGCGCAATTGCAGGCAATCGCCAATGCCAAGCCGATTCAACTTGTCGGCGGTGACTTTGCCGACGCCATGGAGCTTGCTCACCGACAGGGCTGCGACAAAATCCTCGACCTGGTCCGGCGTGATGACGAACAAGCCGTTGGGCTTTTTCCAGTCGCTGGCAATCTTGGCCAGGAACTTGTTCGGCGCGACGCCGGCAGACACCGTGATATGCAGCTGGTTGGACACGCGCCGGCGGATATCCTGGGCGATGCGGGTGGCGCTGCCACCAAAATGAGCGCTGGCGGAAACGTCCAGGTAGGCCTCGTCCAGCGACAGCGGTTCAATCAAATCGGTGTAATCGCTGAAAATCGTATGAATTTCCTTCGAAGCTTCCCGATAGGCGTCCATTCGCGGCCGCACGATGGTCAGGTCCGGACAGAGCTTCAAGGCGTGGCCGGAGGACATGGCCGAGCGCACCCCGTAGGCCCGTGCTTCGTAGTTACAGGTGGCAACCACACCGCGTCGGTCCGCCGAGCCTCCCACCGCGAGGGGCTTACCGGCCAACCGCGGGTCATCGCGCATCTCGATAGCGGCGTAGAAGCAGTCACAGTCGACGTGGATGATCTTGCGTTGTGTCATGGGAAAAGCGGCATGCGCGGCAGATCGGGTCGCCAGTATCTCACCCGCACCTGTATATAGCACCAGTAGTTTGAAAGATCCTTCAATGATGAGGAAAAAAGCCTACGAAGAATTTATTTCTTCAATCGTCGCGCCTCGTCCAATAGAGCGCAAACCCTTGCCCTGCTTGCTTCACAGCGCCATCACAACGTCCCGGCTTCAGGCTAAGCACTTGAAGCTGAACAGGTTTTTCTTGCCCTGGGGTTGACAGTCTCGCGATCCTCTGTAGAATGCCACCTCACAGACGCGGGATGGAGCAGCCTGGTAGCTCGTCGGGCTCATAACCCGAAGGTCGTCGGT
>NZ_JBMDJD010000003.1:0-251265 GCF_057809015.1 Pseudomonas sp. FG6
TGGGCAGCCGTATCGCGATCATGAAGGACGGCAAGATCATCCAGTACAGCAAGCCCGAAGAGATCGTGCTGAACCCGGCCGACGACTACGTGCGTAACTTCGTCGCCCACACCAACCCATTGAATGTGCTGTGTGCGAAAAGCTTGATGACACCGCTGGACCAGTGCGTTTTCGCCCGCGACGAATATTGCCTAGATACGGCTCAAAACCTATGGATGGTGGTGAACCCGCAGTGTCATTTGACCAGCATTCGAAAAAGCGCCACAACCGCACACGTCCAATCATGGCGTCCGACCGAGCGGATCGAGACCTTGGCTCGACAACCGACTTGCGTGCCACCGGAGACCACCATGCGCGACGCCCTGCAGATTCGCTACGAAACGGGCCATCCCCTGATCGTGCGGGACGAGACCGGTATCGTCCTGGGTATCTTGGGTGACGGCGAACTGTACCGGGCACTGCTGGGGCACAACCTGTCGCACCCTGTGCCTTCCGAGCCTGCAAGAGAATCTTCGGTGGCCTGATTTTTCCGCTAACGGCGTTGGAACACACCTATGCAACCCAGCGATATCGATAAAAAGGTCAAGGGCTATCGGCGGCTGATACCGTCGATGACGGCGTTGCTGGAATTCGAAGCCGTGGCGCGGCTGGCCAGTTTCACCCTGGCTGCCCAAGAGCTGGGCGTGACCCAAGCGGCCGTCAGCAAACAAATCCGATTATTGGAAGATACCCTCGGGACCAAGCTGTTCCATCGGCTTCATCGGGCAATCAAGTTGACCCACGAAGGTTATATCCTGCACCTGGTCGTCGCCGAATCCATTCATCGCATGGCCAGTGTCTTCGACAAAATTGCCGAGGGCATTGGTGAACAGGAGATCACCATAGCCTGTACGGAGGCGTTTTCTCACTTGAGAATACTCCCCAGATTGATCGCTCTGCGCACCCTGCAGCCGAAATTGAAATTGCGCTTGATGACGCAGCAGGTCTCGCCAAGTTCATACCGGGATGACGTCGACCTGGCCATCCGTTTCGGCAATGGAAAATGGGAGGATGGCAGTTCGGTTTTCCTGTTCGATGAAGAAGTGTTTCCCGTTTGCTCGCCAGCCTGGCTCGCCACCAACCCGGCGCCTTCATCCATTACCGACTTTCTGGACACGGCGCTGATTGACTCGGACTCAACTCTTGAAGGCTGGATGACTTGGAACCGTTGGTGCCGGGAACTCGGGGATATGCGCCCCAAGCTTAATTATTCATTTCGCTGCAGTTCCTACAACGATGCGATCCAGGCGGCCGTTCAAGGCCATGGCATCGCACTGGGATGGAGTCGGCTGATCGCACACCGGCTCAACAGTGGTGAGCTGATCAGAATTACGCCCTACGTGGTCAAGCCAAAAGACGCTTATTACCTGGTTATTCCGAGCGGTCGAAAAGTTGAGCCCATTACCCAGGCGCTGGTCGATTGGCTGCGCGATGACAGTTATCTAACCCACTGATAATCAACATTTTAAATTCAACTTTCACGCATAACGCAAAGTTATGCGTGCGTGAAAATAAAGCGCATTGACGGTCATATTCCACCTTTCCAAACTGTATTCGCCGCCTGATCAACTTGAATGTGAGCGAGACCTATAATGACAATCAATGCCGTGAAGACCCATCGTGAACTCCTGTCCGACCGCACGCCCGGTCATGGCATGCCAGGCGGTTTGTTTGGTCGCCAGGATATTTTTGAAACCGACGTCGAAGTCTTCTTCACCAAACATTGGATTCTGGTGGGTGTCACCAGCGACATCCCCGAACCCGGCGATGTCTCGACCGTCGACATTGGCAAATCTTCCATCCTCCTGGTGCGCGACGATGACGAGCACGTGCAGGCGTTTCGCAATGTCTGCCGTCACCGCGGGGCTCGTTTGAAACAGGCCGGCAAGTCGACGGTCGGTATGCTGGTCTGCCCCTACCACCAGTGGAGCTACGACCTTGATGGAAGCCTGAAACATACGGCACACATGGGCCAGGACTTCGACCCGAAATGCAAAAGCCTGACCCCTGTGCACACTCGGGTCATCGGCACCCACGTTTTTGTCTGCCTGGGCGACGAACCGCCAGAAGACATCGTGTACCTTGACCAGGTCATGACGCCGCGTTTCGCCCAATATGACCTCGCCCATTCAAAGATCGCCTACGAATCGGAAATCATCGAGAACGGAAACTGGAAACTGGTGATCGAAAATAACCGCGAGTGTTATCACTGCGCGGCCACCCACCCGGAATTGACGGCGTCGTTCCTGCCCGAAGATTTCGGTTTCTGCACCGATGGGCTGGGGGAGGATTCACTCCAGGCACTGGCGGAGTATCACCGCCGCAATGCCGATACCAAGGACAACTGGGAACGCGAAGGCTACCTCTGCGATGCGGTTGAACACCTGGATGAAGACGCCGTGACCCAGTTCCGCTCGCAGCGACTGGCCATTGCCGGTACCGGCGAATCCCAGACCCTGGACACCCGCGTGGCGTGCACCCGGCTGTTTGGCGACCTCACCCGTCGTGACTTGGGCGACGTGCATCTTTGGACACACAACTCGTGGACCCATGTCATGAGCGATCATGCCGTGGTTTCCTACATCATTCCGCTCGCGCCCGATAAAACCCTGGTGCGCACCAAATGGCTGGTCCATGCCGATGCCATCGAAGGCATCGACTACCAGGTGGATAAGCTGACCGAAGTCTGGGTTGCGACCAACCTGCAGGACGCCAGCCTCGTCGGCATCACCCACAGCGGCACCCAGGACCCGGCCTACACGCCCGGGCCGTTCTCGGCCTTTACCGAAACCTATGTCGACCAGTTCTCTCGCTGGTACGCGGCGCGCCTGGCCGCCCATGGCGTGTGAGGAATGAACATGACGACTTACAAAAACCCGACGCGCCCTGCACCCACCAGCGTGGTGCAACGTTTTACCGACCCGACCACTTGGGGCACGTTCGGCGCGCAATGGCACAGCGGTGAACAGAAAACCCTGCAATGCTGCGCTGTACGCCAGGAAACCCACGACGTAAAGACTTTCGTTTTTCGCTGTGCGGACTTCAGCGCCCTGAGCTTCGAGCCCGGTCAATTCATCACGATTTCACCGGTCATTGGCGGGCAGACCATCGCACGCTGCTACACCCTGTCGTCCTCCCCCACCCGACCCTTTGCGTTTTCCATTACCGTCAAACGCGTGCCGGGGGGTGCGGTATCGAACTGGCTGCATGACCATCTCAAGCCCGGAGACAGCCTGAAGGCGTCCGGCCCGGCGGGCAGCTTTACACCGGTCGGCCATCCTGCGGCCAAGTTGTTGTACCTGTCCGCCGGCTCCGGCGTAACGCCCCTGATGTCGATGACCCGCGCCGCCTGCGACATGGCCGGCAACCTCGACATCGTTTTTGTGCACAGCGCCCGTACGCCTATCGACATCATCTTCCACGCTGAATTGATGCGCATGCAGTCCGCCATGCCGGGGCTGAGGGTCATCAGTGTCTGCGAAGGTCTCGGCGACACCGCTCAATGGCAGCAGCCGATAGGCCGGCTCGATTTGCCGTTGCTGAGCCAGCGAGTGCCAGACTACAAGGAACGGGAAATCTTTACCTGCGGTCCCCAGGGCTACATGGAGGCGGTCAAGTCGTTGCTCCGGGAAGCGGCGTTCGATTTCGCCCACTACCATCAGGAAAGCTTCGACATTGGCGCACTGAATGAAGAACCACTGATCGAGCAGGCCGTTTCGCTCAATCCGCAGGACGTCTTCACGGTGACCCTGTCGCGTTCAGGAAAAACCTTCAGCATGCCGGCCAATCAGACAGTGCTGTCTGCCGCGAAGAAAGCCGGCGCCATCGTGCCCTCCTCCTGCAGCCAGGGCGTTTGTGGCACCTGCAAGACCACCCTGCTACAAGGTACGGTCGAGATGAATCACAACGGCGGTATCAGGCAACGGGAAATCGACAAAGGCCTGCGTTTGCTCTGCTGCAGCAAGCCCACTTCGGACCTGGTCCTTGATCTTTAGCCTTCCTCACTAATTAGGTAGTCACTGCACACGAGCTTCTGCACAATCTCTGTGCGCTTAAAACTTACAAGACAGTGAGCCTGATGAAACTGCAACCCTTGCCGCCACTCAACAGCCTGGTGGCGTTCGAAGCCGCCGCCCGCCATTTGAGCTTCACCGTGGCGGCACGCGAACTGAACGTCACCCAGGGCGCCATCAGCCGCCAGGTACGCTTGCTCGAAGAGTATCTGGGCTCGGCGCTGTTCACCCGCACGACGCGCGAAATCAACCTCACCGCCACCGGCAGCCAGTATTACGAAAGCGTGCGCGACACGCTGCAGCAAATCGCCCAGGCCACGGCAGACGTACGTCACTGGCAAGGCGCGCAGCAGGTCACCGTCGTCACCAGCACGGCAATGGCGTCGTTGTGGCTGCTGCCGTTTGTCTCGGAGTTTCAGCGCCAGAATGAGGAGATTGACCTGCGCATCATCGCCACGGATCAAGTCAGTGATTTTTCCCGGCTGGACTGTGATCTGGCACTTTATTACTGCAGCACACCGCCGAAAAACATGAAGGTCACGCCGTTATTCAACGAAGAGATTTACCCGGTATGCAGCCCCGCCTATCTGGCGCAGCACCCAGGGATTGAAACGCTGGAGCAATTGGGTGGATGCACCTGGTTGTGGCTGGAAGACCAACACCGAGACTGGATTGGCTGGAAAGAATGGTTCCAACGCCTTGGTTACCCAGCGCCAGAACCTCGGCGGCGCATCAATATCAACAGCTACGCCATGCTGATCCAGTCAGCGCTGGCTGGCCAGGGAATCGCCCTGGCCTGGTCGGGCCTGCTCAGCAATCACTTGCAAACAGGCGACCTCGTGCGGCCAACGCAAGCCATCCTGCGTACCGACGCGCAGTTCTGCCTGCTGGAACCTCAAGGTCGAGCCCCGAACAGGCAAAGCGTCAACCGCTTCCGCCAGTGGCTGATGGCGCATCTGGTGGAGACGGTCAGCGCTTGATGCCCCCCGACGTAGCCGTCGCGCAACATCACGCAGAACACAAGCACCTCGTAAGCTCGTTTCAGGATAGGTATCGAGAGAGGGTGATCAGCATGGAAATGTTGGGAAAAATTCGGCGAACTCACCTATCTCTGCTGATAAAAGGTGCTCCAATTGAAGTCAATCAGGCACCTTGCACATCAGTTCCTCACTTCGATACAGCACCCAAGCTGGATGGGTAAGCGCTCTTACGTCGCTTCTGCGAGATGAGTCCCAGGGCGATGGTGAACACCGTCAGCAGGCCAGTAGCTGTAACTTCGCTGCGGTGTTCTGGCAAAACCACCATCGTGGTCAAGGCTGCCACAATAAAGCCGATCACCAGCCAGGTTAGCAGCGGGAACATCCACATCTTTAGCGCGATTGGAGTGTTGCTATGTTCCAGCTTGTAGCGCATCCGAAGTTGACACACCGCGATCACTAGGTACACAAGCAGTGCGACAGCCCCCGAGGAAGCCAACAGAAATCCAAATACCTGCGACGGCGCGAAGAAGTTGAGGGCTGTGGTCAGCAAGCCGATTGCAGTGCTAGCAATCACTGCGAAGGCTGGAACCCCCTTTCGAGTGGCCAGGCTGATCAAAGCTGGTGCATCACCCCGCTTGGCCAGCGAGAAGACCATGCGGGACGAAATATAGATCGCCGAGTTCAAACAGCTGGACACCGCTACCAGCACAACGATATCGATCATGAACTTCGCGTGCGGAATGCTCATGATTTCCAGGGCGCGCTGGTATGACCCCTGAACCGGCAGCAAGGGGTCGTTCCATGCCACGATTGAAATGATCACGAATATCGACACCAAGTAGAACAGACAAATCCGCCAGATCACCGCGCGAGTGGCCTTGGCGATGTTGCGAGCGGGATCTTTAGACTCTGCCGCTGCAATGGTGACCGCCTCGGTACCGATGAAGCTGAACATAGTGGTGAGCAGAGCACCGATCACCGCCCCAAAGCCGTTTGGCATGAAGCCGCCGTTCTGAGCCACAAGAGTGCTGAGCCCACTGACCTTGCGATCCGGAATAAGATCGAACAAGACCATCGCCCCCAATACGATGAAGGCAATGATCGCGATAACCTTGAGCATGGCGAACCAGAACTCGAACTCACCGTATTTGGCCACGCTGAACAGATTGGTGATGGTCAGGATCGCCGTGATGCCGAATGCGAACACCCAGGTTTCTATGCCGGGAAACCAGGTGTTGAGAACCGCAGCGGCGGCAATGGCTTCGAGCGGAATCACCAGCACCCAGAACCACCAGTACAACCAACCGATGGTGAAGCCGGCCCAGGGCCCAATGGCACGATCTGCATACGTGGAAAAAGATCCAGTATCGGGAGAGGCTACGGCCATTTCCCCCAACATGCGCATCACTAGGACTACCAGAGCGCCGGCCATGACATAGGCCAGAATAGCCGCAGGCCCTGCTGCGGCAATGGCGTGGCCGGAGCCGATGAATAAACCTGCGCCGATTACCCCCGCAATGGAGAGCATGGTGATATGTCGCTGCTTGAAGCCGTGCGCGAGCGCACCTTGTTCAGACACTGTAGTGGACATGGCTACACCTTATTGTTGTTGATGTGTGGCTCGAATGAGCTGCCCTGAGCGGGACAGCCTGATGTATGTTTCTGCACGCGGAAATTTCTAACGGTCGGACGTCACCGTCTGGTCTGGTTCAGAGCAGCCTCCAAGGTGTTGCGCATGAGCATGGCGATTGTCATAGGCCCCACGCCGCCGGGAACGGGGGTGATGGCGTGGGCGAGGGTAGAAACGGCGTCAAAGTTCACATCACCGACCAGGCGGACCAGCCCGTTCTCGGTCACGACACGGTTGATGCCCACGTCAATAACTACTGCACCAGGTTTCACCCAGTCCTCAGTCACAAGTTCAGGCACACCTGCCGCGACCACGAGAATGTCGGCATGGCGAGCAATCGCACCAGGATCGGCGGTTTTGCTATGCACGACCGAGACGGTACAGTTTTGCTGGAGGAGCAAGCTGGCCATGGGTTTACCCACGATGTTGGATCGACCGACAATGACCGCATGCTTACCCGACAGATCGTTACCAAGCGCTTCCTGTATCAGAATGAGCGCACCCGCCGGCGTGCACGGAACCAACGTCCCGTCCATGACTCCGGCGTTGAGCCGACCCACGTTAATATGGTGGAAACCATCCACGTCCTTCGAAGGCCGAATAGCCTGAGTGACCTTCACCTCGTTCAGGTGGCCCGGCAGCGGAAGCTGGACGAGAATTCCGTGGATGTCCTCGTCGACGTTCATTGACTCGATCAGTGCCAGCAACTCTGCTTCAGATGTCGTGGCAGGCAGATCGAACTGGCGCGAATTAAAGCCGCAGGCTGTAGCCTGAACCGTCTTGTTGCGCACGTAAACTTGACTGGCCGGGTCGCTGCCCACCAGGATCACCGCCAGACCAGGCGAAACGGCGTGCCGCTCGACAGACTCCTGAACCGCACCCAGGATGCGCTTGACGATGGCTTTGCTGCTGATCACCTGAAGCGGGTTAGTGGAAGATGACTGTGCGGTCGTCATTTAGCAGAATCCTATGTTCGATGTGAAGTTTTACAGCCCGCGCTAGAACCTGACACTCGGTATCTCGCCCGATGGCCACCAGGTCGTCAGCTGTGGCCGCGTGATCAATGCGCTGCACGTTCTGCTCGATGATCGGCCCCTCGTCCAGGTCAGCGGTCACGTAATGCGCTGTGGCACCTATCAGCTTCACTCCACGCTTGTGGGCCTGATGGTAGGGACGTGCGCCCTTGAAACTCGGCAGGAAAGAGTGATGGATATTGATCACATGGCCGGCCAAGGCCTTCGACAGGTCGTCGCTCAGGATCTGCATGTAGCGGGCAAGGATCACCAAGTCGATCTTCTGCTCACGCACCATTTCCAGAACCTTCGCTTCCTGCGCCTGCTTGTTCTCTGAGGTGATCGGCAGGAAGTGGAAATCGAGTCCTTCATGCTCTGCCCTGCGCCGGAAATACTCGTGGTTGGAAACCACGGAAACCACGTCCATCGGTAACTGATTGATGCTGTGTCGGTACAGCAAATCATTAAGGCAATGACCAAGCTGCGAAACCATGATCATCACGCGAGGCTTCACGTTGGCATCGTGGATATGCCACTCCATGCCGTACGCTTTTGCCACCGGAGTAAAGGCTTCCTGAAAGTTCGTGAGGGTTATGCCATCTCCAAGCTCGACACAGACACGCATGAAGAACCGGCTGTTTTCAGGATCAACATACTGCCCGCATTCAACGATGTTGCCCGACTGGCCGGAGACGCAGGTGCCGACGGCTGCAACTATCCCTTTTTGATCGTTACAAACGAGTGTCAGGATTATCTTGCTCATTAAGGGCCTCAAGAGCCGAGCGGCTCATTCACTGGAATATTGGCAGTACTCATCCGTCAGGAGCCGCGATGCCCAGCCCTGTGATGACTAAATCGAATTGCAGGTGCACAGACTATCGAGCATCGAATACACGAGAACAACGGATATGTTGGAATCCAAATATTCCCGATTGGAATGCGATAACTCTGCACCGAGCAAATAGGTGGTTACACCTAACCGAGAGAAATTTGCAATCTGCTTCAGAAATCTAAACAGCGATTCGCATGAGTACTTGGAATGGCAGGATGCCGTTTTTTCGTTAGCTGACCAGCACTGATTGCAGGATGCTTGCAATCACGTCGTTGGAGGCCGTTATGCAAAAAATCAGTAAATTCCCCATAGTTGATGGAAATCTCGGGTGGTATGAGACATCACCCTCGTTCGGGAAAAAGCTCGGAGAGCGTCTCAAAGGCAACCACAATTTCGACTTCGCCGTGATCGGCGCGGGCTATACCGGTGTCGCTGTGGCTCAGCGTCTGGCTGAGCTTCACCCGAACGCCAGTATTGCGCTGGTCGATGCGCTGGGTGTAGGCCAAGGAACATCAGGGCGCAACGCCGGCTTCGTGATCGATGTGCCTCACAACTTGGATGGTGGTAAAACCAATCTGGAACACGACCAGAAACTGTACAAGCTGAACACCTTCGCCATCGAACGCTTGCGCTCTTTCAAGGACAAACACGCCATCGACTGCGCTTGGCAGAACGCCGGCAAGTACATGTCGGCACATGAGAAGAGCAACATTTCGGGCCTGGAGCACTTCATCGAAACCCTGAAGGTGTCGGGCTTTGAATACGAAGTTTTCGAGGGCGCCGCACTCAAAAAGCGGCTGGGCACCGATTACTACCGCATGGCCGTCTACACCCCCGGCAACATTCTGATCAACCCATCTTCACTGATCAGGGGGCTTGCGATTGCACTGCCCAAGACAGTGACCTTGTTCGAAAACAGCCCGGTGCTGAGCTGTGAATACGGCCCCACTCACAAGCTCAACTTTCTGGGCGGTTCGATTCAGGCCCAAACAGTGGTTCAGACCACCAGCTCGTTCAACGAAGAGTTCGGTCACTTGCAGAACAGACTGGCTCCAATCTTTACATATGCAAGCCTCACTGAGCCGCTGACACCGGATGAGCTGAAGAAGTATTTCGACGGCGTGGAGCCGTGGGGCACGACCTCAGCCCACCCGGCCGGAACCACTGTGCGCTTCACGCCTGACCATCGCATTTTTGTGCGTAACTCGCTCAACTACGAGCGGAGCCTGACCAGCAATGCCGAAGGTCTGGAAATGGCATGGCAGCAGCATCGATGCTCGTTTGAAGCGCGCTTCCCATTCCTGAAGCAAAAGGTCTTCGAATACACCTGGGGTGGCATGTTGTGCATGACTCTCAACCACCAGTCGGTCTTCAAGAAGTCCGAAGAAGGGGTCTACACCATCGTGGGTTGCAATGGAGTCGGTGTGGCCAAGGGAACGTACCTTGGCTACTACATGGCCGAACACATCAGCGGCATGAAGAGCGAAGCGCTGGACTTCATTTTCACGAATAGCAACCCCTCCTGGGTACCGCCAGATCCGCTGAAGGGAATCGGTGCGGGGATTCGTCTCAAGCATGAGTCCAGCAGCGCCGGCGGCGATATCTGACTCACCACAGCCGGACGCTGCCTCGACCATTCGGCGCGGCGCCGTCTATACCTTGACTGCTTTTCAAGGGCAGAACCAAACACTCACTCCAACATTCAGAGGATCGAATGATCAAACGTCTTCACGAGAATCACCTCATGGCGCAGATCGTGCGTTACGGCAACATGGTAGAAACGGCAGGTCAGGTGGCCACCAACACCTCGGTCTCTCTGGAGGAGCAATCCCTGGAAGTGTTGGGCAAGGTAACCAGCCTTCTCGAAGAAGTAGGGGCCTCGCTCGACAACCTGGTACGGATACAGGTCTGGCTGACCGACATCAATCAGTTTGAAACCTTCAACGCTGTGTACGAGAAGTGGCTGGAAGGTCGACCTAAACCCGTGCGTGCTTGTGTAGAAAGCGCCTTGGTCGCAGGCGGATACGTCGTTGAAGTTCAGGCATTCGCCTACGTCACGGAGTAAGCACCAGGTCCAACCGCTGACATGGCCCGAGAGCTATCGGTCGTCAGCGGTTGACTGAAGTAGCCACTCTTCGAAAATCTTGCAGGCATTTGAGAGCTTCGCCTTGTTCGAGTGGACCAGATAATCGGAGAAACCAGTTTTCAACTCGAAATCTTTTAAAGGCTTCACAGCCCCTTTCTCGATCATATCCCGAGCCATGAACTCCCAACCCAAAGCCACCCCGAGCCCTCGTTCCGCGGCGTTCAGCGCCAAGGTGACCTGATTGTAGGTAATTACCTTGCCAGAGGGTTTGAACGCCTTGCCAAACCTTCCCAGCCAGTCATTCCAGTTCATGATATCCCACCCCTCGTTGTCAATCTGAATGAGGGGAAGCTTCAAAAGATCATCAACTGTTTTCACATGCTCCACGGGATAAGTCGCGCTACAGATCGGGTAAACGATCTCGTCAAATAGCTTCACACTAGAAAGTCCTGACCACTCACCGGCGCCATACAAAATGCCAAAATCCTGGTTCAGGCATGACGAAGCGGTGAGCTGGTTGGTCGCCACTACGTTGACTGTAATGTCGGGAAACTGCTGCTGGAAATGTGCCAGCTTGGGAAAGAGATAGTAATGCGCTACGGCGTGAGTGCACACGACGCTAATTGTGTTCTGGTCATACCATTTTCGGACACGTTGCACTGTCTCGCGAAAGGACTCTAGCGCCGGCTGGACACCCTCGTACAACTCCCGCCCAGGATCTGTGAGAACCACGCCCCGATGCTTACGGGTGAAAAGCGGAAAACCCAAATTATCTTCGAGTTTCTTCACCTGCTTGCTAACGGCGCTTTGCGTAATGAACAGCTCCTCAGCTGCGAGCGTGAAGCTGCCCGTGCGGGCCACCGCTTCGAAGAACACCAGGGGACCCACAGGCGGAAGTGCTTTTGTGCTCTTGTCCATATCCAATCCAAGGTTTCTGTGCCGCTAATCATACACAGACCTCCTGCCGCGCACAGCAGCCGCCCAGACACGTTAAATGTGTTACTCGATCTTCACCAGCGCATAGCGAAACAATTGGTTGAACCAGGTCCGGCATTTTTCGGCTGTCGTTAAAGCCTTGCGCTGTTCGATCCTGCTCAGTAAAAACACCATCAGGTTTTCGCATGTGCGCTAAAGCTTGCCGCATGACGTTGAACGTACCGTTGAGATCGATATCGACCACCACCGTGAAACCGTTGGACGACATGTCTTTCGCTTCGCAGAGAAAATTGCCGGCGGCCCCCAAGATGAGCACATCAATGCTGCCTAACTCCGCCACCGTCGTAGTCATCGCCTGGCCTACAGAGTCAACATCGCGGACATCCGCATATACGCCCAATACCTGGCCACCCAATTGTTTCAATGCTGAGCACGCGGCATCGACGTTCTCGCGCTTGCGGCTGACGACCGTCACGTTGGCGCCCGTCGGGCGAAAGCCTGGACGAAAAAAAATGGACCTCTTTTCAGAGGTCCATTTTTTAATGCTTGGAGCGGGAAACGAGACTCGCATCTAGCGTCCGACCCATTGAAATCTAAGGGGTTTCTTTTCTTGCCGAAGCAGGAAAAGACTCAATTCTGGACTTGTTTTTGGGGTGTTTCAAGAGCGGAAAAAGGGGTAATTCTAAGCAAGGCTATTGAATTCTGCCCATAGCCAATCGGACGAACGATCATCAAGCCGGCGGTGTCAGGATCAACAGGGATGGGTCCACCGAAAAGACAGATCCAGGTTCACTAGACATGGATTCTGCTTGAGATCACTCTTGAGCTTCGACTTTCACTGCTTCATTCTCCACCACTTAGCATGGAAATTGGTGTTCGGATTCGCCATGGGCGGCAATTTCTTGCAGCGAGAGACACTCCTGATCCAAGCCGCATTTGGCGCACAGTTCCGCAAGTTGTTGGATCTCTGGCAGGTCCGCAAACTCATCGGCGCTTAAAGGAGCCTGTCCCTCCTTACCAGTGATCTGATGATACTCATGTCCTTTGCCTGCCTGAAGGAGGGAGTGCAGTGGCCCGTAAAGAGGACTAAGAACAAGCTGCGGAATGCGCTTAAGCAGACTCCGGTATATCCGAAACGCTTCCAGGTCGAAATCGCCCCAGAACTCGATCCTAGGATGAGTGAGCAACTCACTCATCTCTGCTACTTCGGAATTTCTCCGCAATTGGATCAGGGCTGACCAATTTCCTGTAAGCAGGTTCTGCAACTGCTTGCCATAGGCATCACCGCTCTTGGACAGCCCATAGCCAAAAGTGGCAATCAATGCGTGACGCCTCGCCAGGCCCGCCTCAATGGCGCGCTCAAATGCCCAAGGATTCTCAATCAGCACGACTCGCTCTGGCATCGCGGGACCAGCAGTCACCACATATGGAATGCGATCTGGTTGGGCGAACAGGGAGGGGCAGAACTGTCGCAACGTAGCTGCCGGAAGTTTGCCGATGACTTTTGATGACCCAAGTAGGTGCTTGGAGCTAATGACAAACATCGACTCTGTTGAGGGTTGGTTAAGCTCGTTTCGCAAGTGGCCAAGTCCGGCCGCCAAACGTTCCAACATCTCTGGAGACAATCCATCAGTCACCAAATGTATTGTCTCGAGCAGAGCCTTGGCCCCCTCATCCAAGGCACAGCGCTGTAACGCCGAGCGCCAAGCTAATAGCGATGCTGGTTCAGCTTCCGCTGGCTTCGGAGTCAGGATACTGACCTGGCCGAGCGGAATTCCATTGGATGCCACGTTTCCCAACCACCCCTGCTCCTTGAGACGAATAAATCCACGCCGGACGTCGTCGGGGTGAATTCCCAGGTCTTTACCAAGCTTTTCCAGTAACCCAGTTGGCCTCAGAAAAGACCCTTTCCCAAGTCGTTTCCAGATTGCATCTTGTAGCTCCGGCAACCGGTCATCAATGCTCACCGACTATCCTCCGTTGAGGCTGGTCGTAACACCCGTATGGCTTGGAAGGTAGCAAGGCTGTTCTGACCTAAAGCATCTGTTTCTCCTATTTCATTCAGGTGAGACCAGGCGCGCATGTAATGCCCCTGCATCTCTCTCGCTACAACCAGGGCCGGGAACCGGTTGAAGTCATTCTGGTAGGCCGGATCGTGGACAGTGACAATCAGTTGGAAGCGGCCCGTCGTATCCTCGATCCCCTTCAAGGTTTCGGCGATCAAGTTTTTCGAAGACAGGTGCGAGAAGGCACCGTCCAGAATGGTGAAGCCTGTGGACCTATCGCGCATCCGCTTACGTTGTGCACGCCCAACGGTTTGTCGACGGATTTCTCGCTCACTGATGAACTCAGAAAGCCGCAAGATCCACAGGAAGGTGATTGCGATGCCCTGGCCGGAGCTTGCCATGTTGCGTTCCATCTCGAGAGTTACCGCACTCATCGCGGGCAGAACGAGATAGATGCGCGGGCTGACGATGACTTTCCGATAGAAGTTCTCGCGGATATTGTCTCTCAACGAGCGCTTCAGGGTATCCCTTACGAAGGACTCCTTAGCCTGATCATTTGCCTCGTAATCCTCTACATCCTGGATGATCGATTCGATCAACGCCTGGATTCCCTCTGAATCGATAACCTTTGCCTCGATGATGAACCCAGCCCGAAGGACAGTCTTGGAGACTGGGTCCACCTTGGGGGAGAAGATACTTCGCAATGTCTTAAGGTTGTCGGGCAGGCGTAGCGTGAAGTTTGTAAGCCAGCTGCTGAGTCCAGCACGCTCCTCAGTAAGGTGATTATCAGCAATCGTGTTGACCTTCAGGTTCTCAGTGTAAGACACCTGGGTCGCTTGTAGCATCGCAGTGACTAACGATGGATTTTGTCGCGCTTGCCGTAGCTGCGTGCGTGCCACCTCAGGCAACTTGAGGTAAGAGTCGCCCAGCGCCTTGTCGATAAGCTTAATGAAATTCTCCGTATGACGCTGGAGATTCTGGTCAGCATCTTTGTAGCGTTGCTGCAACTGCTCAGCCTCCTCCGACGTTAGTCTTTCACAGGCTTGATCCATGCTGCGCGCGAGGTCCATGAGCAAGAAATCGCCTTTAGGATGAAACGCCTGATAAAGCTCGTGGCTGCGGAGCTGTTCGGGGCTCAGAGCGATGGCGTCAGGTATCACTTTCTTGCGCTCTAGGTAGCTACGTCGCACTCGTATAATTGACTCGTCAATGATCTGAGCAGCTCTTCGAAGCGGATCCTGGGCCTGCCGTAGTTGTTCATGCGTAGTCAGATTGGTCTTAAGCACCTCGGCAATGTCTAGCCGGCGCTTTTCTCCCTGCCCCAATTCCGTCTGAATTGACGTCAGGCGAGCGCTTCCTCCGCTGTCCACAAACTGCGTCACGCCCTGAAAATCGAACGCAGCTCTGCGCTGAGCATGGTCTCGCGCACGCTCAAGGTGGACGCTTGTATCGTCAGCCCTACTCATGAAGTCGGGCCCATATTCCGTGTGATCTGCGAAGGCTTGGAGACCTCTGAGGTCATCAATCTGGTGGTACTGTGAATAGGCTTGGAGAAGTCTTTCCCGGCATTTTTTGCCCAGTTGTTCCAGCTCCTGGAGTAATGTCTGGTTGGTAGCGAGATCGTCAGAGAGGTCGCCTTGCTTGGTATCCGCCGCTTCAATCGCAAGACTCAACTCATCAATCGATCTGCCCTGCAGCTCCTGCTCTACAGCACACATGGCTCGAATGGACGTAAGTGCATCGAACGAAGCTCGCGCCTCAAGCAGAGGCATCCTTTGGCCAAGATCAATGTTCAGCGACACCAATGCGGTATGTCGCTCAGGAACTCCGCTTTCGATGGCCGCGGCTGCCTCGCGTGCGAAGGACTCAATCGATGAAGACTGGTTCAACTCCTCGATCGATTGGAAAATTTCCTTGAGCTTTGCCTCCTGGACGGCCTGCTCTTCCTCAACCTTGGACCGTGCTTCCAAAACGATCTGCCAGGAGGCGTGAGAAGCAAGTCCAAGCAAGTCCTGAAGGCTTGCCATGGCGCGAATAGAAGACCTAGCTTCATCCGTCACCCTATCTTCAAAACCGGGCAATGCAGAGCGAAGACGGGCAATGGATCCGCACAGCTGTTCTGCCTGAGACGGTTTGCCTTCACCAATGGCTTTCGCAGCGATGGCCGCATTAGCTTCCTGGTCCACATCTCGCTCAAGCTCGGCAAGAATAGTTTGCGCCTCACTGATACAGGATTGAAGCTCCTGGATACGGCTATCCAATTCAGCCATGGAGTGCAGAATGGAATCCCAGCTAGCGCCGGACTCCAGGCCTAATACTTCGGTGACAACAATCCGAGACTCAATCGTTCGCTGAGCATCATCAGAGGCACGATTCGCAAGTGCTGGGAGGGCCTCGTCGATCCGCTGGATCTGGGCTTTGAGCTCACTTCCGCGATCAGGGATCCCGCGCTCAATCGCGTCCTGGGCCCGCGCGGCAATACGAGCAAATAGCTCCTGCGCCACGAACCGCTCGTAGCTTGTCTTCAGGTCGCCAATATGGCTCAGCAGCTCACTGAGCAAAGAATTAAGGCGAGCGCGCTCTTGCAGAAGAAGATTAGGGTCTAGCAGACAAGCTACCGGCCAGGTCTTCACTCCTACTAGCCAGCTATCAGCCACTCCATCTCGATAAGAAATTGATCCGCTGCGACAAAACTCGGCCAGCGGACCGGCAACCAATACGGGCACGTCAATATCGGCTGCAGCCAATCGCACAGCGACCTCGGCAGCAGCTTCAACGTTGGACAGCACGGGAGCAAATATCAGAGCAGAGAACAGCGATAGAACCACTTCCCTGCGAGCTTCATTGAGCTCTAGAGACTCGATAAAAGCGTAAAGTGGTTGAGCCGCAGTCCCCGCTATTTCCGTCGCAGCACGTGCCGTTGCATTCGGTACTACAGGCTCTTTATCGAGGATTCGGCGCCGCTCAGCGACGCGCTCATATTCTCCGCGCTTCTCGGCCAGAGCATGCTCAACGTCAGAACGAGATGCACGCCATTGTTCAAGCCAGAGACCGGGCTCCACCTCAGCAACCTCGGTCCTAAACGCATCGACAGCATCAAGCTCTGCCTGGATGTGAGTCAGGGCTTTGGCAAAATCAATTCGCCGCTGTCTTGCTGACTCCAACTGTGCTACGACCTTGCCCGCTAGGCCGTATGGATCCTCATTCAAGAACCAAGTGTCATATCCTTCAGCTTGAGCCCTCTGCTCCAAAACGACCTGGTGCTGAGCAAGTGACGATTCCAATCGCGGCCCGTTTGCAGAAATCTGCTCGGCCGCATGAGCCGACTTCTGGTCTCGGTCTGCCAGCCACTCACTAGGATGCATGTTGGGGAAGCGATGCTGAAACTGCTCAATCGCCGCCAAGTCAGGCTGAATGGAGCGCAGGGCAGACTCATCTTGGTCGAGCGACGCTTGCGCTCTTTGGAGCTCGTTCAGAACGTTCGCTTCCAACCCGTCAGTCGAGGATCCCGAGAAGCGCAGCTCAAATGGAATGGCTGTCTGCCAATGCTTGTCGGCGCGCTGCAGCAACTCCTGCGAACGTCCCAATGCCATGCGAGTGGCTGCATTTTGGTTTATCAATTCCTTTCGCGCATCTTCTCGCGCACGGAGCCACTGAGCCGGGTCACTGTTTGGATACGCTTGATTGAATACATTGAGCGCTTTGACTGCTCCAAAGAGTGCTCCCATATCTTCAGAGCAACGCTTGTGCTTCGCTTTGGCATCATCTAGCTGGCTGCGAACTAGTTGCTCCAACCCGTCCGAAGGTTCACCCGCAAACATCTCCTTGAACTTGTAGGTGCCAGGGAGATGGTGGAGCACCTTGGAATGACTTTGGCGAAGTTGCTCTACGGTGGATCTAGCCTGTTCGTGTTCCCGAGACAATCCCGAGACCAAGTCCTTCTGGGTAGCATGGCGGCCTTCCGCGTCTTTCGACTGTTGCTCTGCCACGGTCTTCTCTTGCTCCAGGTCTTCCGCCAGCGCTCCTGGAGAGGTGCCGTCACCGTATTCGGCCTGGAATGCTTGCCACTGCAAAAAAACTAATCGACGTTCGGACGTGATCTTGTTGTGGTCATCGACCCCCTGGTTGGCGCTCGCGGCTTCAGACGCGACAGCTGCTGCAGTGTTTGTTGGGTCAGCTAGCTCTTGTTCACTGAAGTAGCCGCTTTTCTGAAGCGCCTCCCAAGCCATGCCGCCGCTCTTAAGGCCTTCTTCCTCTTGCCTCAGTTCGGAAGCTTTTTCATCAAGCGATGCGCTCTCCGTTTCCAAAACGCGGCTCTGCGCCGCGATAGCAGCTAGTTGAAGATTAGCCTTTCGGATCTCGCGACGAGCCGGATTGGTATCTGCCTGATCCTTCGCCCAAGCAAAAGCCGCTTTCAACTGCGAAACAACGGCTTCGCTGTCCTCTCCCGACCAATTTTTCATCGCGTCGAAGCAGACAGTCAGAGCATCCTGCAGATTGTAAAGCTTGGCTGAATGCCCCCCGCGATCAGGCGTTCGACGAGCAAGGTCACAATATAAATCAATGACTTGCGATTTCTGGACGCTAGTGATGTCGGTGCGTGCAACCAAGGCCCTCATTGCTCGCTGATTAATAGTTTTCACAGACTCATTCAGCAGGAATGCGAGCCCCTGATCGGTGATCCACCATTCGCTGCGCTGGAGAAGCATGTAGAGATACAGATCGGGATCATCTGCAGAAGGAACCCTGGGTGAACCTGCGATCGGATTCGTGACGACGGCGTCCTCAAGAACGCAAAGCTCCTCAATCAATGGCTGCCGTGTGGCATGTAGATCGGCTTGTGCCGCTTCAATCTGCTGCACTTCAGCGTCGAGTTCACTCAAGCACTCAAGAACACGATTAGCCTCTCCCAGCTCGCGCGCTGTCTCCCGAGTTCGCTTGCGCGCCCGCACCACGCTACTGGCCTTTTCATGGATAGTATCTTCGATGCCACGTTCATCTTCCTCGCTGTAACTCCCCATCACATCTGCGAGTAGCTCAGGGGCGAGGTGCTTGTAGAACAGTTCAGCGCTGTAGTTGCCGGTCTTGGAGGCGACATCAAAGTACGTGCTTGCCCCCTCTGCAGCATTCGCCAACTGATATGCGTATTGCTGCTGAATTGCCGCCGAATCGAAGTGCTCCGCGATGAAGCGCCGCCACTCTTCGTCCTGCCGCTCCTTCTGGTTGGATGGAAACAGACCTGGGCGCTTCCTCAGACAATCTAAAAATTCCTCACGAGAGAACAGGTCGATGACCGGCCCTACCTGCACTCCCAGAGGGCAGTCATCTAGCGTCCCTCGATAGGCGTAGAAGTCGAATGCCCGGTTTTCCCTCGCGTTGCCATAGATACCGAACACCATTCTTTCGCCATCGCTGGGTCCAACAAGCCCCAGCAGCAGGTCTTCGTGGTCAGGATTGCGGTGAGTGATCTCGACGCGCAGATGCGTGAATGAACCTGTAAACTCCGGCGCGCCGTGTGTTCGCATAAGTTGATTCAGTTTTTTTGTTTTCCCCGCCAGCATCGCCAGGAGCATCAACATCATAGTGCTTTTGCCGCGCCCGTTCGGAATGTTGAGCGCCGCATGGAAGCCACCCAGCAGAAAGCGATTGCAGGGCCAGTCGGGCATCCAAGGAGATTTTCGTCGATGATTCAGGAAGTTTGAGACCTCAAATGCGTGAATCAGGGGCATCTTCCTCTCCTATAGAAAACTCTTCGTAGCCGTTGATGAGCGATTGGGAGCGAAGCAAAAGCGCTTGATCCGTCGCGGGCATCAAGTAGCGCAACGAGCGGTCAGCGATACCAGACATATCCACGGCAGCCACCAGTGTCTGACGCCAGATTCCTTCCTGGTCAGTCGGCTCGATCATTCGGTACTGCTTCATGAGCTTGAAGAACCGGCGAGCGATCTGAGGGATGCTCTCTCGCTTTTGCCAATAGTCGTCCCAAAGAAGCCCAGCCTCGCCTTCAGGGCGACCTGCGTTTCCCATCGTCTCGACATCGGTCTTCAGTTGAGTGATGAAGTCTGTCTCCTTCACCATGGCGTTGCGCCAGTTGTAGAGGTTGCCTACCGGCCGATCAATTCGATCGTAAAAGAAGTACTGGAGGGTCAACCAAAGCCTCGCAATCCAAAACACCGAGGATGTTTTGTTCAACTCCACCGCTTCGTCATCAGCGCTGCGCTCTCGACGCCGGTCGCGGAAATCCGAAAAGAATGCCCGGACGTCCACGTAGGACGGAGCCTCCTCACCGAACCGACGGCACAGGAGGTAGTAGACAATCGGGCGCCCGCTCTGGTCCGGAATAGCGAGGTCTGCGATGCCATCAAGAATCCGCAACCCAAGACCTTGCCCGGAGAGAAATTCATCGAAGTCATCAAGTACCGTCTGCCCACAGTCGTACAAGATTCGAGCTGTTCGTATTTCTTCGGGAAACGCCGAGCGCCCTATTGGACGGGTGGAGAGTTCCCGGTGTTTTAGTAGCATCGAGAAAACGAAGCCTTGCTCAGCTGGGGACATCAGCTACTTCCTCCAGGGACAGAATCGGATTATTGGTAACCAGCACGGAGTTTTCTGATGAAACCTCAATAAGGTCGTCCTGATGCACCACTCGGATGCTCTGGTTACCCACCTCGAAGACCTCAGGGTAGGAGTAAATACCTGTGAAGTCGGCTAGCCCCTCCCCCCCTTCGTAGACCAACCCGTCAAGACTCATCAGCTCTTCGAGTGGCTTGGGGCCAACCTTCAACGAATCAATTATCAGCTCAGCATTGCGCAACAGGAATTCATGCACCTGTTCAACACGATCATCCACCTGATCGGTCTGGCGGAACGAGAGCTTGGGCGGAGCAGGTAGACTTTGGGCATAGAGCCTCGAGAGGCTGATCTCGCCAGCGATGAGATCGGGGCTAAAGAAGGCCAGGTCGGGGGACCAGGGGACAAAATCGGTCGTTGCAGATTCGAGTTGCTCAAGGAACCCATCTGGTCGCGAATGAAGCGAGTGGACCAGCTCCAAAAAACCTACCGATGGGCTTCGAACTGTTTGCGCCTTCTGCGCATCGGTCAGAAAGCGCACGAATTTCCTGGAAAGACTCTCCGTCACCTGAAGAACGTTTTCCATCTCCGCCTGGAGATTGCTCAGCTCATACGAAATGTTGTTCGAGACCTTCCATAGATCGAAGGCGCTTACTACAGGTGGCGAGAAGAGGTGTTGCATCGCCTTATGCACTAGGTCTGCAGCATCCCGAAGTGCACTGCTGATGGTGACGCCCTCGCGAATCAAGCCATCGCGCAGATCGGTATAAGCTGGTCGCTCCGAAACATCCGAAATCTGACGGGCTTTGGCCGCAAGATCTCGAAGCATCTCCCGGCAGAAGCGCGGGATATCCCCAAACTGCCGCCGCTCGAGAGCGGCTAGCAGACGCTGCGCATCTAGATCGCTGTACAACCAGCTGTCCTTTAGCTCAGCCACACGGATGAACAGTCTCGCGTTATCGGTAAGACCAACCTGTCTCAAGCTGCTATCAAAGATCAGAAGCCGCGTCGTATCGCTGGTGCGAGCGTAGGCAATGCCCTCTGTGGTCTGGACGCCGTAACGAATTTCTCGTGGACGGGAAAGCGACAGGATGCAGTGTTCCAACGCTGCCTCATCGAAGGCTTGCACGTCTTCGCTAAGGATCTGCTGTAGGAGTTTGATCGAGACCAGAGTCTGACCTTGCTCCAGCTCCCAGCGACCAAGCGCAGAGATCAACGAGATTGCGAGATGAAGGTTGCCTGCTGCGGACTCAGGAACCTCAGGGGTCGAAATACTCCCACCACTACTGCGGGTTTGGTGGAAATCGATAAGCCGAGAGACGGCCGCAACCAGTCTCACCTCTGCTGGCAGTTCAGATGACGCCTCGGGCGACGAGCCAAGTTGGCTCAAAGAGAGATTTTGTGCCATCACCGGCACGTCGTCCTGAAACAGATCCATTGTTTACACCCTCCGATGCCTCTACCCAGAAGGGTCCGGCCAGGTTCGCCCCCAGCTACCTCATATGCATCCATCGCGCTGAAATGTCAAAGATAAACTGCTTACTCAGCACAGCTGGTCTGGAAAATCTTCAGGAAGTTTAAGCGCGTCGGCCATCCGTCCTTGGAGAGGATAAAGAACTGGGTAATTCCCCCATTTTTTAGTGCTCACCAGAATTAGAGGTCAGGCCGCGAGGGCCAACTTCTGTTTGGGGATTAAGCCTCCCAGGCCCATGTTTTGCCGTTCGTGATTGTATGTCCAGATCCAACGCGTGGCGTGCTCTTGCACCTCGGCGATGGAGTCAACAAGTAATGTCCCACCCAATCGTAGCGCGCCGTATGGTGGTTGTAGCGCTCAACTTAGGTATTTTGCCACTGATTACCCGTCTGGATATGCTCCAGGCGGATGCCGTGTCGGTCAGACCAAAGCAGCAACTTGGTGTTGATGCACTCCGGTCCGTTGTCGCTGCGGATAGCAATCAGTGCACTGGCGATTCTAAAAGCAGTACGATCGTAGTCAGGAGTTCGCCCCACTCGATTTGTCCTATGGGTGACCGTTCAATTACGCTCCGAATTTTGATGGATCGAGGCTGAACCGCCAGCCGCCGAGCATGGCGATATGATATCGTTCAGACGCGCGCTTGGAATTGGGAGGATCCACTGAAAGAACCCACACGGAAACACCGACGAGCCACATCCGGCCAGCTCGGCAGTCTCGGCTGTATGCTGCAGAAAGCGGTTCCGTGTTGTGGTAATCCAAGTGTACGCAGGACAGCGATTAATCATATGGAGAGTCACAATGCGTGAAGCGCAGCGAGTAGAACATCTGGAACGGCTGATTGAGGGCATCAAGATCGTCGGTGGCGGTTCCGTTTTCGAACGGTTCGGTGCCAAGTTTCTCGACCACCACCTCCATGCTGGACTGGTTCATCGCGGGCTCAACACGCAACTCAACCCGATAGGGGGCACCGTCGACAGCGTCGACGATGCAGGCGAAATCGCCGCCGAATACTCCATAGACAAACAGTATTTTCATGGACACTGGAATAAGCCGTCCAACGATCTGCTACACGTCCTGCGCAAGCACCCCAATGTGCAGGACATCTACCTAGTATCTTCACAGACTGCCACCGTGCAGGAAGTTAACACCGCCAAAGAACGGGTCAGTGCGTGGCCCGGTTTACAGAACCGAACCATTCACTACTACGATGCTCGCCGGATTGCCGAAGTCATCGTTGATGAGTTGCTGCTTGACGATGCGGCAGTTCGGGCTCTCGTCGAACATTTGCCGGTACTAGAGCGAGTATTGAATGAACACCAGGCAACCCTCATCCTGCCAGCAGTAGATCCCTGCCGAGTGGAGTTGCGCACTGTCGAACAGGCTATTGAGACAGCATTGAACGACGCCAACCCAGTTGTCGCCATTTCGGGTTTACCCGGTAGCGGCAAATCCGATGCCGCAGCGGCATACGTTAATGGCCGAGGCAACCGTTACCAGACGCCGATCTGGGTCGAAGGTGCAGAACTCACAAGAGTTTCGGACCTCGCCTCGCTCAACTTGTGGCGCGGAGGGGCCGACCTCAACGTAGCGGGGATGCTCAGAACGCGGCACTGCTTACTGGTTATCGACGATCTTCCCCCGCATATCAGCCTGAATGATTTGAAGCCGCTGGTAAGCCCAGGCAGTCACATATTGGTGACGAGACGTGAGACTGAGGTGGGCGATATTGAGATTCCAGCGCTCACGCCATCGGAAGCCAGGGAGATCCTGGATCGCAACATGGCCACGCCCTGCCCCGAGGCAGTATTGAAGGCACTGATGACTGTCGTCGGAGGCCATCCTCTGAGTTTGGCACTGGTGAACAAGGCCGTATTCGCAGGTATCCCTTGGAGCGAGATTGCCGAAGACTGTGGCAGTCTCACTGAACTCGCTGACGGACGCGAGCGTTTGGCTGATCGTATTCTAGGCCATTTGAAATCGCTGTTGTCGGCGGAGCTCGCGGTCTTCGAGTGGGTCGGCCAATCAAGCTGCGACCGCCGCTTCTTGCGATCCATCATTCGTTTACCCGGCATGCTGAAAATTGGCGGCCAAGGCTTACTCGCAGCGGATCGACCGAATGTCGTTCGCCTTCATGATGTGGTTTATGCAAGCCTCAAGGTTCAAGGATGGCTGACGCCTGAGCGGGCAGCAGACCTCGATCAACAATTCGAACACCACCTGACCGTGTTGATTGAGGAGGAAAGCTTGGCCCTTCGCGTATTGGCCACGAACATTCGCACCAAACTGGAAACAGCCGCCAAGACCCGCTTCTCCCCTGCCGTCCTGGTCGCCTTGTTGACGGTATGGCGCCCGGAGGAGATGAAGCCAGACGTCCTTGAATCACCCGAAGCCTATCTTGATCGGCTGAAAGAACGCGCCACACCGGTTAGTTATGTGGAGGTCCGGTTGATTCTCGAAGCCATTGAGAGTTGGTACCGGTTCGAAAAAGTTAAGTCAGTTGAGGCCGCCAAGGACCAATTGGAAATTCGGCTGTCTCTTTTTCCGCGTCTTCTAGCGCTCACCTTTAGCCATCCTCGCTCACTTGCCGAAGCCCAGCACCATTGGGGAAAGGCCTTAAAGATCCTGAAGCATACCGAAGCTGCGGCTGAGCAGTTCGAGGCGGTGATGGCCGGCCCGATACCACTGGAAGCGACTCGTCTGCAACTTATCCGACTCTACGGCGATGAGCGCGCCGTGGCACTTGCCGATGAGATTCTAACCGCCGCACAAACTCCGCAAACGGTCAGCAGTTCAGTTGTTCTCGGTGTGGTCGAAAACCTCAGCTGGGCCAAGGGATCCACTCTGAACAACCTTTTCGACAAGCATACCGAGTTGATCGAAAGGGAAATAATCGAGGCGGCAGATGCGGGTCTTGAACAAGCGTACACGGCGCTCGCATCCGTAGCGCGCCACTGGTCATGGCATGACCCCGCCAGACTCAAAAGAGTTTTTGACACCATACCTGTTCCCAACGCAGAGACGGCTGACGACCAGGCCTCAGGGGCGATCGGCGAGGTCCTGTTGAAGCTAGCTAAGTCCCAATGGCCGCCGAACCGCGATCAACAATACGAGGCTGTTCGCTACTACAACTCAATTATTCAGCCGGCCCCTTACCAACTGCAAAAGCATGGTGAGGTACTGATCGATCTACAGCAGTTTCCGGAAGCCGAGACGGTATTGCGACGGATCCCCGACCACGACGCCGACGCGTTCGTGTCTCACCGACTCTCGCAGGTAAGACTCGCGCTAACAGACAGCCCCGGTGCTCTGATCCTCATCGATGCCGCCATTCGGAACCTTAAGGAGGACCAGCAAAAGTACCTGGGCACATTCTTGGCTCACCGTTACAAGGTGCGAAATGCTCAAGCGGATCCAGACGCCGTTGCAGATCTTGATAAAGCTATCGCCCTGACCCCGCCCGGAAAATATCGCAGCTCCCTGGAGCGACAACGGGGGAAAATCGATCAAGCAGCCCCCTCTGCTGATCGCTAGGAGACCAACCGCCTGAATCGCAACGACCGTAGCTAACAAGCCAAGCTTGTTGGGACGGCGGCGGCTCGCTGACTGCCCCCGTTGCCCTTGTAGGCCTTACCTTCAAGCGCCCGACTATGTGAAGTTTTAAGGAGAGACTATAAGCATGTACGCGTTATCGGAACTGCTGAAAAAGATCAGGGATCGTGAAAAGGTCGTCCTCGATGAACACCAGATCAAACACGCGCCTACCATTGGTAAAATGTACGAAGGCCTTACCAAGGAACTCTTGAATCAAAGCAAGCTGGATGAGTACGGCGTCAAAGTAGTTTCGGGCTTTATGCAGGTGGGCGAGGAACAGTCTGTTCAGATCGATTGCATGATCGTGATTGGCGAGGGTGTTCCTGTTCCAAAGACGGATGAGTTTACTTATCCGACTCATCAAGTCCTTGCGGTTATTGAGGTTAAAAAAAACCTTATGGCCACCGAAATAGCCGATGCTTACGACCATCTCAATGACACGCTGCGATTGTCAAAACTGGATTACCAGCGCCAGGAAGACGAAAACACGCTTGAGTTCAGCACGGCTCGACCAGCGGCCGAATATATGTGTTTGTTTGGCGAGCCCGCACCGCGATATGAAGAAAGCCGCAGTCTGCCGTTCCATAAGCGTGTGGTCTACCACACGCTTGTCCGCGAACGTCTAACACCGGTAAGAATTGCTATCGGATACAACGGTTTCAAGAGCGAACAAAACTTCCGAAACAGCATCAATAGGTTTTATGACAACAAAGTCAACAAACAGGGCTACGGTGTAATCAACATGCCTAACTTGATGATCAGCGACGGCTTTTCCGTCATCAAAACGAACGGTTTGCCGTACCAGGGATTTTGGAGCGAGTTGGATGGTTGGGGGTGGCTGGCCTCCAGTAGCAGCAACCCCTTTCTGTTGATCTTGGAACTCCTCTACGACCGAATCGAGCTCGCGCTGGGTGTAACGGTTGATCGGGGTCCAGACTTGCAAGAAGAGGTTCTCCACCCGCTCATGCTCGCTAAGCCGGTCCAAACTGAACAGGGCATGGGTTGGAGCTACATGGTCCTAACTTCACGGCTACCGAAAGACGAGCCGCAGAGTCGAGAGTGGACCCCCCTGGAAATTTCCAGCTTTCAAAAGGATCTGTTAGCGCTGGTCCATGAGCATGGCGAATTGTCTAACGACGATGATCCCACTCTGACCAACTTCAAGAAGCGACACACCATTGAGGACATCCATGGGCTTGTCCAGCCTTTGCTAGAGGCTCGCTTCCTGCTGAGCAGTAACGGCACATTATCAGTTGGCCCCACCGATCTGGCAGTGGCGAAGGTGGGTGAAAAATGGTACTGCGGCAATGATGCTGGCGGTCGCTTTAAGCAATGGATCACCCGACTTTCCCATCAATAGAAGGCTAGCAGGCTCGAACGTCCAATCATGTGGGCTTTTCTTGTGAAACTCGGGCCTTGCTATAGAAATCGACGCGAACATCGATCAGACAAAAGCCGCACTCAAGGCCGTCAGTTGTCTGGACCCAGGCGATCTTGATTCGACATCTCTCGGATGTGGAAAACATGCTGCACGAAAAATGGGATTGGGCACTACCGGATTCGTTGCTGATGAAGTCTTTCGCTTCAATATCGCTGGATATCTCGACCGCAGTATTTTTCGCCCAGAAACAGTCAACGAACCGAGTTTAAGCTAGTCGAGGTCCATTAGATTGGCGGGCCAGCACAATACAAGCGCTTGATCATTACGTATCACTCTGAAGGAGCAGCGATGTCTTTTGCGAAACGTTCGACCGTTGTAGTGCAGGGCCGCCTAGCCATGCGCCATCAACGTCTGGCCTTGGCCCGAGAAGGCCGCCATGGCGTCCAAGTGATGACTTTTGAGCAGTTGGCGGTTCGATTGGCAGGTGGATTCACCTGCCCGATAGACGACGAAAGCCTGCGCGCGGCCATTCAAATGGCCCTACCCTGTGTAGGTTTGGGTGAACTGGACAGCATCAAAACGCTTCCCGGGATGACTAACGCAGCGACGGAAACATTGCGTAAAGCTTGGTATGCAGGAATCGAGTTTGACACGCGCGCGGCCGAACATCCCCGGTTGGATGCCATCGCTCGCCTGGAAGCAGCAGTACTCGATCAACTGCCTGCGGCGGTGCTGCGCCCGCTCGATATCGCTGCCGCCGCCCAGAATCGTATTGCTCATGCCGCAGTAGTCCTCGGCGAGGTGCTTATTGAAGGCTTGAGCGACCTACCTCCCTGCTGGCGGCCGCTACTCATAGCACTGGCCCAAAACGTTTCGGTACAGTGGAACTTCGGTCCGAGGCCAGTGCCCGATTGGTTGGATGGCAGTGCAGTCAGCGTTCAACAGGCGCCCGCGCAAACACCTGCAATCTGCGCAGTTAGCGCGGCAACGACCTACCACGAGTCCATTGAGGCGATGCGGTGGGTGCGAAAACTGCTCGTATCTGGTGTGCCTCCCTCCGAGATCGCGATCGCCGCCTCGTCCACCACCGAATACGATGAACACTTCCTGGCTTTGCGCGCTGATGCCAACCTCGATCTGCATTTCGTTCACGGAATCAAGACCGTCAGTACTCGTGAAGGCCAAGCAGCGGCTGCATTAGCCGATATCGTGGTTTACGGCCTGTCGCAGTCGCGTGTCCGCCGCCTGGCATCTCTTTGCCGTGATTCGGCAGCCTGGGAATCGCTACCCAAAGGCTGGCAACGCATCCTGCCAAACGACGCGCCACTTCTGAAAGTGAAGTCGTGGGAGCAACTTTTTTCGCGCCTGGAGGCCAGTTCCTGGGTGGATGGTCAGGACCATACGCCTACATTGCTTACCAGTATTGAACTGCTGAGCCAAGGCCCCGAAGCGGCCACGCAGCTCGGGAAAATGTTTCTCAAAGGACGCGCGTTGACCATATGGAACAAGGCGCTTCAGGCCGGGCCGGCGGTGTCCATCGACCAAACCCTGGAAACCTTGAAGCAGGATGATGGGCTAGATTCCTGCATATCGATCGCCTGGATGCCTGCCAGCACCCTAGCTGCGTCGCCACGACGTTACGTACGTTTGATAGGTCTGAACGCGTCCCAGTGGCCGCGTGCTGTGGACGAGGATCGGCTGATCCCGCCCCATGTCATTCCCACATCGCTGCTCGATCCACTGTCGCTCAATCTCGCTGATCGTCGAGACTTCGAGATCATCCTGGCCAGCACCGATGGAGAAGTCGTGCTGTCCCGCGCACGCAGAGACAAGGACGGACGTTTGCTAGGACGAAGTCCGCTGCTCGGCTCGCAGCCCGAGGAAGCCTATTTGCGCCGCCACGCCGTACCTGAGCATGCTTACAGCGAGACCGACCGGCTCATGGCGCGCCCGAACGAGCTACAGGCACAACCACAAGCGTTGAGCGCGCAGCGTTGCTGGATCAATTGGAGAAGCACGGCCATAACCGCCCATGACGGACTTGTTCGGGCCAAGCACCCCTTGATTGATGCGATCCTCGATCGTACCCAATCGGCCAGTTCACTTCGCCATTTGCTTCGCAATCCAATTGGTTTCGTATGGGCCTATGGATTGGGCTGGCGCGCCCCACAAAGCGCTAGCGAGCCTTTGGTGCTCGATGGTGCGCAGAACGGCAACCTGGTCCACGAAATTCTCGAGAAGGCCTTGCTCATCATCGAAAAATCAGACGGCCTGGCGAATGCCCCTGATACCTTGATCGAAACCGCAGTTGCCACCGCGGTGGCTGATGTTGCCACCCAATGGGAAACCGAACACCCAGTGCCTCCCCGAATTATCTGGGAACGTACGCTGGAAGCTGCTCGCACGATGGCAAATTGGGCACTGAGTGAACGCGAAGGAGTGCCGTCGGATTCTCGTGCCTATGCCGAAGTGCCCTTCGGCGGCTCAAGCTCTGAGCCTTCAGTAACATTGCCCTGGAACACCGCCGAATCAGTGCCAATTCCTGGTACGGGGTTCAATATCACCGGCTACATCGATCGACTGGACCTATCCGCTGATGGAGCTAAAGCATTTGTTCGCGACTACAAGACCGGCCGCAAGCCAAAGGATGAAATAGAGCTGGATGGCGGGCGCGAACTGCAGCGCTGCCTTTACTCCTTTGCGGTAAAGGCATTGTTAGGGGATCAGGTTGCGGTGAGCGCTTCACTGCTTTATCCGCGTGATAAGACCAGTCTTCACCTCGCTGACTCCCAAGACGTAATGAACAGACTCACCGACTATCTCCAGGCGGCAAGGACAAGCCTGGTGAGTGGCGTGGCGGTACCGGGCACTGACGCGGGCATCAACTATGACGAGCTCGCATTCGCATTGCCCGCCAATGCAAGCGCCACTTACTGCAAACGCAAACTACCGGCCGCAACGGAAGCATTGGGCGAAGCCGCTAATATCTGGGAGGAAAAATGATGAGCGCGCTAACCAGGGTTCTCAAGGATGACAATGCGCGCTGGCAGGCGATAAGCCAGCACGATCGCTCGTTTCTAGTGGAGGCCGGAGCAGGCTCCGGCAAGACTGCTGTTATGGCCGGGCGCATCGCGCTGATGCTGGCCGATGGCATTCGTCCGAGCAATATTGCTGCGGTGACCTTCACCGAGCTCGCCGCCAGTGAGCTGCTGGTGCGCGTACGCAACTTCGTTTCCGAGCTTTGCTCCAGTGTCATCTCAGCCGAACTTCGCGTTGCGCTCCCCAATGGGTTGTCCGAGGCGCAGCTCGAAAACCTTCACACCGCCCGCGCCGCAATTGATGAAATCACATGCTCAACAATTCATGGCTTCTGCCAGCGCTTGATCAAACCCTACCCGGTTGAAGCTAACCTCGATCCGGGCGCTGTTGTCATGGACGCCCAAGCGGCTGAACGTACATTCAATGGGATCGTAGATGACTGGCTGCGAGAGACGCTGAATACCAACAGAAGCAGCGTTATCGCCGAGATGGTGATGCATAGCCCTGATGAGACCCTGACACTCATCCACCTTGTCGCCGACAAACTGCGCCAGCACCGTGGGGTTTCGGCTCCCGCTGCGGCCCCTATCCAGCTCGCTCAAATAGCACTCCAACGCGCAGCCGCCAACTTTGTAGCCTTCACCAGCAGCGCGAGTGCGCATGAACCTGAAACTGTGATTAAAGCCTCACAATTGGCTGAGCTTGCAGCCGAACTAAGCGCAGGCGCATCACTGGAGACGTCTACGGGGACGGTTCGGGCTTTGGCGCTACGACCCCACCAGGAACTTTGTACCCAAGCGGGCGATTTCAAAGCCTATAAATTCAAAGGAAAATGGGAGACAGCTGCCAAGCTGGCAGGCTTGTCGAAGGCAGAGGGGGCTCAGCTCAACGATCAGGCACAAGCTCACTATGAGGCGTGCCGCCAAGCATGGACTGAGATACAGCAATCGGCTGCTGCTCAAGCCTTGGCAGCCGTGATCGAAGAAACTCAACAGGCCGTAGATAAATACGGTGAGTACAAACGTTCCACTGCGAGGCTTGATTACGACGATCTGATATATACAGCGCGCGATTTGTTGCGCGATCATCCCGAGGTGTGCAGTGCATTAGGGCAACGCTTTGTACATGTACTGGTCGACGAATTCCAGGACACCGATCAACTTCAGGCAGAGATCTTCTGGCGGCTTTGTGGAACGCCGGGCAGTACGCCTGACGACTGGACAACGTTCCAGATCCGCCCTGGCGCGCTCTTTCTGGTGGGGGACCCCAAGCAGGCCATTTATCGATTCCGCGGCGCCGATGTCAGCGCCTATGTGCAGGCTCGCGAGGCATTCAAGGAGCAGGCCCCAGACAGCCTACTCGCTATCAGCACCAACTTCCGCTCATGCTCGTCGATCCTCACTTACGTCAACGAGCGCTTCCAGGGCATCTTATCGTCACCCGGGCAACCCGGTTTCACCGCGCTTGAGGCTTTTCATGGCGAGCGTGAAACGCCCTGCGTTGCTGCACTGAATATTGCTGCTGCAGGTGCCGACGGCAAGTCCAGCTCTGAACAACAACGCGATGCAGAAGCCGAAGCCGTCGCCGATCTCTGTGCGCGCCTGATCGGTAGCCAACCAGTCGCAGACCGCAATGGGACCGCCACCCGACCCTGCCAGCCTGGAGACATCGCTCTCCTCGCGCCCACCGGGACTGATCTGTGGCGTTACGAACAAGCGTTAGAACAGCGCGGGATACCAGTGGCTACGCAGGCTGGCAAAGGACTCTATCGGCGTCAAGAAATTCAAGATTTGATCGCGCTAACCCGAGTGCTGGCCGATCGGCGCGATACGCTAGCACTCGGCTCGCTGCTGCGTGGCCCACTGGTCGGGTTGAGCGAGGAAGAACTTCTGGATGTGGTGTGGGCGCTGCCACGAAATGCAGATACACCGGAACGACTTCCCTCCCTGGATCTGAGCACTGGGAGCGCAGACGTCACTCATCCACTGGCCCGTGGGATTATCGAAAAGCTGCAATCACTCAATCGGCGGGCGAATTCAACCACACCCCATGCACTGTTATCCCAGGCGGTGGATATGCTGCAGGTGCGCCCGTTGCTATTGCAGCGCCATGGGGCCCAAGCCGAACGAGCCCTGGCCAATATTGACCTTTACTTAAGCTTTTCGACTACCTATGCAGGCGCCGGCTTACGCGCCTTCTCTGAAGCGATGGCCGCAGCCTGGGAAGATGAGACCAGGGCAGTGGAAGGCCGCCCAGATGCCCAGGAAGAAGCAGTTGCGCTGGTGACGATGCACGCCGCAAAAGGCTTGGAGTGGCCCATTGTAATTCCCATCAACACAATGACCCAGATCATGTCGGCAAGCGGTGCCGTAGTTGATCGACATAACGACACCCTCTATTGCAAGGTGCTGAAAATTTCGCCGGCGGGTTATGAAGCCGCTATGGATAAAGAGAAAGAGGAACTTGAACGCGAGCGTATCCGACTGTGGTACGTAGCAGCGACGCGTGCTCGAGAATTGCTGGTACTTACGCGTCACGACACAGTTCCTTCGAAATCTGCATGGGCCAGTCTGCTCGACCTGGACCTAGCGAACCTTCCGGAACCTCACCTCGCGGATTGGCCTGCGCATGTCGTTGTTACGAATGGGCTAGACAGCAACTACCAGACCCGCGAAAGGTTTGCTAGAGAGGCTGAAGCCATTGCTGCGAGCCAGCCACAGTTGTGTTGGCTTGCACCGAGTCGCAATGAAGGCACCGGTGGAGCTGTACTTGAAGAGGAAACGATAGAAATTTGGACAGGCACCTCCGTTGATCAAACGCACGATATGGAAACGTCGCCACAGGTGCAAGGCGGCCGCGAACGTGGGCTTATTCTGCACAAGCTTATGGAGGAAGTGCTGACTGGCGAAACCGATGCGCAGCTGGTGTCGCTCATTGATCGCGCTCGTGAACTGATCCTGGCACTTGGACAGACGCCTGTCGCCGACCCAGCCACAGGTCTTGCCTCGGAGGAGCTGGCTAGTTGTGTAACCAGGACCCTGGAGCTACCCGAGGTCGCCGCTCTGCGGAAATTTCTACTTCCAGAATTCGTGGTCTATTCAGCGAAGGCCGAAGACGGGCAGGAAACTGCTACCGTCGGTATCGCTGACGCGCTGACATTTACGGAGTCTGGATTACCGGACGTCATAGTGGACTGGAAAAGTGATGTAGACCCTGCGCCTGCTGCGCTCAAGCACTATCAGGAACAGGTACAGACCTACCTTGATATTACCCACGCCATGCGCGGAATGATCGTATTCATGAGTACAGGCCGTGTCGTTGAGGTACGGCCCACAAAGGCTCTCGTGAATTCAATCGTGTAACACTTCAACGAAAAGTCGCCCCTCGACTGGCGTGAAGACGGCCGCTGTAGTGACTCCAGCCGACACCGTCCATCTTCCGCCACACGACTTCCGTGAAAGTGAGTTCCGCAAGCTGCGCCAATGCCCCCATGTGGCTCCGAAGCATTGGCTGCATTGCCTGACGAAAATGAACGCAATCGCTCGCCAACTGCAGCAGACAGCTGCACTTACGATATCGGTATAACAAGCCCCAGAAAAAACAGGACCTAAGGAAAAATGATCGATCAGTCGTTACTGAGCGGGATCGCAAGCCATTTCAACAGGCTTGCCAAGCAAATAGAGAAGCTCACCTTTGAATCTGAAATGAAAGCAAGGATTCCTTTTTCGGCGATTCACAAAAATTGCCTCGAGGAACATATGAAGGAATTGCAAGCTTGGGTAAAAAGCTCTCCAACCCGCACTTCTTACATTTATCGGATATCGACAGAAGACAGCACCTCCTGCAAGCAATTTTATGACGCGTTCAGCCACGCAAAATCAACGAAGCATGAGGGGCGCGCCTATGCACGTATTCATAAGGAGTCAAACATATTTTATGTTGGCAGCTCCAGTTCCTTGATGAGCAGATTCAAACAACACTTGGGGATGGGTCACAAAGACACATACGCTATGCACATCAACCGCTGGCTACCCGATATTGAGGGTGAACTGCAAATTCAGGTCTGGCGATTTTCAGCAGACGTCCCTGCTGAGGTCATTCAAGCGGTGGAGGATGGTCTTTGGACCGAGAGTAATCCTATGTTTGGACGTAAAGGTGCACGATGAGGTCTTTGAACAGCCTACAACTCCAGGCACGATAGCAATATGAGAGGCCTCAATGGCATCAGGCACTGGTTTTCGCAGGCAAAACAGACGTCTATCAGAGCCGCATGCGTCATCGTCCGCCGCCCCCCAACGACGGTCCACAGGCTTTGGGATACCCAGGCTATTGTGATCGTGGCTCGGATACCATGGCCGGTAAGCTAGGCCCAGAGTGTTCTCAACGATGGTTTAATCGGACCGCCATGGCTTGCAAATAGATAGCCGTGACCAGAGCGCATCGCGCCAAGCAGATGACGCTCGATTTCGGGCCTGGGCTAAGGCTGGCACAGAGTAAGGAGGAACGTCTTGCGGCCGCTTGCTTTGCTTGCACATCATCAGCTGTGACTATTTCAAAACCTCGGATGGAGAAATCCAGAGCCCTCGCTCCAGATCAAATTGACTTGGTGTCGCAAAGCGAAGCTCATCAATACGTACGCCTGTTAATAGCAACTGCAACCCAGTCGAGCCTGCTGGCTGCCGCGATAGCATCATCAACCGAGACGGTCCGACTGAACTTAGTTAGAGCCGCTCGCAACACTGGCCAGCCCTACTCTCCCGCGGCGACTTTGGCCTTGCGCCCTCTTGGCGCCGGCATAGTCACAAGGCATTCAAACAAACGCTCCGCGTACACAAAACCCATTCGCTTGACCGCATCCTTGTCGAAATAAAAGAGCCATGCCAGCAATAAGGCACCCGAAATGAGAATGGTAAGCCCAGCGGCAAGACCCGGGTCAGCAAAGTGGATCAACTCGATTTGTGGAGGTTTGACACGAAGAACGCCGGCAATCAAACAGCCATAAACCAGTCCGCAAAGGCAGGAAAAAATGCCGACGGCTTTCATGGCTACCATGTTGCGGTGAAAGCCGTAAGCGATGTTCTCCTTGAGTAGCAATTGCTTGTTGGTGCGAGTGAGTTCCCTGAGTCGTTTTGTTGCACCGATATAGATGTCGTCTGCACTGGCCGGATCGCTCGCCTCCTCCTGCGCGGTTGGCATAGCAATGCCTAGCTTTGAAGTGATCGCGGCGTGATACCTCTGTTTGCTGATGCGATCTAAAAATTTGTCACTGTGGCGTAGCGCCAAGGTGGTCGGCATCCCACCCCATAGCGCGACCAGCTTTTCTTCAAGCTTTTTCCCACGCCCGCGGGCCACGCTGGCGAGCGCGTAAATGGCACCACATCCGCCAAGTAAGCCAATGACACTGGTCAGTACCGGGTGTTTTGCGCCGTAAACACACAACAAGGGGACGAGTAACGGTAACGAAACCAGCAATCCCGGAATGACCCGAGCTTTTCGCTCATACGGGTCTTTGACCAATTCAAATATCGCGATCATAAAAGCCTATGGGTTTAGTTCATCGATGAAGGGTTGAATTTCTGTGCGATTTTTTAGATAGATGTGCTGCACCTTCGGGTCGAGGCATTCGTCCAGCAATCCAAGACTTTTGAGCGTGTAGAGAAGAAACGCCTGGCGGCACGGCAACTCGGCCTCTCCGTCGCGCATGCCGTAATCTCGCTCAACCACCCTCTTCTTGGGCGTCTCCAACTCGGGGTTTGCGGCAAGGATCAAGGTTACATAGGTATGCCACTGGGTATCCTGGGCCGGGTCGACAGAACATTCTTCAATCCCATCAAGGCTCAAGATCCTGATCAGTACAAAATCGCTAAACCGTTTGCGGTTGTGACAATACGCTCGCACATGCCAACGGGAACCGTCATGTCCCAGCGAATGGGGCGACAACAAACGCTTGGATACCTCCAAAGAAGTCATCGACTGGTAACTGACATGAATCGACAACTTTTCGCGGATGGCCTTGATGACGGCGGCAACGATCGTTTCATCCAGCGTTCGACCAGGTCTGGGCACAAAATCAGCTTCAGGTACAGCCCCTAAAAAACTGCTCGAAGCGTCAATGATCCCGGTTCTGGTAGCGAGCAATTCCGTTAGATACTGGTGAGCGGATGATTGTGGGAACACTGCCTGGAAGTCTTGTGTAGCCACGTAGGTTTTGGAGCTGCGGTCATATTCAAGATTGTTCGGCGCCAACTCAGTGTATTTGGCAATGTCGAGCGAAGCCTGAGGCACCGACACACCAAAGTATTCCGTCAAGTCAGCTCTATTGATACGCCCTTCCCAGCGCAGTCGAAAATCGATGAACTGAAGACGACGATCCGCGCCCCAGCTTCGACTTTTGGTTTCCGTGGAAGGTGATGTATTTACAGACGACGGTTGCATTGACTGATCCAAAAAATAAACGGATATAAAAACTATTCGTATTGAATATATACGCGTTTAATGGCTGTTCGTCCAGCCGACATTCCTGAGTTCACAAGCCGTTTGGCGCAAGATTTCCCTTACTTCCCCTTGGTCTCGCCCCGCACTCTCTCAGGGCGACTATCTCGCTATTTCCTTGAGGCCGGGTCTCCTTTCATCCAGTCAATGGGTCGTAGCCCAAGCCCTTAGGTCGCCGACCCTAAATCGAGTATAAAAAATATTCGTATAAAAACTAGACGAGCATAATTTCTATGCGTATCTTCTGTCGTGCGATCAAATTTCTAGCAACGCTTTGGGGAACTGAATGTCAGCGAAAATTACGTTTTTCCCGGTGGACAACGGCGACATGACGCTGGTGCAGCTAGCCGACACGGCAGCCACCACTCTGCTGATCGACATGAACATTCGTGTCGCGGCCGATGACCCAGCGGACTCGACTCCAGACGTTGCGACGGAGCTGCGAAAGCGCCTTCGGTTTGATCAAAAAAAACGGCCTTACGTTGACGCGTTGTTGCTGAGCCACCCGGACAAGGATCATATCAGTGGCTTGGCGAAACACTTTTGGTTGGGATCACTCGATGACTACCCCGATGACAATCTGCAGTGGCATGAAAAGCGCATTGTCATTCGCGAAATGTGGTCATCTCCGATGGTGTTTAGACGCCGCTCGAAACACCACACGCTCTGCCTGGATGCCGTCGCCTTCAATAAGGAAGTCCATCGCAGGATTGGGCTTTGGCGCACATTGCGGTCTGCAGTGGAAGGCGACCGCATCAAAATCATGGGTGAGGATGAGAAAGGCAAAACCGACGATTTGCTGCCCATCGTGATCAAGACTGGTGAGAAATTTACCCAGATCAATGGCGAGCCCTCGTTCCTGTTCTCGGCTCACCTGCTTGCGCCCGCTCCTCTGCAGGACGATGACACTGAAGAAATGCTGTCCAAAAACCACTCCAGCGTCATTTTGAACATTGAACTGCAGGCTTCAATCTATTCGTCCAAGCGCGTCAGGTTCTTGACCGGAGGGGACGCAGAAGTGGCCATCTGGAAACGCCTGTGGGAAAAGTACGAAGACACTCCAGAAGTGCTTGAATACGATTTGCTTCAAGCGCCCCACCACTGCTCATGGCACTCCCTTTCTGTCGACAGCTGGTCAACCTACGGCAATGACGCCGAGCTCTGCCAGGAAGCCCGTAACGCACTCGGGCAGGCTCGAGAAGGTGCAACTATTGTTGCGAGCAGCAAGAAGATACTGGACAACGATGACAACCCGCCGTGCATCCGGGCCAAGCGCGAATACCTGTCTATCTTGAGGCCAGTGGATGGCATCTTCCATTGCACGGGGGACGGTAAGCGCCCGGAAACGATCGAGTTCGAAATCACCTCCACTGGAGTGTCCAAAATTGTCGCCGGTGTCGCTGCAGGGGTAGGAGCTAGTGCCGTGGCTTCCGCTGCGCCAAGGGCGGGCCGCACATGAATGAGATCTACGAATGGGGAACACCGATTGGTGAAGGACAAAAGGATTCGCTACATCCAATGACGCTTGGCCTGATTCAGGCTTGTCAGGATCATCCGTGCATCGAGGTGCTGGACATCCGAACCGTCGATGAAGGTTTGGGGCCGGAGCAGGCCATCGTCATTGAGGCGGGTGATGGCACCATTGAGTCAGGCAACCCGGGTCGCATCCGCAGGCGAGAAACCCTGGCGATAACAGTGAATCCGCAGACCGACGTCCCGGTGGTCGTGCGTACCTTGCGCAAGGATTTCCCGGGACACTCCCATCAACACGGCACACACCTGAACACACCACGCGCCCTCTGCCTCTACAATATCGTGTGGAGCGCTGTTGAACGCAGCTGGACGCCAGAACGCTTTTTGGAACGGATGTTCTGGTGGTTACGCGAGACGTCTCAGCTACGGCTGCATCGAGACGATCAACCACTGGAGCAACTGTTTTACAGCAGTCGCTACCAGTTGATCCTGCCTTCAAATTATTTGAAGCAGTCTGAGGACAGCGGCAAAAACCTGATCATCGAGGAAATCACGGGAGCACCGGGACGTCAGGTTACCTTGCGGGGAAGGTTCGATGACTCAAACAATCCTCGAGGTGTGGGCCTGCAGTCACTGAAGCTGTCTGTCGACGGTGTCGGTTCATCACAGGTGGAAGCCGCCCCCCAGACACTTGGTCAACTCCATGACCGCTTGGTCTCCCGTGGAAGTGGGCTAAAGGAGCCATTGTTGAGCAGCGTGTTTGATGCGGTGACCGATCAGGGATTAGTCCCTGAACAGGCTGGCGATATCAAGGCGATACTTATCCTGGTCTGGGTGCCGCGCACGGGTAAGGATGGCATTGAACGGTACGACGTGCTGGGCTATGCGCTCCAGAGTTCGCTGCAAGCACTCGGTAACGCATTCGGTATGTTGCACTTCGACAGTGAAAAGCGTCGCTGGCATCGCACGACTTTGATTGGCGATGCCGCACAGAGCGATGAAGATAGCGCATGGCGAGATCTGGAAATCCTTTCAGTGCAAATCCGCTGGGGGATCGGAGCCGAAGGCGGACGCCAAATGTCCGCGATCAACCCTGACGATGCTGACTTCGATGGAGTGCTCGCCGGCGTAGGCTCTTTGGGCGGAACACTTGCAGACATCTGGCTGCGTGAAGGCTGGGGTCGCTGGACGTACATCGATCCGGATCAGTTGCTTCCCCACAACCTGGCACGACATGTCGGATTGGACAGTGAAGTGGGCTACGCGAAAGTCGATGTAGTCCGGCACCATGCCCAAATGGTGTTTCCCGACGAACCTGCACCTAAAGCGATTGCGGGTAGCCTGACAAGCCAAAGTGAAAAGGTGATCAGCGCGTTGGGTTCAGCGAGTTTAGTGATCGATGCGACAACGACTTTCGACGCGCCTCGCGATTTGGCTGAGCGTGAAAATGCCCCCCGCACCGCCAGCGTGTTCCTCACCCCTTCAGGCCTTGCCAGCGTGATCCTGTTGGAGGACGCGAGTCGTACCCTGCGCTCCCCCGCATTGGAGGCACAATATTACCGAGCGATCCTCAACAGCCCCTGGGGAAAACCGCACCTTCAAGGTCACTTGGGGGATTTATGGGTAGGTGGTGGCTGCCGTGACATTTCGTTTCGGATTCCGCTTGAGCGCATTCACTTGCATGCAGCAATCCTTTCGAAGCAACTGCGCAAAAGTGTGCTGGGCGATGGCGCGCGAATCTGCGTGTGGACAGTGGACGAAGAGACGGAAGCTGTAACCCCGATGGAAATCACCCCCCATCCGGTGAGCTCACACGCTCAGAATGGTTGGACGGTTACCTATGACGTTGCGTTGATCACCAAGCTCAAGCAGATTCGTGGCGCAGCCCTTCCCAACGAAACGGGTGGCGTATTACTTGGGGTGACAGACCTGAAGTCTAAAACCATCCTGTTGGTCGACACGTTGCTCCCCCCCGCTGACAGCCAAGCAACTCCCCACCACTTCATCCGAGGCAAGGTCGGTCAGGAAGCCGCATTAACAGACGTACACGAACGCACGGCTCGAGTCGTCGACTACGTGGGCGAATGGCATTCACATCCTGATGGTTACCCTGCGACCCCCAGTGTCGATGATCGAACGCTAATCACGTCGCTGGCGGGCTTGATGTCCAGTGAGGGGCTACCCGCCATCATGATCATCGTGGGCGAGTATGAGATCACTTTCCATGTTGAGTGATCAGCCAGCGCGGCGTCCTTAACACCCACGATGCAGCACCTATAAGGCACTAGCCAAAGGGGCATGGCAGGTTGCCCCTCTGCTTGCGGAAACAGCATTCAACCTAGGAGAAATGATCTGCTGGTATCAAATTTGCTCGCCAAATATTTCGAGTACCAGGAAAGTAAAAATCAACTAATAATCTCGTTAAAATAATTCAAAAGCATCGAATCTTAAACAAACGAATAGGTCATCCCATGTCTGGATCAGTAGAGCTTTCGAAAGAAGAATTATTTTCCCTGGTTGAAAAAGCGGTCAAGCCTCAGTTCTTTTTGCTCATATTCAGTTTCGTTTTGCTCTTCGACGCTTCGCTAGTACGTTTTCACCACATCGGACTCTTTGAACTAGGCACTTCGAACCTGAGCACTTCAACCGTTGGCATCACCTTGATTCTGACCTTCCTGGCTTTCTCAGGTTTGGCTTCAATGATTCTGCCTTTTTTATACATAGCATCGATCCAACTCTATATTGCTACGGTCTATAGTTTCTGTCTGTGGTTGAAGCAGAAGATCGAACCGGACAATGAGCCTATACACTATACAGGGCTAAAAAGACGCGAACGTGATCGTGTTCGTCCATGGGAACTGCGAGAGGAAGCACACAAAACACAAAGCGACTTCCTCATTCAGCTCTATAACGCCTATGACACGACTCGAAAGCAAGAGCAAACTAACCAACGAAGAGTCGAATTTTTTGCATTTTGTACACTGTGCTTTCTCGTACTGAATTGCTGCCTACCTAGCTCACCCCAAGCGCAGACCTTGGCCCAGATGAGCATTACATACTTTTCAACGACTACACACATTTGGCTAAGCCTATCTGTTTTCGCCGTCATGGCATTCCATTCGTTGCACGATGACACCTACGAAAAACGATGGATCTATTGCCCGCCATTACATAACGCCCTTGAAGACAAAGACGAAGAGAAACGCAAACAGGAACGTCAGTTCCAGGAAGAAATCAAAATTCGCAGTGAAATCAGCAGAAGACGCCGCGAGGAGACACTGGAGTAGTTGAAGAGAGTTCGACAGTTCAAAACATAAGCCGCCCAGGCGGCTTATGCCTGCAGTGACCCGATTTTCTATATTCATGATTGATATCGGGCTTCTTCAGCGTCGAACGGAGAAAATCTTTGACAGCAAACAAAAAGCGGACGCTTGTCTGAACCACCCAAAAACCGAGCTGGGTGGGCTCACGCCACTGCAATTCGCGCAAAGTGAGTCCGGACACTAAGCAGGATCTTTCAATGCCGACATTCGCCAGCGCCTAGCGGTGATTGATTTGAATAATGTCGAAGTCAGAAAGTCATTGGCCTTGAAGGTCGAGAAAGAGATCACTTCGTTACAGCGCCGGGCCCAGGAGGAGCAATTGATGCTTCAAGAGGTCATCCGCAAACATGAATACACTGCAAGCCGAGGCAGAGCTCAGGTCTCCCTAACAGCTGACGTTTTCTCGATCGCTAACAGAGCCATGCCAAGGACTGGAGGCTAGTAATGGCAAATCTTTATGCGCACAAATTATGGGCGGCGTTCAGGAGACAAGTTATCGAATTGGACGGTAGCCAGTGCGTCGAATGCGGGCGATCAAGGGACGATGGCGTCGTCCTGCAGGTTCACCACAAACGCTACATCAGTGGACGTAAGCCTTGGGAATACGAAACCTCCGAATGCGAGACCTTATGTCAAGGGTGCCATGCTCGAGAGCATGGTGAGATACGACCGGATGCTGGGTGGGAGTATGTAGGCGAAGAAGATCTAGGCTACCTGAGCGGCAACTGTGAACTGTGTGACAACTCGATTCGTTATGTTCACTACGTGCAGCACGAACACTGGGAGCAAATGGGGGTCGGTACTCATTGCTGTGACAATCTCACAGGGACGAGAGAGGCGGCAGAAGGCCGACGACGGTTAGGGCGGTATAGACGATTCATATCCTCCGCCAAATGGACAGCCGGGAACGACCTTCTCAAGATAAGACATTGTGGACTCATCATGGCGGTTGTCTTAGAACAACAGGGATGCAAGCTGATCATTAATGATGTTCAGGGCCGAAAGACCTTCACAACCGTACTCGCCGCCAAGAATTTCTTGTTCGAGTTCATGGAATCTGGTGAAGCCGCGAAGTTTGCCGAACGGCAAAAAGCGAAAGCGAATAAATCCTGAGCCCCCCAACTCCCACCTCCTAACTGAGCTGCCCATCGCCCAGAACAAGACCACTACACTTCAGCCTCTTGTTCCTTTACATGAGGGATATTTGGAACACCCCCAGAA
Source organism: Pseudomonas sp. FG6 (assembly GCF_057809015.1). NCBI lineage: Bacteria > Pseudomonadati > Pseudomonadota > Gammaproteobacteria > Pseudomonadales > Pseudomonadaceae > Pseudomonas > Pseudomonas sp. FG6. The sequence goes on from NZ_JBMDJD010000003.1 coordinate 42,103, forward strand.
TTGGCTTCCAGCACGCTTTCCCTTGCGAGCCGTCCGACGAACCATAGATGCACCACATATGGGGCAGGCATTCGATGCTGGCGAACGCGCAGGGCCAGTTGCAGATGAGTGTGTTGGGGTCAGCGGCGCCGGGCTTCGAGCAGGTTGAACTGGAGCTCTTTTGGGAACCTCGATGGTGACGACTGCAGGTGTGGGCACATTGATCCCCAAGACCGCGCAATCCTCTTGGGCCTTTGCACGCTCGGCAAGTGCCTGCAAGAGAGATTGATCGGGCGCAGAATTAGCGGATAGGCATCGTGGCGCCGCAGTTTGTAAAGCAGCCAGGCCCGAACGAAGCTTTTTCTGCAAATCAATCTGTCTAGCCGCTGATGCGGAGCGCGCTGCGTTCTCGGCTTGGATATCAGATGGATCTGGCGAGGGGTTGTAACGGAACTTAGCCTCGTGACTTTGGCGCCATGCGAGCATTTTTCCAGTCAATGCCTCACCAAACCCCGGCACCGCACGAACCGCAGATGCCGTTATGTCAGCAGCAGTTTCAATACCAAATGAGGTCAACGTAGCAGTCTTCGCAGGCCCGATGCCCGGTATTGTTGCCCGTCCTATCAGGAACCGATCCAAGAAGTCTATTCGCTGACGCGCCTCTCGTGTCGACTTCAGTTTTATCAGTACCTGCGCGAGATCCCCCTCAACCTGCCGATATCGGGCCACACAGTCTTCCAAGTCGGCACGTAGAACAAAAATCTCCTTCAGGCCAATGCGCTGCAAATGTGCCATCGATAGCAAACGCACCCGACTATCAGCATCCACGTAAGCCCTGCGAAACGGCGCTGGATCTACCTTGGCCTTAGTGAGCAATGCTACCAAACCGTAAACGCCCAGGCCTCCCCAAAGGAGTCCTAAATGCGGCACGTTGAAAAAGCCGATGATTGCCGCCAATAGTGCCAGGACACCGTAGATAGCTTTCTCTGGACCGTTGCTCTTTGCCTGAGTAACTGCCGCACTGGGCGGGCCTACATTTCCGCTCCAGGTAGGCAGGGCTTCTTCCGGCCGAGGAATCCGCACCGCGCGGATAGCCGCCCATACAGCTTCAAGATCGAAGGGCCCCGCCGTAAGAACATTCCCCATGACAAGCCCCAATGGGAACATTTCGAAACCAGACTGACTTGCTAGCCGACACCAAAGACAACTTCCTGCCGCACTAGGAAAGTAGTGAGTCGGGACATTTACACATTGACGCAAGCCAGCTTCGAGACCTTGAAGCAAACTCACCCACGCAGCCGGATCCGGACGGGAAGTAGCAGCAAGACCGAACGCCGACTCAAATGCAGCGGCAACCGACGACGGGAAATCCGCCAACAGCACCGAGCCGGGCGGTGGTGTGGTACGTGTTTCGTCGCGTCGGACAATTGAAAAGGCAAAGCGGTGCTGTGCAATCGACTGACCCAGGCTAAGATCCGCACCACTAAAACGGCCGGAATAGGGATGCTTGCCCATGACCAGCAATTGGAAGATGGCAACTGCGAGTCCAAAGTTGTCATGCGCCTGAGTACGCTTGACGCTACTAAAGCTGACGCCATGGAGCTCTGGGGGCGTGAAGTCCTCCATGCCAACAACACAGGGATAGGACTGCCCATTCAAACTAAACTGAAAACTATCGGCATCAATCAGTGCGACGGTGGCGTCCTGCGCTACCAGAACCCCGGAATGGTTGAGATCCCCAATAATACAGCCAGCTTGATGCACCGTTGCGACGGCGCGCGCGACGTTTTGCGCCACGCGTACTAGAAACCGATAGTCAGCTTTGGGAAATTGGATTTTGCGTGACTTCGGGCTGTACAGCTCATGGAGCGGCCTATACCCCGCAACCAGTCGCATAGAAAAACCAGCGAAGTTGCCCGAGGAATCAGTAACCACCTCAGATGGGAAAGCCACAAGAGTGGTCGCGTCCGCCAACCGCCCTTCTACCATCGCCCTAACCTTACTTTCGCGGGAGCGCCGAAGCTCAGCCTTGTAGATTTTCACTGCACGATCGGTACGTCCCACCAGCGCGTACACATCCCCCTCGCCTCCTTTGCCAAGGCGCTTATCGAGTTGCTCATTCTTACCGGCGATACGTACCGGTGGAGAGTTCATCGACATGAAACGAGGATGAGAGTCTTGTCGTCATCCGTTCGCTCGCAGAGCGCAGGACTGTTCAGGTATCGCGCAAGTGCGCCTGACAATTCAACCAAGCGTCCCTCCCCTGCTACTTGGTCGACCGGATTGATCATCGGATCAAAGAACCGAGCAAAGGGCTGCTGTGTTGCTTGCTCCAAAGCGACTGACTCCAATCCATCCGAAAATAAAGCGAAGGCGTCATACTCAAGATTCAAATTGAAGGTACGCAGCCGAACCTCAGGGTCATCCGTAACGAAATAGGTCGTCGACGCGAACTCTCCGTTTTCTGGCCAGCACAAGGCCTCCCATACACCAGCCTTACGAGCGACAAGCGCACTGTCGCCAATCTGCAAAGCCAAGACACGCCCTTTGAAAACCACCAGCATCACCAGCGTCGCAGCGAACTGTCGCCGAGTCAGACCACGCCGCGCGGCTGCCTCGGATAGACGGTCTCGCACCAGATCAATCCAACACAGGATCAGCTCATTATCTGGCAAGCTGTCATTACGTTCGAACCATGATCGGAAGTTAGCTATCAGGCTGCGGCAAACCAAGGACGCGCCTTGCCCACCGTAACTCGCGCTGCCCGCTCCATCGGAGACTACCGCACAGAACGTATGCGAGTTGATCCGAGTAACGCTGTAGGCATCCTGCTTTCGCGTCCCAATGCGCTGATGGGACGTGCCGATACACGACGCAGCCGCCCAACGCCAGCGAGGATTATCCAGCAATGGCCCAACCCTCTGGACCAGTCGGATTGGCAAGTGGAACGGCATCCCCTGGATTGGACTGCGATACGGCGCTTAGCGAGCTGGAAAGCCAAGCAAAGAGCTCGCGAAACGCCAATCCCTTCAGCTTCAATGGCTGACGTGTACCCAACTGCGAGAGAGACGACATATCCGCACCGTCAACACCAACGGAGTAGAACATGAATTCTTTACGCTCTTCCCCTTCATGGACGCGTCGGCGCGCCTCCTGCCAATCATCAGTCGGAGCACCATCGGTAATAAGAAATACCCAAGGGCGGTAGTACTTGACGCCATTGGCGCGGTAACGATCCTTGCGTTCGCGCAACAGATCCAGTGCTCGCACAACAGCCTCCCCCATTGGCGTTACACCACTCGCTTCCAACACTTCGGGGAAAAATCCGTCGACTGTCGTGAACTCGGTACGAACGTTGACGGGACCAAAGGTCACCACTGCCAACTCCACACGTTTCGCCGCCATCGCATCAGCGTACAAGTCATCTTTGAATGACTGCAAAGCATCGTTCAGCATCTGGATTGGCGCCCCATTCATAGATCCAGATGTGTCCAACAGAAGTATGCAAGGGCACCGTTGCTCGGGATTTTCAGCAAACTCCGCGTCTGCAAACGGCTGCTGCTCGAAATCGCTCATCTTGTCCCTTTATCCTTTTCCATGACGAGACTGTCGTGATAGCACGATACCAGCACGTACTAAAAAACGCACAAAATTGATCCGAACAGCGCCTATCTCATGTGAGCTGTCACGGATGCTGTCAGTGCATAATGGCTAATTACTAAGATGCATATAGGTTCGCTTCACTCGATCGGTGAGAACGCCGGACACATCAAACAGGGCTTGGCCAAGCAGACGGCCCAAGGCCCACACCAATCAAGCTGCCCCCCCCCGACGTCCGCCTGCAACAGCCTTTTTGGACTTTGTGCGCATGCAGTCCGGGTTAGCACGCGCTGTTCGGCGCGAAGGATGACCCCGTACGACACAGTCCGTCAGATACAAATCCCAAACGATGTGTTCGCAGGTAAAATGGCATAATATGCCAATGGTCGAAAGACCCTGTTTGCCCAGAGCTGGAGCTAATTATGGCGACGCGAAACGTTGTGCTCACCCCTCACCAGGAACAGGTTATCCAGGACCTGGTGCAGTCCGGCCGTTATCAGAATGCCAGCGAAGTGATGCGAGAAGGTTTGCGCCTATTGGAACAGCGCGTAGCCGAAGACACCGCCAAAATTGAGGCCCTGCGTCAGGCGACCTCGATCGGCATCATGGACCTTGAGCACGGGCGCTTTACTCAGATGAACGAAGGGGATCTGGAGCACTACCTCGAGGGCTTGAGCCTGGAGGCAACGATCCCCGCGAGAGAGAAACACTGAGCATGTCGCAGTATCGGATTTCCAACGCGGCGCGCGCCGACATTGTCGACATCCTCAGGCTCTCCCAGACGCAGTTCGGCGATCAAGCACGCCAGCGCTACCAGGCGCTGATCCTCGCGGCGCTGCAAGCGATTGCCGGCACGCCTTATCGCATTGGCAGCCACGACCGCGATGAGCTTGCACCGGGCCTTCGCAGCTATCACCTCATCTATTCACGCCAGCAGGCCAAACACCCCCATGGGACGGTCAAAAGCCCACGCCATATCGTGTTTTATCGTGTGGCAAACGACGACGTGATCGAGGTCGTAAGGCTCCTTCATGACGCCATGGAAGTGCAGTTGCACTTGCCTAATGACTGATCACCGACCTGGCCCAACGGCTTAACTGGCCATGAATAGCGAAGGTGAGGCGTCCGCCTCTACATCGCAACCTGAGCACCCTCGCTGTCAGCCGACTCGGCGGCTAATTGAAGCGGGAGGTTCTGGCCCGATAGGGCTATCGAGGCCCGCGACCAGAAACACGATGTTCAACTTGCGTACCACTTTCAATGCTGAACAACCGCTTCTTAGGCGTTTTCCGTGACCAAGCGCCTGACATTACGCTCCAGCTGTCGATGGACACGCGGATCGATGCCCCTAGTGATCAGCGCCCTCGCAACATCACGCAGAGCACGAGCATCTCGTAAGCTAATTTCAGGATAGGTACCGAGAGAAATACGGGGTTGCTTATCCGCCCAGGAAAAGCGGAAGTGCCAGCACTTGGCGCCTTTCGTATTCACGAAAAGGGCGAGGCCGTTGTAGTCAGGGAGGGTGTAGTCCTTAGCACGGGGTTTGGCGTGTCGGACCGAGGTATCGGTGAGAGCCATCGTACAATCTCCGTCTCGTTTGGATGGAGGAGATTTGTACGGTTTCCAGAGAGGCGAGTCCCACGAAAAAGTGATCTACCAAGCGCCGGATTAATGTACTAAAAAATGTACTAAGAAAACGTGGATAGCAGTGTTTTCGAGTGGAGCTTGCTGGAACTAAAAAAGAGGCCGAAGCCTCTTTTTTAAGTCTCTACAGATCTCAATAGAAACCCGTAGAACAATAATTGGAGCGGGAAACGAGACTCGAACTCGCGACCCCGACCTTGGCAAGGTCGTGCTCTACCAACTGAGCTATTCCCGCGTCTTGGTGTGGCGCATTGTATAGATTCCAATTACGCCGTCAACCCCTTGATTCAAAAAAGTTTTATTTCGGCTCCACGTCGGTCCGCAGATGCGGCCAGGCGGCGCGCAGGTATTGCACCATCGACCACAGGGTCAGGCCGGCGGAAATCATCAGCAATGCATAGCCCAACAGGACCCAGAAACTGAAATCCGAGGGGTTGGCCAGGAGGATCACCAGCGCCAGCATTTGCGCAGCGGTTTTCCATTTGCCCAGGTTCGATACGGCGACCTGGGCACGGGCACCCAGTTCGGCCATCCATTCCCGGAGTGCCGATACGACGATTTCGCGGCCGATGATCACCGCCGCCGGCAGTGTCAGCCAGAAGTTGCCGTGTTCCTGCACCAGCAGCACCAGGGCCACTGCGACCATCAGCTTGTCGGCCACAGGATCGAGGAACGCGCCGAAGGGCGTGCTCTGCTCCAGGCGTCGGGCCAGGTAGCCGTCCAGCCAGTCCGTCGCGGCGGCGATGGCGAAGACGGTGGCGGAGGCCATGTAGCTCCAGTGGTACGGCAAGTAGAACAGCAATATGAAGATCGGGATGAGCAGGACGCGTAGAACGGTAAGCAGGTTTGGGATATTCATCGGCACAACTGGCTGCGAGGTTGACGGGCATTCTACTCGCTATGCAGGTTTGCATAAATCGACTCAGCGAGCTTTTTACTGATACCGGGTGCTTTGGCTATCTCTTCGATGCTGGCACGAGACAGTTCCTGCAATCCACCAAAATGTTTCAACAAGTCGCGACGTCGCGTCGGGCCGACGCCTGCCACACCTTCGAGTGTAGACGTCCGGCGCGTCTTGCCACGGCGGGCACGGTGTCCGGTGATAGCGAAACGGTGGGCTTCGTCGCGGATCTGCTGGATCAGGTGCAGCGCCGGCGAATCGCCCTTGAGGGTGAACTCATGGGCGGCGTCGTTCAGGTACAAGGTCTCGAAGCCGGCCTTGCGCGTCGCACCCTTGGCCACGCCCAGCAGGATCAGGTCGGGAACCATCAGTTCATTGAGGACATCGCGGGCCATGGACAATTGGCCTTTGCCGCCGTCCACCAGCAGGATGTCCGGCAACTTGCCCTCCCCGTCCTTCAGCTTGCCGAAGCGCCGCATCAGCGCCTGGTGCATGGCGGCATAGTCATCGCCCGGGGTGACGCCTTCAATGTTGTAGCGACGGTAATCGGACTTGATCGGACCTTCCGGGCCGAACACCACGCAGGAGGCCACGGTCGCCTCGCCACTGGAGTGACTGATGTCGTAGCATTCCAGCCGTTGTGGCGGCTCGTCCAGGTTGAGGACCTCAGCCAGGGCATCGAAGCGTGCTGCCACATGTTGACGGTTGGCTAGACGCGCGCCCAATGCCTGCTCGGCGTTGGTCACGGCCAGTTGCTGCCAGCGCGCTCGCGTTCCACGCACGCGATGGCTGATGGTCAGTTCACGACCGCGTAACGTGTCGATGGCTTCGATCAGGGCCGGAAAATCTTCATGGACCACGTTGACGATCAGCTCGCTCGGCAAGTCGCGTTCCGGACTGCTGACGTAGTACTGACCGAGAAAAGCCGACATGACCTCGGACACGTCTTCCTCGATACCCACCTGGGGGAAGAAGTTCTTGCTGCCCAGTACACGGCCGCCGCGCACGCTGATGAGATGGACGCAAGCACCGCCCGGGTTGGTGAAGGCGGCAATCACATCGACGTCGCCGCTGCCGCCTTCCATGCTCTGCTGGTCCTGCACGCGGCGCAGCAGGCCGATCTGGTCCCGCAACTCAGCGGCCCGCTCGAATTCCAGGTTGACCGAGGCCTCTTCCATCGCGCAGGACAGTTCGTCGGTCAGCGCATTGCTGCGCCCCTCCAGGAACATCACTGAGTGACGCACATCCTCGGCGTACACCTCGGGCTCGACAAACCCGACACAAGGCGCCTTGCAACGCTTGATCTGGTATTGCAGGCAAGGCCGGGTGCGGTTCTTGTAGTAGCTGTCTTCGCACTGGCGCACGAAGAACGTCTTCTGTAGCAAACCCAGGCTTTCGCGAATCGCCCCGGCGCTGGGGTAAGGGCCGAAATACCGCCCCTTGGCTTTCTTCGCCCCTCGATGAATGCTCAGGCGCGGAAACGCCCCATCCGACAGGAACACGTACGGATAGGATTTGTCGTCGCGCAGCAGGATGTTGTACGGCGGGCGCCATTCCTTGATCAGCGTCTGTTCGAGCAGCAACGCCTCGGTTTCATTGGCGGTGATGGTGGTTTCGATTTGCGCGATGCGCCCAACCAGGGCCGAAGTCTTCGGCGCCAGGCCGGTCTTGCGGAAATAGCTGGCCAGGCGCTTCTTGAGGTTCTTGGCCTTGCCGACATACAGCAGGCGCGCATCGCTGTCGAACATGCGGTACACGCCGGGGCGACCGCTGCAAGTGGACAGGAACGCGCTTGGATCGAACAGGTCAGTCATTGTCAGGCGCTGGCGTCGACCATGCCGTGACGCACCGCCAACAGGGTCAGTTCGACATCGCTGCTGATCGAAAGCTTCTCGAAGATACGGTATCGGTAGGTGTTGACGGTTTTAGGCGACAGGCACAGCTTGTCGGAGATGATCTGCACTTTCTGGCAACCGACAATCATCAGGGCAATCTGGATTTCCCGTTCCGACAGTGCATCGAAAGGTGATTCGGTGGTCGGCTGGAACGACTTGATCGCCAACTGCTGGGCAATCTGGGGGCTGATGTAGCGTTGTCCGGCAAAAACCAGACGAATGGCCTGCACCATTTCGTTCAAGCCGGCACCTTTGGTGAGGTAACCCGCAGCACCCGCCTGCAACAAACGGGTCGGGAACGGGTCTTCTTCGCAGACGGTCACGGCAACGACCTTGATGTCCGGATGGCTGCGCAAGAGCTTGCGCGTGGCTTCGAGACCGCCGATGCCGGGCATCTTGACGTCCATCAACACCACGTCGGGCTTCAATTCACGCGCCTTGATCAGGGACTCTTCCCCGGATTCGGCCTGGCCAACTACCTGCAGGCCATCGATGTCAGCCAGCATTCGTGTAATGCCCGTACGGACGAGATCATGGTCATCGACCACTAACACCCTAATCAAGCAGACACCTCACGATTTGGTCTTGTTTGGATTGGATCACACCTTAGCAAAAAGCGCTCGCCAGACCTAGCGCAAAGGGGCATATAAAAGTTACAGCGCATCTTCTTGGACGCACGTACTTCAACGCCTCAAGCACCCGCATCCCGCTGCATCCTCAGGAAATATCCATCCTCGCCCATGACCCGCAATCCCATGCGTTCGTACAGCGCCCTGGCCGGATTGTCCTTGAAAACCGTCAGGCGCAAGGCCGGGCGACGCTCTTGGGCAACCATCTGCCAAACCTGTCCGATCGCCCAGGTACCGGCGCCCTGGCCACGAAACGCCTCGTCGATCTGCAATTCCCGGATATACAGCGCTCGCGCATCCCGGCTGAGACTGACAAAACCCAACGGCTGATCATCGCGGCAAACGATCCAGTTCTGCCGGATAACCCAGGCCAGGTCAAATGCTTCGTCCTGCCAGAGCAAATCATGCCTGAGGTAGTAGGCAAGCATGTTGTTGCACGTCAATTGCCGGGCGAACGTGATGTCACCGGCGGTTGCCTCATGCCATTGGAACCCCATGAAAACCTCGTCACAGGCAAAGACCGACCCGTTCTTTGCATAGCATAGCGCCGCGCCCGGTGACTGTTGCGCCATGTGCCGTCCCGGGAGGCGGCGATTCGAAGCGGTCAACGGGCACCTGGGCACAGCGCGCAAAGCCAAATTCTGTCACAAAGCCCGACAGACTCAAGCCAGGCGAACAATTGCATGGCGCCGATAGAATTTTCTGATTGAACCGGCGCACCACCCTCTAGTAAGCTCGGGACCACTCACCGGAGACAGATCATGCTGAACGCCCTCTCACCGCTTAAAACCGCCAGCGCCCCGCGCTCGGTTGCGGCTGCCCGGGTGAACGGCGCTCAAACTCCGGCCAGCTTTTATTTTGGGTATTGGTTTAGCCACTGGCGCGCCTGATACCCAACCGGCGCCCACTTTAAAACGGGTCGCCTTCCAGAGTTTTCCAAAACCCCCGGTCGGCCTCCCGACCGGGGGTTTTGTTTTTCAGGCCCCTACACATTCGCAGCACCAGACACTTGAGGATTGAACAATGAACTACGCCACTTATTACCGTTACGACAGCTTTGCCGCCTGGCGATTTACCAGCCACCGCTCGGGACAGCCTGCCGCCTCCGATCGGTCACCTACCGGTGGCATGCCTGCTTTGCCGGCCAGTACAACCCACTGTCGAACACCCCAATAGGGCCGGCGCGCGGGAACGAACCCGCGGCCCGTCCAGGAAGCCAGATCATGAATTCGTCCGTCTCTGCTTTGCCGCTGTCCACGCTCGCCCCAGCCAACGAAGCCCTGACCCTGCGTCTGCCCAGCTCGTTGCAGCTCAAGCATCAATTGCCCCTCAGCACCGCACTGAGCCAGCAAGTCAGCGCCCATCGCCAGGCGATCCGCGCAATCCTCGACGGTGAGGATTCCCGCCTGCTGGTCATCGTCGGCCCCTGCTCGATCCACGACCCGAAATCCGCCCTCGAATACGCCGCCAACCTGGCTCGCCTGGCCCACGAAGTAAGCGACAGCATGCTGCTGGTGATGCGCGCCTACGTGGAAAAGCCTCGGACCACGGTAGGCTGGAAAGGCCTGGCCTACGATCCCGGCCTGGATGGCAGCGATGACATGGCCGCCGGCCTGACGCTGTCTCGCGAGCTGATGCGCGAAGTACTGCAGCTTGGCCTACCCGTCGCCACCGAACTGTTGCAACCCATGGCCGCCAGTTACTTCGACGACCTGCTCAGCTGGGTGGCCATCGGTGCGCGCACCACCGAGTCGCAGATCCACCGGGAAATGGCCAGCGGCCTGGGCATGCCGGTCGGTTTCAAGAACGGCACGGACGGCGGCGCTGGTATCGCCTGCGATGCCATGCGCTCGGCCGCCCACCCTCATCGGCATTTCGGCGTCGACAGCCAGGGGCATCCGGCGATCATCCAGACCCCGGGCAATCCCGACACCCACTTGGTGCTGCGCGGCGGCCATCGCGGACCGAACTACGATCAGCAGAGCGTCGCGCAGATTCACAACGACCTGGCCCGTCTCAAGATACCGGCCCGGATCATGGTGGACTGCAGCCACGCCAACAGCGGCAAGGACCCGTTGCGCCAGCCACAGGTGTTCAATGACGTGTTGCAGCAACGCCTGCAAGGCAACCGTTCGCTGATCGGCATGATGCTGGAAAGCCACCTGTTCGAAGGTTGCCAGCCCCTGGGGGCTGCGATGCGCTACGGCGTCTCGGTAACCGATGGCTGCCTGGGTTGGGCGGCCACCGAGCAACTGCTGCTGCAAGCCCACCGCCAACTGCAAATGCCCGCCTGACTTCCTGCAAAGCGCCCCCGCCAGGGGGCGCCCTCATCCAGGCGCCTCGGCGCGAACCTGAACACTGACGCCGGGATAATGCTGGCTGACGTCATCCAGGCGCTCGACCTGATAAAACACCCGCACCGATCTGCCGCGCTGGCCTTGCCAATAACTGCCTGGCACCACGAAAGTCAGCGGCTGACCTGCCGTCGCCTCGGTGATTTCCCGCTCCTCGACATGGGCATAGTTGCCGTTGCACTGCAGCCAGACCGACTCGCCAGCCTCGAATCCAGCACCGTCGACCACCACCGTCACGCCGTTTTCCTGGACGTCGAGTTCCAGCCATCCGTCCTTCAGCGCGGCAATCCGCGGTGCTTTCAATGGCGGGCGCAGCAGCGGACCGATGCGCAATGACAAGGGCTTGGCCCGGCGCACCGAGTGCCCGTGGCGCACGACATAGGCCAGGGTCAGGCGATGGCCGAGATGGGGCGCGATCAGTCCGTGGTCCAGCCAGAACGATACCTCCCGCCCCATGGCGTGGGACTCGATTTCCAACACATCGCGCCAGAGCGCCCTGGCATCGCGGCTGGCCGTCAGGATCAGCCGGTCGCCGATGGCCATCCTGGCATAGGGTCGAATGGTCACGAGGGTTCCTTCGGGCACCCGACCTGGATCGAGGCTGCCACCCACCGCGTCATTGGCGACGGCGGCCGGCAGTTGCGCCGGCACGTCGCCGATCTCCAGCTGCAGGTGTTTTGAAACCAGGGTGGCCGGCAAGCGTTTGCCCGTCACCTGATAGGAGATCTCCAGCGAGCCACCGTCGAGCTCGGCGATATGGGGCTCGCGAACCACGAAAATGATGTCCCTCCCAACATGTCGCTCGGTGATGAACCTGCGGACCTCGTGCCGATAGGGCTCGTTGTCGGAATTGAGCCCGTGCCAGCGCAGCAGCACCTCATCTCCGCAGGCCATCATCGGGTATGGCTTGATGGTGATGACGGTCTTGCGCCAGGCAGGGTTGATCACCCCTCCCCTGGCGGCCGCCAGGATAGGCGCCGGCAGCCTCGCCTGTGCCGCGAGCAAGGCTCGCTGGGCAGATTGGTAAATGGTCATGTGTGTCTCCAGTCCTTGGATAAAGGCAGCGCTGTTCCGTAGCGCCACCTGAAGCAATCATTAAAGCCCAGCCAGCCCAAACCTGCAGTCGGACAAGACGACAGCGAGCGTGATCTTCTTGCCCTTGAAGCTGTAGCTGCCGAGCGACGGCGCCTATCGGAAGAATCCAGATACCTGGCCCATCATTCGGCCTCCCCCTGACCCTTCCCACTTTTTTTATTCCGGTTTCGGCCACTCACCTCGGCTTCTTCCTACACCGACGGCCAAGAGCCTGCATTAGAGTGAGGTGGCGAATTCAAGATGAACCTCTTCGAAAAAGGTACGAACATGCAACGGAATGCAACCACTCGATTTCCTATCCTGCTGGTCCATGGACTGTTCGGGTTTGACCGGATCGGCGGCGTCGAACTCTTCCACGCCATCAAACAGGCACTGCGCAGCGCGGGTGCCCGGGTGTTCATCCCGCATTTGTCCGCCACCCACTCCAGTGAAGCCCGTGGCGAACAATTGCTGAGCCAGGTCGAGCGCGTGCTGACGGGGACCGGCGTCGCCCGGGTCAACCTGATCGGCCATGGCCAAGGCGCGCTGGCCGCCCGTTATGCCGCTGCACGAAACCCCGAAAAAATTGCCTCGGTCACCTCGGTCAGCGGTCCCAACCATGGCTCCGAACTGGCCGACTTCCTGCACAAGGCCCTCACCCCGGGGCGCCTGCCGGAACGGGTAGCGAACAGAGTCGCCACGCTTTTCACGGATTTCATCTGCCTGCTCAGTGGACAGGCGCAGCTTTCACCCCGGGCCATCGCCTCATTGGCTGCGCTGACCACCGAAGGTGTCGGGGCGTTCAATGACCGGTACCCCCAGGGCCTGCCAAAAAGCTGGGGCGCCCATGGGCCGGCGGTGGTCAACGGCGTGCGCTACTACTCCTGGAGCGGCACGCTGCAACACCCACCCGGCGTTACAGCCAACGCCACAACGCCCCCGCAGCTTTTCTGCCAGGCGTTTTCCGAGTATTTCATTACCGAAGCCGGGCAGAACGACGGCATTGTCGGACGTTTCAGCTCGCACCTGGGTAAGGTCATCCGTTCAGACTACCCTCTGGATCACCTGGCCTCGGTCAACCAGGCAGCCGTTCCTGTGCCCAAGGGCGCTGACCCGGCGACGCTGTACCTGCGGCACGCCGAACGCCTGCGCAAAGCCGGCCTCTGATCGCGGGTGGCCTGTACTGGATGAATCCGGTAGGCTCAATGCCTTTAAAAATATCGAAAGGAATTACCTCCATGGCCAAAGCCACTGCCCGCCACATCCTGGTGTCCACCGAAGCCAAGTGCAACGAACTCAAGGCCCAGATCGAAGCCGGTGCCGATTTTGCCGAAGTTGCCAAGGCCAACTCCTCCTGCCCGTCCAGCCGCCAGGGCGGTGACCTGGGCTCGTTCGGTCCAGGCCAGATGGTCAAGGAATTCGACACCGTGGTGTTCAGCGCCCCGATCAATGTGGTCCAGGGCCCGGTCAAGACCCAGTTCGGCTACCACCTGCTAGAAGTGACCAGCCGTCAGGATTGATCCTGATTTATCGGCATAAAGCCACTTGTGGGAGCATGGCTTGCCCGCGATGAGCGATAACGCGGTTTAGCTGCTGAACCGCTGCGCAGCCATCGCGGGCAAGCCTTGCTCCCACAGGCCTGCTCCCACAGGTCTAGCGCCCACCGATAAATCCCTCTCGCCACAAGGGCTGGCGATTCATGCGCCGCTCGCGTACAAATCGTGTCATCGATCACCCGGCTCTAAGGCTGACAATGCGACTGGCGTTCCCTTCACTGCTATTGACTGCCCTGGCCCTGCTGACAACCGCCACCGGCGTCGATGCAGCACCGCAGCATGCCCTGACCGTCTACGGTGAACCGGCCAAGTACGCCGAAGGCTTCGGCCACTTCGCCTACACCAATCCCCAGGCGCCCAAAGGTGGAACGATGCGCCGCTCGGCCGTCGAGATCGGCCACTTCGACCATATCCTGCCCTACATCGACAAAGGCATCGGCGTCAGCCAGATCGACGGGATGCTGTATTCGCCGCTGGCCCAGCGCTCGCTGGACGAGCCCTATACCGTCTATGGCTTGGTGGCGCAGAAGATGGAGCGCGCCGACGATGGCCTGTCCCTGCGCTTCTATCTCAACCCCAAGGCGCGCTTCGCCGACGGCAAGCCCATCACCGCCCAGGACGTGCGCTACAGCTTCGAGCTGCTGATGACCCAGGGCAGCCTGCGCTATCGCACCCAGTTCGCGGCAGTCAAGGACGTGGTGGTCGAAGACGAGCGCACCGTGCGCTTCAACTTCAAGAACAACGAAAGCCGCACCCTGCCCCTGGACATCGCCACCCTGCCGGTCTTCCCGGAGCACTGGTGGAAAACCCGCGATTTCGCCAACGGCGGTGGTTATGAAGCACCATTGGGCAGCGGCCCGTACCGGGTGAGCAAGGTCGATTCCGGGCGCAGCATCACCTTCGAACGCAATGCTGACTGGTGGGGCAAGGACCTGCCGGTCAGCCGTGGACTCTACAATTTCGACCATTTCAGCATCGAGTATTTCGGCGACACCGACGTCGCCCGCCAAGTGCTGCGCGGCGGTGCCTATGACTACAACCGCGAATTCTCTGCCACCGGCTACTCCATCGGCTATGACAGCCCCGCTCTGCGCGACGGTCGCCTGCAAAAGGCCCACTTGGCCACCGAAGCACCGCAAACCGCCCAGGGTTTTGTGTTCAACCTGCAAAGACCGCAGTTCCAGGACCGCCGCGTGCGCCAGGCGCTGGCGATGCTCTGGGATTTCGAGTGGAGCAACCGCCAGATGATGCGCAACCTCTATGTGCGTCAGCAGAGTTACTTTTCCAACACCGACCTCGCCGCCTGGGAACTGCCCGGTGCGGGCGAGCTGGCGATACTCGAACCCTTGCGCGGGAAAATCCCCGATGAAGCCTTCACCCAGGTGTTCGAAGCGCCGAAAACCGATGGCAGCGGCGTGATCCGCGACAAGCAACTGCAAGCGCTGGCGTTGCTGGAGCAGGCCGGCTGGAAGCCCGACGGCGACCGCCTGGTGAATGCCGAGGGCGACCCCTTGAGCTTCACCTTTCTGAACAGCCAGAACGGCATCGACCGCCTGCTGTTGCCCTACAAGCGAACCCTGGCGCAGATCGGCATCGACATGAGCATCCGTCGCATCGACGCGTCCCAGTACGTCAACCGCCTGATGAGCCGCGACTACGACATGATCATCACCGGCTATCCTGTCAGCACCTCGCCGGGCATGGAGCTCTACAACTATTTCGGCTCGGCGGCGGCCAACGATCCGGGTGCCAACAACTACATGGCCTTGCAGAACCCGGCGGTGGACGCGCTGATCGACGGCCTGGTCAAGGCCACCACCCAGGCCGACATGCTGCGCCATGCCCACGCCCTGGACCGGGTGCTGCAATGGAACTACTACTGGATCCCCAACTATTACCCGCCGGGCAGTTCGACGGTGTGGTGGAACCGCTTCGGCATCCCGAAAGTGCAAGCGAGCAATGACGAAGCCATCGAAAGCTGGTGGGAAGTCAGCACCACGCCACTGACCAACGAGCAGATGAGCGCCGAACGCATCAAGCGCGGCTCACCCGGAGGGCCGCATTGATGTGGGCCTATATCGCGCGGCGCCTGCTGCTGATCATCCCCACGCTGGTGATCATCCTACTGGTGAATTTCGTCATCGTCCAAGCCGCCCCCGGCGGTCCGGTGGAACAGGCTATTGCTCACCTGCAAGGGATCGGCGGCGCCGGTATCGGCAGCTCGGGCAATGCCATGACCGGCAGTTCCCGGGCCAGTCGCGGCCTCGACCCGCAACTGATCAAGGACATCGAAAAACAATACGGCTTCGACAAACCGGCCCACGAGCGCCTGTGGCTGATGCTCAGCAGCTACGCCCGGCTGGATTTCGGCAAGAGTTTCTTTCGCGGCGCCACGGTCACCGACCTGATCCTGGAAAAAATGCCGGTGACCATTTCCCTCGGGCTCTGGGCCACGTTGCTCACCTACCTGGTGTCGATCCCCTTGGGTATCCGCAAGGCGGTGCGCCACGGCTCGGCCTTCGATGTGTGGAGTAGCACGGCGATCATCATCGGCTACGCCATGCCCGCCTTTCTCTTCGCGATGTTCCTGATCGTGGTGTTCGCTGGCGGCACGTCGTTGAACTGGTTTCCTGTGCGCGGGCTGGTGTCGGACGACTTCGAGTCGCTGTCGACCCTGGGCAAGGTCGTCGATTACTTCTGGCACCTGGTGTTGCCGGTGACGGCGCTGGTGATCGGCGGTTTCGCCACCCTGACGATCCTGACCAAGAACTCGTTCCTCAATGAAATCACCCGTCAGTATGTGGTCACGGCGCGAGCCAAGGGCATGAGCGAGCGACGGGTGCTCTACGGCCACGTGTTCCGCAATGCCATGCTGCTGGTGGTGTCCGGCATTCCCCAGGCGTTCATCAGCGTGTTCTTTGCCGGTTCCCTGCTGATCGAGGTGATCTTTTCCCTCGATGGCCTCGGGCGCATGAGCTACGAAGCCGCCGTGTCCCGGGATTATCCGGTGGTGTTCGGCTCGTTGTTCATCTTCACGCTGTTCGGCCTGCTCATCAAACTCATCGGCGACCTTTGCTACACCTTGGTGGACCCGCGTATCGACTTCGCTGCGAGGAACGCCTGATGTTCAAGTTTTCACCTTTGGGCCGCCGCCGCTTCGAGCGCTTCAAGAAAAATCGCCGGGGCTGGTGGTCGCTGTGGCTGTTCGTCGGCCTGTTCTGCCTGACCCTGGGCGGTGAATTGATCGCCAATGACAAGCCGCTGGTGGTCAGTTACCAGGGCTCGCTGTACTTCCCGGTGTTCAAGCGCTACACCGAGCAGGCGTTCGGCGGACAACTGCCATTCCAGGCCGATTACCGCAGCAGCTACGTGCAGAACCTGATCCACAAGGACGGCGGCTGGCTGTTGTTTGCGCCGATCCCGTTCAGCGACGACACGCCCAACTACGACCTCAACCAACCGGCGCCGAGCCCTCCCTCGACGGTCAACTGGCTGGGCACCGATGACCAGGCCCGAGACGTGCTGGCGCGGGTGATCTTCGGCGCGCGGGTATCGATCCTGTTCGCCCTGGCGCTGACCGCCATCAGCGCGCTGATCGGCATCGCCGCCGGTGCGTTGCAAGGCTACTACGGCGGTTGGGTGGACTTGCTCGGGCAGCGCCTGCTGGAGGTCTGGTCCGGGCTGCCGGTGCTTTACCTGCTGATCATCCTGTCCGGCTTCGTGGAACCGAATTTCTGGTGGTTGCTGGGGATCATGGCGCTGTTTTCCTGGCTGGCGCTGGTGGACGTGGTGCGCGCCGAGTTCCTGCGCGGGCGCAACCTCGAATACGTGAAAGCTGCCCGGGCCCTGGGCCTGACCGACCGCAAGGTGATCGTGCGGCATATCCTGCCCAATGCGATGAACGCGACCCTGAGCTACCTGCCCTTCATCCTTACCGGGGCCATCTCCACCCTCACGGCCCTGGACTTCCTCGGTTTCGGCATGCCGGCCGGCAGCGCCTCGCTGGGCGAGCTGATCGGCCAAGGCAAGCAGAACCTTCAAGCGCCCTGGCTGGGGCTGACGGCGTTCTTCACCCTGGCGCTGATTCTTTCGCTGCTGGTGTTCATCGGTGAGGCGTTGCGCGACGCCTTTGATCCCCGATCTTGATCCACGATCTTGAGGCAAGAGCTTGAAATGAGCGACAACCTGATCGAAATCCGCGACCTGAGCGTGGCCTTCAACGACCAGACAGTGGTGCGCAACCTGTGCCTGGACATCCGCCCCGGCGAGTGCCTGGCCCTGGTGGGCGAATCGGGCTCGGGCAAGTCGGTGACCGCCCATTCGATCCTGCAATTGCTGCCCGAGACCGAGAGCCGCACCAGCGGCAGCATCCGCTATCGCGGCCAGGAGCTGGTGGGCGCCGACACCCGGGCCCTGCGCGAGTTGCGCGGCAACCGGATCGCGATGATTTTCCAGGAGCCGATGACGTCGCTGAACCCGCTGCACAGCGTCGAAAAGCAGATCGGCGAAACCCTGATGCTGCACAAGGGCCTGGGCGGCAAAGCAGCGCGCCAGCGGATTCTGGAGCTGTTGGCCCTGGTGGGCATCCAGAACCCCGTCGAACGGCTCAAGGCGTACCCCCATCAACTCTCCGGCGGCCAGCGGCAACGGGTGATGATCGCCATGGCCCTGGCCTGCGAGCCGGAACTGCTGATAGCCGACGAACCGACCACCGCGCTGGACGTGACCGTGCAGCGCAAGATTCTGCTGCTGCTCAAATCGTTGCAACAGCGGCTCGGCATGTCCCTGCTGCTGATCAGCCATGACTTGAACCTGGTGCGCAGCATCGCCCAGCGGGTGTGCGTGATGAAGGCCGGGGAAATCGTCGAACAGGCGCCTTGCGAGACGCTGTTCAATGCCCCCAAGCACCCCTACAGCTGCGAACTGCTCCACGCCGAGCCGGAAGGCGAAGCCCTGCCCCGGGACGAACGCGAAGACGTGCTGCAAGTGCAGGACCTGCGAGTGAGTTTTGCCCTGGGCGGCGGACTGTTCCAGCGCAAGGAATACCTGCGCGCCGTAGACGGCATCAGCCTGAGCATCCAGCGCGGCAAGACCCTGGGCATCGTCGGCGAATCCGGCTCCGGCAAGTCGACACTCGGCCAGGCGATCCTGCGCCTGATCGAGTCCGAAGGCAGCATCCGCTTTAAGGGCGAAGCCCTCGACCAGCTCTCGCAAAAGGAACTGCGGCCGTGGCGCAAACAGATGCAGGTGGTGTTCCAGGACCCGTTCGGCAGCCTCAGCCCGCGGATGTCGGTGCAGCAGATCATCAGCGAAGGCCTTGAAGTCCACAGCTCGTCGAGTCCCCAGCAGTGTGAAGTCCAGGTGATCCAGGCCCTGAAAGAGGTCGGCCTCGACCCGCAGAGCCGCCATCGCTACCCCCACGAGTTTTCAGGCGGCCAGCGCCAACGCATCGCCATTGCCCGGGCACTGGTGCTGAAACCGGCGCTGATCCTGCTGGACGAACCGACCTCGGCCTTGGACCGCACCGTGCAGAAACAAGTGGTCGCCCTGCTCCGCCAGCTCCAGGAAAAATACGGCCTGACCTACCTGTTCATCAGTCACGACCTGGCCGTGATCCGCGCCCTGGCCCACGACATGATCGTGATCAAGGACGGCAAAGTGGTCGAACAAGGCGCCAGCCACGAGGTGTTCGACTCGCCCCGGCATCCGTACACCAAGGAGTTGTTGGCGGCGGCGCATCCGGGGTGGGCATAATCGGCGTCATGCAGTTGAACTGAGTCGCGGCCTTGCTCACGAAGAGGCCCGAACAGAACCCACAAATTCTGGAACAACCATGAACCCCACCGAAAGCCTCAAGGACTACAAGCGCGTACGTACGCTGGCGATCCGTTCGTTGTTCGAGATCATCGAGCAGTCCAGCGAAGGCACGGTGATTGTCGACCGTGATGCGAACATCGTCTGGATGAACGAACGCTACGCCCGGCGCTTTGGCCTGAACTCGGCGCAAGAGGCCATCGGTCGGGCTTGTGAGAGAGTGATTCCCAGCAGCCTGTTGCGTGAAGTGGTGCGCACCGGGCGGCCGATCCTGCTGGACATGCAGGACACGCCCAAGGAGCCATTGGTGGTGATGCGCCTGCCGATCCACGACAACGCCGGCGCGGTGATCGGCGCGATCGGGTTTGCCTTGTTCGATGAGTTGCGCAGCTTGTCGCCGATGCTCAAGCGCTATCAGAGCATGCAGGAAGAACTGGCCTCCACCCGCTCGCTCCTGCGGGCGCGGCAGACCAAGTACAACTTCGCCCACTTCATTGGCACCAGCAACGCCGGCCTGGAGGTCAAGCGCCGAGCGCGGCGCAGCGCCAGCACCGATTCGCCAGTGCTGTTGCTGGGGGAAACCGGCACCGGCAAGGAGTTGCTGGCCCAGGCGATCCACAGTGCCTCGCCCCGGGCGCACAAGGCGTTCGTCAGCATCAACAGCGCGGCGATCCCCGAGTCGCTGCTGGAAGCCGAATTCTTTGGCACCGCGCCTGGCGCCTTTACCGGCGCCGACCGCAAGGGCCGCGTCGGCAAACTGCAAATCGCCCAGGGCGGCACGCTGTTCCTCGACGAGATCGGCGACATGCCGTTGCCGCTGCAAAGCAAGCTGCTGCGGGTGTTGCAGGAGAAGGAATACGAACCGGTGGGCTCCAACGAGGTGCTGCAAAGCGATGTACGGGTGATCGCTGCCACCTCCACGGACCTTGAAGCGGCGATCCGCCGCGGTGAGTTCCGGGCCGACCTGTATTACCGTCTCAACGTGCTGCCGATCCAGGTCCCACCACTGCGCGAGCGCCTGGACGACTTGCCGGCCTTGAGCGAGGCGATCCTCGAAGAACTGCGCAGCCAGCACGAGCTGAACCAGGACGCCCTGGCCCTGCTGGTACAGCACGCCTGGCCCGGCAACATCCGCGAACTGCGCAACGTGCTGGAACGGGCCGCGTTGCTCAGCGACAACCTGCAACTCAATGCCGCCGATATCCGCGCCGCCATCGGCACCTTCATGCCGGTCACCCGCGCACCAGGCCCGAGCCTGGAGCCATTGCGCCAGGAAACCTTCAGCCAGGCCCGGGCGCGATTCGACCGGCAACTGATCGAAACCACCCTCGCGCAATGCGGTGGCAAGGTGGTGGAAGCGGCTGAGCGGTTGGGGCTGGGGAGGTCGACGTTGTACAAGAAGATGGTGGCGTTGGGGATTGCCGAGTCTCAATAAAGAGACTCTAGTCTCTAAACTTAGAAACCTCTTTTGAGAGCGCTTCGCGCTCATCGCGAGCAGGCTCGCTCCCACAGTTTTTGACCGCGCACACCGTCCCCCTGTGGGAGAGAGCCTGCTCGCGATGAGGCCAGCCCAGCCAAAAATCTCCAAACAGAGACAGCTCCCTCCAAGCCGCCTCTACAAAAATCAACAATCCCCTTATATTTCAGCAAGTTACCAACCTGGCACACATCTAGCTAAACCCTCTCCACCGCTTCACCACAACAATAACAATCCAGGAGACACACCCATGAGTGTGATCATTGCCTTGGCAGCCCTCGCGCTGCTGATGGTTGCCGCCTACCGCGGCTACAGCGTCATTCTCTTTGCCCCCATCGCCGCCCTCGGTGCCGTCCTGCTCACCGACCCGTCCGCCGTCGCCCCCGCCTTCACCGGGGTGTTCATGGAAAAAATGGTCGGCTTCATCAAACTGTATTTCCCGGTGTTCCTGCTCGGCGCGGTGTTCGGCAAGCTGATCGAGCTGTCGGGCTTTTCCCGCTCCATCGTCGCAGCGGCGATTCGCCTGTTGGGCACCCGCCAGGCCATGTTGGTGATCGTGCTGGTCTGCGCCTTGCTGACCTACGGCGGCGTGTCGTTGTTCGTCGTGGTGTTCGCGGTGTACCCGTTCGCCGCCGAGATGTTCCGCCAGAGCAATATCCCCAAGCGCCTGATCCCGGCCACCATCGCCCTCGGTGCGTTTTCCTTCACCATGGACGCCCTGCCCGGCACGCCGCAGATCCAGAACATCATCCCCAGCACTTTCTTCAACACCACCGCCTGGGCCGCGCCGTGGCTGGGCGTGATCGGTACTCTGTTCGTGTTCAGCATCGGCATGCTGTTCCTTCAGCGCCAGCGCAACAAAGCCCAGCGCGTGGGTGAAGGCTATGGCACGGAACTGCGCAACGAGCCGGAAACCGCCGAGGACATCAAGCTGCCCAACCCGTGGATCGCCGTTTCGCCGCTGCTGGCGGTGGGCGTCATGAACCTGCTGTTCACCCAGTGGATTCCCCAGTGGTACGGCAAGACCCACAGCCTGGCGCTGCCGGGCATGGCGGCGCCGGTGACCAGCGATGTCGCCAAGCTCACGGCGATCTGGGCGGTGCAAGCGGCATTGCTGGTGGGCATCGTCATGGTCTTGCTGTTTGGCTTGCGGGCCATTCGCAGCAAGTTGGCCGAAGGCAGCAAGAGCGCGGTGGGCGGAGCCTTGTTGGCAGCGATGAACACCGCATCGGAGTACGGCTTCGGCGCGGTCATCGCCTCCTTGCCGGGCTTCCTGGTGCTGGCCGACTGGCTCAAGAGCATCCCCAATCCGCTGGTCAACGAAGCCGTGACCGTCACCTTGCTGGCAGGCATCACCGGCTCCGCCTCGGGCGGCATGAGCATCGCCCTGGCGGCCATGTCCGAAACGTTCATCAACGCCGCCCACGCCGCCAACATTCCATTGGAGGTGTTGCACCGGGTGGCCGCCATGGCCAGCGGCGGCATGGACACCCTGCCGCACAACGGCGCGGTGATCACCCTGTTGGCCGTGACCGGACTGACCCACCGTGAAGCCTATAAAGACATTTTCTGCATTACGCTGATCAAGACCCTCGCGGTGTTCTTCGTGATCAGCGTGTTCTACGCCACTGGCATTGTGTGAGGTTCCAATGACGACAACCCTTTCGGGCAAGACAGCCCTGGTCACCGGTTCCACCAGCGGCATCGGCCTGGGCATCGCCCTGGGCCTGGCCAAGGCCGGCGCCAACCTGATCCTCAACGGCTTCGGCGACGCGTCGGCAGTGATCGCCGAGGTGCAACAGTTCGGCGGCAAGGTCGGCCATCATCCGGCCGACGTCAGCGACCCGGCACAGATCGCCGACATGCTCGCCTACGCCGAGCGCGAGTTCGGTGGCGTGGACATTCTGGTGAACAACGCCGGCATCCAGCACGTGGCCGCCGTGGAGGATTTCCCGGTGGAGCGCTGGGATTCGATCATCGCCATCAACCTGTCCTCGGTGTTCCACGCCACCCGTCTGAGCCTGCCGGGCATGCGCGCCAAGGGCTGGGGACGGATCGTCAACATCGCCTCGGTGCACGGCCAGGTCGGCTCGGTGGGCAAGGCCGCGTATGTCGCGGCCAAGCACGGGGTGATCGGCCTGACCAAGGTGGTCGGCCTGGAAACCGCCACCAGCAACGTCACCTGCAACGCCATTTGCCCGGGTTGGGTACTGACGCCGCTGGTGCAAAAACAGATCGACGATCGCATTGCCACGGGCGTCGACCCACAACAGGCCCAGCACGATCTGCTGGCCGAGAAACAGCCGTCGCTGGAATTCGTCACCCCACCGCAATTGGGGGAGTTGGTGCTGTTCCTGTGCAGCGAGGCCGGCAGCCAGGTGCGGGGGGCGGCGTGGAATATTGATGGGGGGTGGTTGGCCCAATAACACCGCAACCTCTGTGGCAAGCCTACTTTTGTGACAAGCCTGCTCTTATGGCTAGCCTGCCTTTGTGACAAACCTGCTTTTGTGGCGAGGGAGCTTGCTCCCGCTGGGTCGCGTAGCGGCCCCAAGAATCTTGTGTTGAACAAAAAAACTTGGGCCTGCTTCACAGGCCAGCGGGAGCAAGCTCCCTCGCCACAAAGAGTACCTTGTGCTGCAATGTTAATAAGCCCGAAAAAACAAGAGGCACCCCATGTCCGACATCCTCTGGCAACCCAGCCCCGAACGCATCGCCCAGTCGCGCATGAACGCCTTTCGCCGGTTCGTCAACGCGCGGCATCACCTGCAACTGAACGACTACCCCGCCCTGCACGCCTGGAGCATCGACCAGCGCGAAGCTTTCTGGCAGGCCATCGTCGACTTTTTCGAGATTCGCTTTCACCAACCACCCACCGAGGTGCTGGTGGAAGGCACGCAAATGCCCAGCGCCCGCTGGTTTCCCGGGGCGACCCTGAACTTCGCCGAACACCTGCTGCGCCGTCGTGACGAAGCGGTGGCCGTCGTGGCCCTCGACGAAAACGGCGGTCAGGAACAACTGACCTGGACCGAACTCGCCACCCACGTCGCCGGCCTGCAAAAAAGCCTGCAAGCGGCGGGCGTGACCCAGGGCGACCGGGTCGCCGCCTGCATGCCCAACACCTGGCAGACTCTGGTGGGCATGCTCGCCACCACCAGCCTCGGGGCGATCTGGTCGTGTTCGTCGCCGGACTTCGGCACCCAAGGGGTCATCGACCGATTCGGCCAGATCGAGCCCAAGGTGCTGATCACCTGTGCCGGTTATCGCTACGCCGGCAAGGTCATCGACCAGCGGCCCAAGGTCAATGAAATCCTCGAACGGCTGCCGTCGTTGCGGCAATTGATCGTGCTGCCTTACGCCCAGCCCGATGCCCGGGTCGAGGACTTCAAGACCCAGGCCACTGTCGCGTTGTGGGACGGTTTCTATCAACCCGGTGGCGAACCGGAATTCGTCAGCGTGCCGTTCGACCATCCGCTGTACATCCTCTACTCCAGCGGCACCACCGGCGTGCCGAAATGCATCGTCCACGGCACCGGCGGCGTGTTGCTGCAACACGTCAAGGAACACGGCCTGCACGTCGACCTCGGCCCCGAGGATCGGCTGTTCTACTACACCACCTGCGGCTGGATGATGTGGAACTGGCTGGTCTCGGCCCTCGCCGTGGGCAGCGCGGTGGTGCTCTACGACGGCTCGCCGTTTCACCCCGGTCCCGAACGCCTGCTGGATCTGATCGACCAGCAGCGCATCAGCGTGTTCGGTACCAGCCCCAAGTTCCTCGCGGCCCTGGAAAACCAGGGCTTCAAGCCGCGACAGAACCATGACCTGGGCAGCCTGAAAACCATCCTGTCCACCGGCTCGGCGCTGGCGCCCCACAGCTACGACTACGTGTACCGCGACTTCAAGCCTGACGTTTGCCTGGCCTCGATGTCCGGCGGCACCGACATCGTCTCCTGCTTCGTCAACGGCAACCCATTGTCAGCGGTACGCCGGGGCGAGATGCAGGGCAAGAGCCTGGGCATGGCGGTGCAGGTCTGGAATGAAGCCGGTAAAGCGGTCATCGGTGAAAAAGGTGAGCTGGTGTGCACCCGGCACTTCCCGGCGATGCCCATTGGCTTGTGGCACGACCCTCATCAGCAAAAGCTGCGCGCCTCCTATTTCAGCCAGTTCCCGGGTGTGTGGGCCCAAGGGGATTACGCCGAAGAACTGCCCCACGGCGGTTTCCTCATCCACGGCCGCTCCGACGCCGTGCTCAACCCCGGCGGCGTGCGCATCGGCACGGCGGAAATCTATCGGCAGGTGGAGAAAGTCGAGCAAGTGCAGGACAGCGTCGCCATCGGCCAGCAATGGCAGGGCGATGTGCGGGTGGTGCTGTTCGTGCGCCTGCGCGATGGCGTGACGCTGGACGAGGCCCTGGAACAGCAGATCCGCCAGGTCATCCGCAGCAACACGACACCGCGTCATGTACCGGCGAAGATCCTCGCGGTCAGCGACATTCCACGGACCATCAGCGGCAAGGTGGTGGAGCTGGCGGTGCGTAATGTGGTGCATGGCGAGGTGGTGAAGAACACTGACGCCCTGGCCAACCCCGAGGCGCTGGAGCAGTTTCGTGATCGGCCGGAGTTGGCGGACTGAGCACTACAGGCAGCTTTTCGTGGCGAGGGAGGATTTATCTGTGGCGAGGGGATTTATCCCCGCTGGGCTGCGAAGCAGCCCCAATGCAGTCAACTCCATCAGTCTGATAGACCGGGATGTTAGGTTTTAGGGCTGCTGCGCAGCCCAGCGGGGATAAATCCCCTCGCCACAAATACCCCCTTTGCCACAGGGTTGCATCCGCACGATCAATCCACGAGCCCCCACTCCCCCGCCGCCGCATCGGGCGGTGTCCCCGCGCCTGACTCGGCATGCAGCTTGAGCCGCAACCGCAGGTTGTTCGCCGAGTCGGCATTCTTCAAGGCTTCTTCCTCGTCAATGGCCCCTTCGACCACCAGGTTGAACAGCGCCTGGTCGAACGTCTGCATCCCCAGTTCTTCCGACTTTTCCATGATGCCCTTGAGCTCGCCCAGTTCGTTGCGCCGGATCAGGTCGGCCACCGTGGGCGAGCCCAGCAACACCTCCACGGCGGCCCGGCGCTGGCCGGTGCGGGTGCGTACCAACCGCTGGGAGACGAACGCCTTGAGGTTGTTGCCCAGGTCACTCAATAACTGCGGGCGACGCTCTTCCGGGAAGAAATTGACCACCCGGTCCAGGGCCTGGTTCGCGTTGTGGGCGTGCAAGGTGGAGATCACCAGGTGCCCGGTGTCGGCAAAGGACAGCGCATGCTCCATGGTCTCGCGGTCGCGGATCTCGCCGATCAGCACCACGTCCGGGGCCTGGCGCAAGGTGTTTTTCAGGGCTGCATGGAAACTGCGGGTGTCGACACCGACCTCGCGCTGATTGATGATCGATTTCTTGTGGCGATGAATGTATTCCACCGGGTCTTCGATGGTGATGATATGGCCGCTGCTGTTGCGATTGCGATAATCGATCAAGGCTGCCAGGGAGGTCGATTTGCCCGACCCCGTCGCCCCGACGAACAGCATCAACCCCTGTTTCTGCATGACGCTCTCGAGCAGCACTTTGGGCAGCTTCAGGTCTTCGAAGCGCGGGATATCCAGCTTGACGTTGCGTATCACCATGGACACGTCGTTGCGCTGCTTGAAGACATTGACCCGGAACCGCCCGACGCCGGACAGGGAAATCGCCAGGTTCATTTCCAGTTCCCGATCGAACTCAAGGCGTTGTTCGGCGTCCATCAAGGACTCGGCGAGCCCGGCAATGTCGCCGACCTTGAAGGCCTGGTTGCCCAGGGGCTTGAGCAACCCCTCGAATTTTGCGCACGGCGGTGCGCCGGTGGACAGGTAGAGGTCAGAGCCGTCCTGGCTCGCCAGGATGCGTAACAAAGGATCGATTTCCATGATCTGAAACTTCCGCGCTTATCATCTTCACAGGATAGTAGACACCGCAATACCGACATGAACTCCAGGAATGGCCCGATGAATGCAACACCCACCGGCAGCGACACACACAGCCTGCTGGCCCGACTGGACTGGGCCAGCAGTCCGCTGGGCACTGTCCAGACCTGGCCCCAGAGCCTGCGCACGGCCGTGGACATGGTGCTCCACAGCCCGCTGCCGATGGCCTTGCTGTGGGGGCCGCAACTGACCCATCTCTACAACGACGCCTTTGCCCGGCTGGCCGGCGACAAACACCCGCACGCGTTCGGCCAGCCGACCCACACGGCATGGCCGGAACTCAAGAGCGTCACCGAACCGATTTACCAGCGCGTGCTGCAAGGCCAGACGCACCGTTGCCGCGACCAGCAATGGCGCCTGCCGTTCGCCGGGCGCCTCTGCGATGTCTGGCTGGACCTGACCTACGGCCCGGTGCACGACGAGAGCGGTCACGTGGCCGGGATCCTGGTGACAGCGATCGAAACAAGCGAACGGCGGCGCATGGCCCTGGAGTTCGAACGGCGCTCCGAGGCCAGCCTCAAGGCCCAGCAGGAAAGCGAAGAACGGCTGCAACTGGCCCTGGCCGCCGCCGAGGCGTTGGGCACCTGGGACTGGGACATCAGCGAAGACCGCTTCATCGCCGACGAGCACTTTGCCCTGTTGCACGGCGTCGAACCGCGCTTGTCGCGCCAGTTGCCCATCAGCGCCTACCTCGAAGGCGTGCACCCCGAAGACCGGGCGATGGTCACCCGCAGCATCAAGCACTGCATCACCCACGGCACCGAATACGCCGAGGAGTACCGCCTGTTGCATACCGACGGCGAGTTGCGCTGGGTGTTCGTGCGCGGTCGCTGCTACAAGGACCGCCACGGCCGGCCCAAGCGGTTTCTCGGCGCGGCGCTGGACCTGACCGAGCGCAAGCGGACCGAGGAAGCGCTGCGCAACCTCAACGAAACCCTTGAAGAACGCGTCATCGCCCGCACCCGGCAACTGGCCGAGGCCAACCATCGCCTGCAAAACGAGATGGCCGAACGCGAGCGCGCCGAGGAAGCGTTGCGCCATGCCCAGAAGATGGAAGCCGTGGGCCAGCTCACCGGCGGCATCGCCCACGACTTCAACAACATGCTCACCGGCATCCTCGGCAGCCTGGACCTGATGCAACGCTACATTGCCAACGGTCGGATCGATGAAATCGGTCGTTTCACCGAAGCCGCCGTGTCTTCGGCCAACCGCGCCGCCGCCCTGACCCACCGATTGCTGGCCTTTTCCCGGCGCCAATCCCTGGATCGCAAGCCGCTGGACGCTAATGAGCTGGTCTGCTCGCTCGAAGACCTGCTGAGCCGGACCACCGGCGATCACATCGTCCTGCGCCTGCAATTGACCGATGAACTGTGGCCGGTCAGTACCGACGCCAGCCAGTTGGAGAACGCCCTGCTCAACCTGGTGATCAACGCCCGCGACGCCATGCCCGACGGTGGCGAGTTGACCGTCGAAACCGCCAACGTTTACCTCGACGGCGATGACCTCAACACGCTGGAGCCGGTCAAGGCCGGGGATTACGTGATGATCGCCGTGCGCGACAACGGCAGCGGCATGACCCCGTCGGTGCTGGCGAAAGCGTTCGACCCGTTCTTCACCACCAAGCCCATTGGCCAGGGCACCGGGTTGGGGCTGTCGATGATCTACGGCTTTGCCCAGCAATCGGGCGGGCACTTGAGGCTGGACAGCGTTCCGGGCCAGGGCACGCGGGTGGAGTTGTACCTGCCCCGGCTGCACGTCATCCCCACCGAGGCCCCCGCGACACCGACAGCGGTCGACGCCCCACCGGCCATCGCCGGGGAAACCGTGTTGCTGGTGGAGGATGAGCCGGCGGTGCGGATGCTGGTATTGGACCTGCTGGAGAACCTTGGCTATACCGCCCTGCAGGCGCAGGATGCCAAGAGTGCGCTGGCACAGCTGGAGTCGGAGCAGCGTGTCGACCTGCTGGTGACCGATGTCGGCCTGCCCGGCATGAACGGCCGGCAGTTGGCCGAGATCGCCCGGCAGCACCGGCCCAGCCTGAAAGTGTTGTTCATGACCGGCTATGCGCAGAAAGCTGCCGAACGCCAAGGGTTCCTCGAACACGGCATGGACATGGTCGCCAAACCTTTCACCCTGGATCAGTTGGCGAACAAGATACGGACGATGATCAACCATGACGCCTGACTTGAGGCATAATCGCCGCCCCGTTGCCACCCCATACCCCAGGTCACCGCTGCAATGAAAGCCCAAGCCCGCCACATCCTGGTGAAAACCGCCGAAGAAGCCGAACAGCTCAAGCAACGCATCGCCAAGGGAGAAGCCTTCGATGTGCTGGCCAAGAAATACTCCACCTGCCCCTCAGGCAAACGCGGCGGCGACCTCGGCGAAGTGCGTCCGGGGCAGATGGTCGGCGTGATCGACGCGGTGATCTTCAAGAAGCCGCTGCGGGTGGTGCACGGGCCGATCAAGAGTAAGTTCGGGTATCACTTGGTGCAGGTGTTCTATCGGGATTGACGGCTGGCCTATAGCCCCCTGAGGGAACAAAGTTGTACTTGGCACACCCCCGGGCCCAGTGGGAGCAAAGCTTGCTCGCGATGGCAGTCTCACATTCAACATCTTCATTGACTGTCCCGACGCCATCGCGAGCAAGCTTTGCTCCCACAGGTACAGCCTCACTGTCACCCTGTTACCGGGGAATCAACGCCCCCGGCACCTGGATCACCCGACTCGCCAGAAGATGCCCCGCCTCGGCCGCCTCCACCGGACTGCCGCCGAGCCTGCTCCCACAAAATGCGGCGATGCGGGGACTACTTGCGCTTGTAGCTCTTGCTGCCCCCAGGCGTGAGGCAATAGACCCCACCCCGGGGACCGACGCAATAACTGCCGCTGCCGCATTGGCAGCCATCGTCGGACTTGAGCAAAGGCTGCGCCCGGACCTCATTGCTCAGCCCCAGCATGGCGGAACAGGACTTTTTCGACGCACTGATAGAGCCATCGTTACACAGGAAGGTATCGCCATCACACCCGGCAATGCCCCCCTTGCCTCCGGAGCATGGCTTATTGGCAGCGAGGGCCGAAGTAGAGAGGGCCAACAACAGGATCGCGACACCGGCGCGAAGCAAAGCAGACGTTCCGTGACAAGGGTGCATGGCAGCTTCCAGGCTAATTGATGGCTCTATGCTAGCACCGGATATCATCTATGCCCAACGCTCAAAACATCGCTTACCACCCGTCAGCGCCCGCAAAACCTCACCCGGGACAACATCCGCAAATCCCCCTCGCGGTAGTAGTCATCGCTCCAGCCGTCATCCACCGCCAGCGGCCTGACCTGCTTGAGGGCAAGTTGTTTGGCGAAGTAGCGAAAGCGGTAGTGCTCATAGAAGCGCAGCAGTTCCAGCCCGTAGCGGTCGGCCAGGTCGGTGTTGCCCTGGATGATGAGGTAGTTCTCATCGTTACCGTTGCTGGCGGCGGCGCTCAGGTTGTGGCTGCCACTGAGGATGGTCGGCGTGTCGCTGGTGAAGTCGGTGACGATGGCCTTGGTGTGGACCAGCAGGTTGCCCTTCTGGCCTTTCATGTTTTCCCGCAGCCAACCTTCCAGGCCGGTGTTGAGCAGCGCGGTGGCAGCGAATTCGGCGGTGCGGTCGGCGTGGAAACCGGTGATGCGGCTCTTGGTGTTCTGCAGGCCGTAGCGCAACACGTCGTCGTTGGGCTGGCCGAGCAAGGCGTCGAGGATGCGGTCGGGCAACACGAATGCGGTGACGAACAGCAGGTCCTTGCGGGCGCCGTTGATGATCTCGACGAAGCGGCCCAGGTCGCCCTCACCCGCACGCGGCGAAAACCCGGCGAACAACGGTTCCTGCGGCGCCATAGGGTTGTTCAGGGTCAGCCACTGGCGCGTGGCATCGACGTCCTGCGGCGCGGCCCAGATCTGCTCGAACACTTGATGGTAGCTGTCACTCACCCGTGGATCGTCCAGCACATGAACGACGTTGGCCTGGCGGTAGACCCCGTTGGCGGTGAAATTGGTGCTGCCGCACAGCACCGCTTCCGGCTGCAATGAACCGTTGCCGTCCACTTTGCTCAGCACAATGAACTTGTCGTGGAAAATGTTCTGGGTGACTCGCCCACGCTTGTTGGTCGCGGGCATGTCCGCGAGGCTGGCTTCGTTGCGTGCCGTGGTGTCGTCGCCCGGCTCGGCGTGGTACAGCACTCGCACCTGGGCGCCACGTGCGTGGGCGGCACGCACCGCATCGACGATGGCCGGCAACTCGTACTCGTAGATGGCGACATCCAACGCCCAACGGGCGTCCAGCGCCCGGTCGATGAACCCGATCAAACGCCCCAGCAAGCCATTTTCCAACCAGCGGCGCGGCGCGTCGGGCCAGGCATCGATAGACAGGTTCTTGTTGGCGCTGATCAGCGCGTCCAGTTCGGGAAACTTGCGCTGGAACGCCTGGCTGGCGGCCACCGCACGATTGAAGATCACCTGCTGGTTGGCGGGCTGCCCGTCGTCGCTGGTGACCGAAACTTCCAGGGCTTCGCCCAACTGCGGCGCATCGGGACTGCCGTAAGCCAGGTGCACGCGGTAATGCAGCGTCACACCCGGGTTGACGGCGTAGTCGGCCCAGCGAAATTTCTGCAAAGGCGCCTTGTCGCTGGGCGTGGCGTGGAACTGGGGAAAGGTGTGGGCCTTGTCGGGAAAGGTCAGGCTGTTGAACAGGAACAGCCAGGGCTTGTTGCCTTGCTGTTTCTCGATGGCAAAACCCAGCAAGCCCTTGCGCCGGTGTTCGGCCAAATCCATGGCGAGCAGCACGCCGTTGGTACCGGCATAAGCCTTGACCCGAAAATCGTCCTGGGCGTTGGTGACGAGTACGCGCATGGTTCACTCCTGTGAGGGTGGGCTGAGCATAGTGCAGGGATGCAGATTAAGTAGACAGATCAGGTACCGAGGTGATGCTTTCGCGGGCAAGCCCATCACTGCTCATCAATGTGCCGATACTCAGCCCCCAGCAGCCCCGCCAACTGCCGGGCCCGGCCCAGGCGAATCGGGCCGCGTTCGATGTCGATCAACAGGCTGGGACAATCCAGGGCAGGCCACGACACCCCTTCCTTCACCCGCCCATCGGTCATCACCAACACCCGCTGCTGCTCCGCCGGGTAACGCTTGCGCCGCGCCACCAGCCAGCGCCCGGCCTCGTGCAGCGCCGCCAGCAATGGCGTCCCGCCTCCAGCGCCCAGCCCATCGAGCCAGTCGCGCAGGCCAGCCGAAGCCTTGAGTCCCTGCACCTGCCAGTCGGGCGTCGTGCCGCTGGCGGTCAACAATGCCAGGCGCGCGCGTTGGCGATAAGCGTCGTCGAACAGTTGCGCCAACAGCCCCTTGCCGTCGCTCAACGCTCGATGGCGGCGGGTCGAGGCCGAGGCATCGACGATGACCAGCCACAGCTCATGGGGCGAGCGATGGCGTCCGTGGAACGACAAGTCTTCACGCTGGCGCGGACGCCCCTTGAGCAAAGTGCCCGGCCAGTTCACCGCACCGCTGGCCGCCGCTTTGCTGCGGCCCTGGTGGCCCTGGTCGAGGCGTCCGGCGCGGGGTCTGGCATCCGCCCCCGCAGACGAACGGGGGCGAATGCCTAGGGCTTTTTTGGCCAGCTCGGCACGTCACGCCGGGCGCCGGTCGGCAGGGCCCGAGCCGGCAGGTCACCCCACTGGCCCTGGCCCTCGTTGGACGAGGTCGTTTCGCTCGCCGCCGAGGAAGGCGCCTGGGACGGTGTCGGCGCCGAATGTCCACGCCGACGATGGCGCAAGGCAAATTCGGCGACCGCATCGATGTCTTGCCCGGCGATGGCCTCAGCGCCGCGCCAGGCGGCATGGGCCCGGGCGGCGCGCAGCCAGACCAGGTCGGCACGCAAGCCATCGACCCCGGCGGCATAGCAACGCTCGGTGATCTGCGCCAGCGCCCAGTCGTCCAGGGCAATGCCGGCCAACCGCTCGCGCGCCTGCTGGCAACGTTCGCGCAACTGCTGCTGGGCCGCCGCCCACTGGGCGCAGAACGCCGCCGGGTCGCTGTCGAAATCCAGCCGCCGGCGGATGATCTGACCGCGTTCAGCCGGCGCCGTGTGACCGTCGAGGGCCACGTTCAGGCCAAAGCGGTCGAGCAATTGCGGGCGCAACTCGCCTTCTTCCGGGTTCATGGTGCCGATCAGCACGAAACGCGCCGGATGCCGATGGGAAATGCCATCGCGCTCGATCAGGTTGGTGCCGCTGGCGGCGACGTCCAGCAACAGGTCCACCAGGTGATCGGGCAGCAGGTTCACTTCATCGACGTACAGCACGCCGCCGTCGGCCTTGGCCAGCACGCCGGGCGAAAACTGCGCGCGCCCCTCGCCCAGGGCCGCGTCCAGATCCAGGGTGCCCACCAGCCGTTCCTCGGTGGCGCCCAGGGGCAAGGTGACAAACTGACCGCTGGCCAACAGGTCCGCCAGGCCCCGGGCCAAGGTGGACTTGGCCATGCCCCGCGGGCCTTCGATCAGCAAACCGCCGATTTTCGGGTCGATCGCCGCCAGGCACAGGGCCAGTTTCAAGTCATCGGCACCGACCACGGCGCAGAGTGGGAAATGAGGGGGTTGGGTCATGTGGAATGTCTCATGGGTGGTCGGCTGAATGGCTCATGTGTGGCGAGAGCCTACTGTGTGGGAGCAAGGCTTGCCCGCGATACAGGCAACGCGGTCCTTGATAAACCGAGGCGTCTGCATCGCGAGCAAGCTTTGCTCCCACAGCTTTGCTCCCACAGAGAGGGTATTGGAGCTGCTGATCCTGCACATCAGCCCTCTTCCTCTATGTCCAACAACAAATTCTCCAACGCCTCGCGATACTCGCCCGGCGCCTGCCACATCCCCCGCTGCTGCGCTTCGAGCATGCGCTCGGTCATGTCCCGCAGGGCGTCGGGGTTGTGCTGGCGGACGAAATCCCGGGTGTCCGGATCGAGCAAGTAGGCATCGGCCAGCAAGGCGTACTGGTGATCGTCGATCAACTGCGTCGTGGCGTCGAAGGCGAACAGGTTGTCCACCGTCGCCGCCAATTCGAACGCGCCTTTGTAGCCGTGACGCTTGACCCCCTCGATCCATTTCGGATTGGCCGCGCGGGAGCGGATGACGCGGTTGAGTTCTTCCTTCAGGGTGCGGATCTTCGGCAAGTCCGGCTGGCTGTGATCGCCATGGTAACTGGCCGCTGCTTCGCCGCTAAGGGTCTCGACCGCCGCCAGCATGCCGCCCTGGAACTGGTAGTAGTCATTGGAATCGAGCAAGTCGTGTTCGCGGTTGTCCTGGTTCTGCAGCACCGCTTGCACCTGGCTCAGGCGCCGGGAGAACGACTCGCGGGCAGCGGTGCCGTCGTCACTGCCGCCATAGGCGTAGCCGCCCCAGTTCAGGTACACCTCGGCCAGATCTTCGCGGCTCTGCCACAAGCGACCGTCGATGGCACCTTGCACGCCCGCGCCGTAGGCACCGGGCTTGGCACCAAAGATCCGCCAAGCGGCCTGACGGGCCGCGGCCTCCGGCTCAAGGCCCGACGCCCGCAAGGCTTCGCGCTCGCTGCGCACCTTCGCCGCCAGGGGGTTCATGTCATCGGGTTCATCCAGGGCCGCGACGGCCTGCACCGCCGCGTCGAACAAACGAATCAGGTTGGCAAACGCATCACGGAAGAACCCCGACACGCGCAACGTCACATCGACCCGTGGCCGATCCAGCAGGCTCAGCGGCAGGATCTCGAAGTCATCGACCCGCTGGCTGCCCGTGGCCCACACCGGCCGCACGCCCATCAGCGCCATGGCCTGGGCGATGTCGTCGCCGCCGGTGCGCATGGTGGCGGTGCCCCACACCGACAGGCCGAGTTGGCGCAGGTGATCGCCGTGGTCCTGCAAGTGCCGCTCAAGGATCAGGCTCGCCGACTGGAAACCAATGCGCCAGGCCGTGGTGGTGGGCAGGTTGCGCACGTCCACCGAGAAAAAATTGCGCCCGGTGGGCAGCACGTCCAGGCGTCCACGGCTTGGCGCGCCGCTGGGACCGGCCGGCACGAAACGCCCGCCGAGGGCATCGAGCAAGCCGCGCATTTCCGCCGGGCCACAGGCGTCCAGGCGCGGGGCCACGACCGCGCACAGGTGGTCGAGAATGCTGCCGACCGCCTCCCAGCCCGGCCCTGCCAACGGCTCGCCCACGCCGTCCAGCGCTTGTTCGATCAATTGCGCGGCAAACAGCTCCAGGCGCTCGCGGGTATCGCCCGTGGTGCGCCAGGGCTCGGCGCTGACCCCGAGCAACGCCTCGGGACGATCACCGGTCCAAGGTTCGGCCAGGGCACAATCCAGCGGATCGAAGCCCAGCTCGAACGCCTTGGCCAGCGCCCGCAGCAGGCTCGATTGCGCACCCTTGCCGTCGCCCCGGGGGATGCGCAGCAACGCCAGCAAGGTGTCGATGCGCAGCCGTCCGCTGGGCGACTCGCCAAAAATGTGCAGGCCGTCGCGGATCTGTGACTCCTTCAAGTCACACAGGTAAGTGTCCAGGCGCGGCAGCCAGATCGCCGCGTCGGCCTCGCTGTCCAGGGAGGCGTCGAGTTGCAGTTCGCGGTCGATGTGGGTCTCGCGCACCAGGTTGAGAATGTCCCGTTGCAGCTCCCGTGCGCGACGCGGATCGAGCAGCTGCGCCTCGTAGTATTCGTCGGCCAGCAGCTCAAGATTACGCAGCGGCCCATAGGTTTCGGCGCGGGTCAGCGGCGGCATCAAGTGGTCGATGATCACCGCCTGGGTACGGCGCTTGGCCTGGGCACCCTCGCCCGGGTCGTTGACGATGAACGGATAGATATTCGGCAGCGGCCCCAGCAGCACGTCCGGCCAGCAGTGTTCCGACAGGCCGACGCCCTTGCCCGGCAGCCATTCGAGGTTGCCGTGCTTGCCGACGTGGATCACGCCATGGACGCCGTAGGTGTGGCGCAACCAGAAATAAAACGCCAAGTAACCGTGGGGCGGCACCAGGTCCGGATCGTGATAGACCGCACTCGGGTCGACCTGATACCCCCGCGCCGGCTGGATGCCGACAAACGTCAGGCCCAGGCGCAAGCCAGCGACCATCAGGCGACCGTCGCGGAACATCGGGTCCTGCTCGGGTGCGCCCCAGCGTTCCAGCACCGCTTGGCGATTGGCCTCGGGCAGCGCGTCGAACATGGCCTGGTACGCCTCCAGCGCCAGGCTCTGGTGACAGGGCCGCAGGTCGAGGCTGTCGAGGTCATTGCTGACCCCACCCAGCAGTTGCTGGATCAACGCCGTGCCGCTGGCCGGCAGTTCGGCTGGCAGTGGATAGCCTTCGCCCTGCATGGCCCGCAGGATATTCAATGCCGCCGCCGGGGTGTCCAGGCCGACGCCGTTGCCGATGCGCCCATCCCGGGTCGGGTAGTTGGCGAGGATCAGCGCGATGCGCTTTTGCCCGTTGGGCAGGCGTGCCAGTGTGGTCCAGCGGCGAGCCAGTTCGGCGACGAAATCCATGCGCTCGGGCACTGCCCGGTAGCAGACCACGTCGCTCTGGCTGCGCTCGCTGCGCCAGGCCAGGTCCTTGAAGCTGATGGGACGGCTGATGATCCGCCCATCCAGTTCCGGCAAGGCAATGTGCATCGCCAGGTCCCGTGGGCCCAGGCCCTGCTCGCTGGCGCGCCAGCCGGGTTCGTTGTCCTGGGCGCAGATCGCCTGGATCACCGGGATGTCACGGCGAAACGGCCGCAGGTGCGGGGCTTCGGGGCTCGACTGAGCGAAACCGGTGGTGTTGAGGATCACCGCCGCCTGCACGTCGTCCAGCCAGTCCTCCACCAGCGCCAGGCACCCGGCTTCCTTGAGGCTCGCCACAGCCATCGGCAGCGGGTTGAGCCCCGCCGCTTGCAGGCGCTGGCAGAACACGTCGATGAACGCGGTATTGGCGGCTTGCAGGTGGGAGCGATAGAACAGCAGCGCCGCCACGGGCTGGTCGAGCTGCCAGTCGGCCCGCCAATCGTCGAGGCTGGCGCTGGTTCTCTTCGGATGGTAGATCGCCGTGCGCGGCAACGGTTGCGGCGCTTGCCAAGTGTAATCACGGCCGAACCATTGGCTGCCCAGGTTGTAGAAAAAATCCAGGGCATTGCCCAGCCCGCCCTGGCGCAAGAACTGCCAGAGCCGGTCGCGGTCCTCGACGGGGACGTTGCTCAGGTCGCTGAGCTCCGGGTCCGGACGATCGTCCCCCGGCACCAGGATCAGCTTCACGCCACGGGCAGCCAGGGTCATCAGGCGTTCGATGCCG
Source organism: Pseudomonas sp. FG6 (assembly GCF_057809015.1). Taxonomy (NCBI): domain Bacteria; kingdom Pseudomonadati; phylum Pseudomonadota; class Gammaproteobacteria; order Pseudomonadales; family Pseudomonadaceae; genus Pseudomonas; species Pseudomonas sp. FG6. Next base: position 79,344 of record NZ_JBMDJD010000003.1, read on the forward strand.
TAGCGCCAATAGGCGATGCCGCCGTGCAGCGACAGCAGGATCACCTTGGCATGTTGCAGCACGTCCTCGAAATACAGGTCCACCGAAGCGTGGTTCTGCACCTGCATCGGGTTGGCGAGGCGAAACTCGGGATAGTCGCCCGGCAACTGCTTCGCTGCCTCGGCCAGCAGCGCCAGGCTGGAATCGCCGCTGCACAGGATCACCAGTTCGGCGGGGGTCTGCCCCAGGTCGGCGATGTTGTCATCCGACACAAAGCCGCCGGGCTGGGTCCTGAGCAGGTGCATGGCTTAGACGCTGAGGGCGGCGCGCAATTGCGCTTCGAGTTGGGCGGCATCCAGCGCCTGGCCGATCAGCACCAGTCGGGTAACCCGGGCTTCATCGGCGCCCCATTGGCGGTCGAAGTGCTTGTCGAAACGCGTGCCCACGCCCTGCACCAGCAAACGCATCGGCTTGTTCGGGATAGCGGCGAAACCCTTGACCCGCAACACGCCGTGCTGGACCACCAGTTGCGTCAGGGCGTCGAGCAGCAGGCTTTCGTCGGCCTGGGGCAGCTCGATGGAAATGGAGTCGAAGGCGTCATGATCGTGGTCGTCATCATCGCCGTCATGGTGATGGTCGTGATGGCTGTGGCGGCTGTCGATGTGTTCTTCGGAGCCGACACCCAGGCCGATCAACACGTCCAGCGGCAGGCGCCCGCTGCTGGCTTCGATGACCTTGACCGCTGGCGGCAGCTCCTCGGCCACTTCCAGGCGGACTTTCGCCAGGTCTTCGGGACTGATCAGGTCGGCCTTGTTGAGGATCACCAGGTCGGCGCTCGACAGTTGGTCGGCGAACAGTTCGTGCAGCGGCGATTCGTGATCCAGGTTCGGGTCGAGCTTGCGCTGGGCGTCGACCTGGTCGGGGAACGCGGCAAAGGTGCCGGCGGCCACGGCCGGGCTGTCGACCACGGTGATCACTGCATCGACGGTGCAGGCATTGCGGATTTCCGGCCACTGGAAGGCCTGGACCAACGGCTTGGGCAGGGCCAGGCCGGACGTTTCGATCAGGATGTGGTCAAGATCGCCACGCCGGGCGACCAGCTCGCGCATCACCGGGAAGAACTCTTCCTGCACCGTGCAGCACAGGCAGCCGTTGGCCAGCTCGTAGACGCGACCGTTGGCTTCTTCTTCGGTGCAACCGATGGAGCACTGCTTGAGGATTTCGCCGTCGATGCCCAGCTCGCCGAACTCGTTGACGATCACGGCGATGCGACGGCCTTGGGCGTTGTCGAGCATGTGGCGCAGCAAGGTGGTTTTACCCGAGCCGAGGAAACCGGTGACGATGGTGACGGGAAGTTTGGCCAGTGTTTTCATCGGATGCCCTTTGGCAAGGTGGCGGGCAAACGGGACGACTGCCGCAGGCCCAGGCACAAGCACGCGGAAGATTTCGCCACCGGATCACCCCGCCCGGTTGTAGTGAGAATCTGTTTCGAGGCAGGTCTCCTGGCTGACGGCGGGCCAAGGCTTTACCAAAAGCCTGGCGGGCAATGACTGCGCCTTCCCGTGCGCCTTTATAAAAGGGCATGCACAGTGGCCTTGCAGAAACCTCACCGTTCACAGTTGCGGGGGCAGCCGCGGCTTGGACCGCGTTCCCTTCTTAGCTCCGGCGCATGCGCCGAAGAACCTCGAACGCGCAAGGCTACGCAGGGTGTGTGGGCGGGTCAATCGCCGCAAGTAATATGCCGGACGCGGTTGTGGCGAGGGAGCTTGCTCCCGCTCGGTTGCGCAGCGACCGCAAAGAGCCGGGGGCCGCTGCGCCCGAGGCGTCGAACCGGCCCAGCGGGAGCAAGCTCCCTCGCCACAACAGCCCGCTCGCCGCGCCCCTTGTGCATTGACGCACCGCCCCCGCCCATGGTCTCCTGTGCGCCTATCAGTTATGGGTGCCCTTAGAGGGTGAAACGGGAAACCGGTGAATCGTGTGCTTTACTTCAAGGCCACGTCAGTCCGGTGCTGCCCCCGCAACGGTAAGCGAGCGAAGCGTCTGAGCCACTGTGTATGCCCTGCTACAAAAAGGGCGCATGGGAAGGTGACGCTTGCAGGCAAGGCCCATGCCCTGCCCCTCGCGAGCCCGGAGACCGGCCCATACATGCTCAACAAACCCGCGGTGGGCGGGCGCTGTTCGAACCCTGGCGAGCCTTCGCCCGGGTTTTCATTGCGCTCGATCCACCCGCTGGACAACAACAGAGGGAAGCGCCATGTCGACCATCACCAGCATTGCCCGCAGCACCCGCAGCACCACCACCCTGAGCCAACGCCTGAGCGCCGCGATCTTCGCCTCGATCCTGGGTGCCGGCCTGGTCTATTTCGCCGGTTTCTCCCACATCGAAGCGGTGCACAACGCCGCCCACGACACCCGTCATAGCGCCGCATTTCCTTGCCACTGAGACCAGACGACATGATCAAGCGTATCGCGCAGACCGCCGGTTTCAGTGGATTGCTGGCCGCCCTGCTGCTGACACTGCTGCAAAGTTTCTGGGTATCGCCGCTGATTCTGCAGGCCGAAACCTATGAGAAGGCGCCGGCAGCCGAGGTGCATGAACACGCCAATGGCGTCGCTCACACCCATGACGCCGAGGCCTGGGAACCCGAAGATGGCTGGCAGCGCGTGTTGTCCACCACCGGCGGCAACCTGGTGGTAGCAGTGGGTTTCGCCTTGATGCTGGCGGGCCTGTACACTCTGCGCGCGCCGACGCGTACCTCCCAGGGCCTGCTCTGGGGCCTGGCCGGTTATGCCACGTTCGTCCTCGCGCCGACCCTCGGCCTGCCCCCAGAGCTGCCCGGCACGGCAGCCGCCGACCTGGCCCAGCGGCAGATGTGGTGGATCGGCACCGCCGCATCCACGGCAGTGGGCATCGCCCTGATCGCCTTCGGCCGGCACTGGCTGCTCAAGCTGCTGGGCGTGGCGACCTTGCTGGTGCCCCATGTGATCGGTGCGCCGCAACCGGAAGTCCACTCGATGCTGGCGCCTGAAGCACTGGAAAGCCAATTCAAGATCGCCTCGCAACTGACCAACGTCGCGTTCTGGCTGGCCCTGGGCCTGATCAGCGCCTGGCTGTTCCGCCGCGGCGACCAGGCCCACCACGACGCATGACCACCGAGCCGATCCTGGTGGTCGGCCTGGGGTGCCAGCGTGGTTGCCCGGCGAGCACGCTGCGCGCCTTGCTCGAACAGACGCTGCAGGCCCACGGCATCGCACTCCAGCAGGTACGGGGCCTGGCCAGCATCGATCTCAAGCAGGATGAGCCCGGGCTGCTGGAACTGGCCGGGCAACTGGCCCTGCCACTGACCTGCTTCAGTGCCGAACGTCTGGCCGGTTATCAGGCACGGCTCAGCCATCTTTCCGACATCGCCTACGAGCGGACCGGTTGTTACGGCATCGCCGAAAGCGCCGCCCTCGCCCTCGCCGACCAGTGGGGCACGGCACCGGCAACGCTGCTGATCACCCGCCAGCGTGGCCCCAAGAGCACGTTGGCATTGGCGGTTGTGTCGTAAATCCCGATAATCGGCCCGCCGGATCATGAGCGATCCTCATCTAGCCCCCTCACCCACCTTCCACAGGAGCCGGTCATGACCGTCTATTTCATCGGCGCTGGCCCCGGCGACCCTGAACTCATCACCGTCAAGGGCCAGCGACTGATCCGCCAGTGCCCGGTGATCATTTATGCCGGCTCTCTGGTGCCCAAGGCCGTGCTGGAGGGGCATTGCGCCGAGCAGGTGGTCAACAGCGCCGAACTGCACCTGGAACAGATCATCGAACTGATCGCGGCCGCCCACCACAAAGGCCAGGACGTGGCCCGGGTGCATTCCGGCGACCCGAGCCTGTACGGCGCCATCGGCGAGCAGATCCGCTGCCTGCGGGAATTGGGTATTGCTTTCGAGATCATCCCGGGCGTGACCGCCACGTCAGCCTGCGCCGCCCTGCTGGGCGCCGAACTGACCCTGCCGGACGTGTCCCAAAGCGTGATCCTCACCCGCTACGCGGACAAGACCGCGATGCCTGCCGGAGAAGAACTGGCCAGCCTGGCGCAGCACGGCGCGAGCATGGCGATTCACCTGGGGGTCAATCATCTGGAAAAAATCGTCAGTGAGCTGCTGCCTCACTACGGCGCGGATTGCCCGATCGCCGTGATCCACCGGGCGACCTGGCCGGATCAGGATTGGGTGCTGGGCACGCTGGCCGACATTGCCGAAAAGGCACAGGCCAAGGGCTTTCGCCGTACGGCGCTGATCCTGGTGGGACGGGTGTTGGGCAATGATGTGTTCAGCGAGTCATCGTTGTACCGCGCCGGGCATGCGCATCTCTACCGGCCCTGAACTCGCCAGAAAATCCACCTGGATCCCCCTGTGGGAGCAAGGCTTGCCCGCGAAGGCGTCACCTCGGTCTATCAGCTACACCGAGGTGTTTGCATCGCGGGCAAGCCTTGCTCCCACAAGCTCGCTTCCACAGGTTACGAGCTGATCGCAAGAGGGTATCGCCACAATCAGTAGTAGGCGTTTTCTTTTTGCGAGTGGTCGGTCACGTCGCGCACGCCCTTGAGCTCAGGGATACGCTCGAGCAAGGTGCGCTCGATGCCTTCCTTGAGGGTCACGTCGGCCTGGCCGCAGCCCTGGCAGCCGCCACCGAACTGGAGCACGGCAATGCCGTCTTCCACCACGTCGATCAGCGAAACCTGGCCGCCATGGCTGGCCAGCCCGGGGTTGATCTCGGTCTGCAGGTAGTAATTGATGCGCTCGTTGATCGGGCTGTCGGCGTTGACCATCGGCACCTTGGCGTTCGGCGCCTTGATGGTCAATTGGCCGCCCATGCGGTCGGTGGCATAGTCGACCACGGCATCGTCCAGGAACGCCTCGCTGAACGAGTCGATATAGGCCGTGAAGCTCTTGAGCCCCAGCGCGGTGTCTTCGGGTTTCTCTTCCCCGGGCTTGCAGTAGGCAATGCAGGTTTCTGCGTACTGGGTGCCGGGCTGGGTGATGAAGATGCGGATTCCGATACCTGGGGTGTTCTGCTTGGACAGCAGGTCGGCCAGGTAATCGTGGGCGGCATCGGTAATAGTAATGGCAGTCATGGAAGCTCCTCACAGGCTTGCCGGCAGTTTACGCCAAACGTGGCGCCTGACAAAGTCCTAGTATTTAGGTCAGGAAAGAAGCCGACGGCAAGGCTTAGCCGCCGGAAGGTCCGATTCAGAGGTTCTGGTAGCGGTTCATGTCCAGCACGCCGGCTTCCAGGGGATCCGTTTCCTGGATGTACCGGCTCAAATCATGGAAATAGTGCCAGAACTGCGGGTGACTGCGCCGAATCCCCCAACGCTCGACAATCCGCTCGAAATCCTGCTCGTTTTCGGCATTCTCCATGGCGTCGACGAATGCCGGAACTTGCCACGCCGCGATGTTGAAAATGAAATTCGGATAGCTGCTGAACACACCCGGGTAAACCGACAGCGTGTCCAGGCCCGGTTGATAACGCGTCTCCTCGCCCAGCAAGAACGCCACGTTGCTGTGGGCGCGGTTGCGCAGCAGGCTGTAGACCTCGCGATGACCGTCGGCGGTTTCGATGCGCAGCATCGTCGCTTCAGGCAGCTGATTGATCACCTCCAGCCCCGCCGCCGGACGCGACACCAGGCGACTGAGGGCCTGTTCAGCGTTTTGCAGGGCCGGATCGATGTTCGGCCGCGAGCAGTACGCGCCTTCGCAACGGTTGATCGGATCGGGCCGCGCATTCAATTCGCCATAACGGGCCAGCAGTTGCTGGGCGAAATCGCGCTTGGGGTCGCGCTCGTCAAGCTTGAGCGCGGTCGGCGTGTCGTCGTCGATGGCCTCGTAATCGAGCCACATCTTGAACTGGCCGCCGGCCTGGTACCAATCGTCCAGGTAATCTTCCCGGGTATCGGCGGGCATCAGGCGCAGGAAGTTCAGCTCCGCGCCATTGCGGATCAAGTCGAAGTAGAGCCGGGTCTGGGCCTGGTGGGAAACGTTGCCAAACACATCGAAGTTGACCGCCAACTGGTAATAGGTGCGCTCCAGCAACGGGAAATCGAACAACCACATCGTCTGCGGCACTTCCCCGATCAGCCCCTTGGTGACCGAGGCGCTGTCGAAGTGACGAAAAATACTCAGCAAGGCGTTGTCATTGCCGGCCCACAGCGTCGACCAACTCGGCGCCGGCAGATTGGCATAACTGTCGCGGCGCAAGGCCTCGTACGCGTTGCGTTTGTCCCGGTAGTCGAGCCACAGGCTGACAACGCTGCCCACGTCGTCGTTCTGCCCCGGCATCGCCAGCAATGGCGTGGCCTGGCCGCGATAGTTGGGATCGGTGATGTACAGGTCATGCTCAGGCGCCTGGAACAGCGCCCAGAAGTTGTCACGGATCACGTCCGTGGCGATCTGGCCCCGACACACCGGGCCACGGATGAACGTGCGCACGAAATACTCGGCGTTATCGAGCATGAACTGATAACGCGCCTGGGCCGGGATCGCTTCAAACGTGGAAAACGGGTTGGCCCGGCGCTCCGGCCCGTAGCCAGGCAACGCGCTGACCTGCCATTTGCCGCTGTAGAACAGGCTTTTGACCCGCGCCATTTTCGCCGCGCTCAACCCGTAAGTGATGTGCGTCTTGTGCACGATCACGCCCTGCACCGGCCAAAGCCGATAATAGATGCGGGTGCCCGGGTCGTCGTTCGGGCGACGGGTGTTGATCAGGTCGATCGGCTGGCCGGTGGGCGTGCGCGAACGAACCCACTGGAAGAAATGCCCCGGTTCGCCGTCCTTGAAGTAGATGTGCGCCAGGAACCAGTGTTCGAACAACCAGCGGCCCACCAGGCTTTCCCGGGCGCCAGGGGTGTTGAGCAGGTTTTCCCATTGCACCACCTGCAGGGCTTCGGCAGCACTCGGCGCCAGGGCCTGCTGATCGATCGGGGCGCCGGCGGCCAGCCAGCGCTGGAGCGTCTGGTATTGCTGGTCGGTCAGCCCAGTGACCGCCAGCGGCATGCCTTCCTTGGGATGGGCAGCGGCGTACTCATCGAACTGCCCCGGCATCGCGCAGCTGTTTTCCCGGTTCAGGCCCAGCACGATCTCTTCCGGCAGCTTGGCGTTGGGCTGCAACGGTGTGCGATGCCCCAACTCCAGCATCCGCGCCATCAAGGCCGCCTGGCTCCCTTGGGCATCGAGCACCGAGTAAAAGCCCTTGCGCTGCCAGGCCCGCTGGCCGGAGGCGTCATAGAACAGACGGGTCGGCTCAGCCGCCTGGCGCCGTTCGCCGTCATACACCGACAACTTGCTTGCCCCCCGCGTCGCGCCTTCGCCGCTGCCCAGGTTCAACTGGCAGGCAGAGTCGTAGCAGGCATGACAGGCCACGCATTTTTCCGTGAAGATAGGCTGGATATCGCGGGTATAGGACAGCGCTGGCGCGGGATCCCTTGCCACTGAGCTGAAAGACAACAGCAGCAACAGACTGCCGAATAAGACGCGGTACGGCATGTCTCGATCCCTGGAAGTTAAGGCCTGCGATTCTACCGGGCCAGCACCGGGAAGCAAACATGAGCGATATTCATGCAAAAGCTGATCATGATCAAATCCGGTACAGCTTTGTTATGATCCGTGATCTCGTAATGATCTTTTTCCAGGTAGTCCTATGTCCGATCGCAGCGCTCGCCTCCATCTTCTCCAGCAGGCCCTCAAGGAACGCATCCTGATCCTCGACGGCGGCATGGGCACGATGATCCAGAGCTTCAAGCTGGAAGAGCAGGATTACCGTGGCAAGCGCTTCGCCGACTGGCCAAGCGACGTCAAGGGCAACAACGACCTGCTGGTACTGACCCGCCCGGACGTGATCGGCGCGATTGAAAAAGCCTACCTGGACGCCGGCGCCGACATCCTGGAGACCAACACCTTCAACGCCACCCAGGTCTCCCAAGCCGACTACGGCATGCAAGGCCTGGCCTACGAGCTGAACCTGGAAGGCGCGCGCCTGGCCCGCAAGGTGGCCGACGCCAAGACCCTGGAAACCCCGGACAAGCCGCGCTTCGTTGCCGGCGTGCTCGGCCCGACCAGCCGCACCTGCTCGCTCTCGCCGGACGTGAACAACCCCGGCTACCGCAACGTGACCTTCGACGAACTGGTGGAGAACTACACCGAGGCCACCAAAGGCCTGATCGAAGGCGGCGCCGACCTGATCCTGATCGAGACCATTTTCGACACGTTGAACGCCAAGGCGGCGATCTTTGCCGTGCAAGGGGTCTATGAAGAACTGGGCGTCGAGTTGCCGATCATGATCTCCGGCACCATCACCGACGCATCCGGCCGCACCCTCTCCGGCCAGACCACCGAAGCCTTCTGGAACTCGGTGGCCCACGCCAAGCCGATCTCCGTGGGCTTGAACTGCGCCCTCGGCGCCAGCGAGCTGCGCCCGTACCTGGAAGAGTTGTCGAACAAGGCCAACACCCATGTGTCGGCGCACCCGAACGCCGGCCTACCCAACGAATTCGGCGAATACGACGAACTGCCGGTCGAAACGGCCAAGGTCATCGAAGAATTTGCCCAGAGCGGCTTCCTGAACATCGTCGGCGGCTGCTGCGGCACCACCCCGGCGCACATCGAAGCCATCGCCAAGGCCGTGGCCGGCTACGCGCCGCGGCAGATTCCGGATATCCCGCGGGCCTGTCGCCTGTCGGGCCTGGAGCCGTTCACCATCGATCGCAGCTCCCTGTTCGTCAACGTCGGCGAGCGGACCAACATCACCGGTTCCGCCAAGTTCGCCCGGCTGATCCGCGAGGACAACTACACCGAAGCCCTGGAAGTGGCCCTGCAACAGGTCGAGGCCGGCGCCCAGGTGATCGACATCAACATGGACGAGGGCATGCTCGATTCGAAGAAGGCCATGGTGACCTTCCTCAACCTGATTGCCGGCGAACCAGACATCTCCCGCGTGCCGATCATGATCGACTCCTCGAAATGGGACGTGATCGAAGCCGGCCTCAAGTGCATCCAGGGCAAGGGCATCGTCAACTCCATCAGCATGAAGGAAGGCGTCGAGCAGTTCATTCATCACGCCAAGCTGTGCAAGCGCTACGGTGCCGCCGTGGTGGTGATGGCCTTCGACGAAGCCGGCCAGGCCGATACCGAGGCGCGCAAGAAGGAAATCTGCAAGCGCTCCTACGACATCCTGGTCAACGAAGTCGGCTTCCCGCCGGAAGACATCATTTTCGACCCGAACATCTTCGCGGTCGCCACCGGCATCGAAGAGCACAACAACTATGCCGTGGACTTCATCAACGCCTGCGCCTACATCCGTGACGAACTGCCCTACGCCCTGACCTCGGGCGGCGTGTCCAACGTGTCCTTCTCGTTCCGTGGCAACAACCCGGTGCGTGAGGCGATCCACTCGGTGTTCCTGCTGTATGCGATCCGCGCAGGGCTGACCATGGGCATCGTCAACGCCGGCCAACTGGAGATCTACGACCAGATCCCGGTGGAACTGCGCGACGCCGTGGAAGACGTGATCCTCAACCGCACCCCAGAAGGCACCGACGCCCTGCTGGCCATTGCCGACAAGTTCAAGGGCGACGGCAGCGTCAAGGAAGCGGAAACCGAGGAATGGCGCGGCTGGGACGTCAACCGACGCCTGGAACACGCCCTGGTCAAGGGCATCACCACCCACATCGTCGAAGACACCGAGGAGTCGCGGCAGTCCTTCGCCCGTCCGATCGAAGTCATCGAAGGCCCGCTGATGGCCGGCATGAACATCGTTGGCGACCTGTTCGGCGCCGGCAAGATGTTCCTGCCCCAAGTGGTGAAATCGGCGCGCGTGATGAAACAGGCCGTGGCTCACCTGATCCCGTTCATCGAGGCGGAAAAAGGCGACAAGCCCGAAGCCAAGGGCAAGATCCTCATGGCCACGGTCAAGGGCGACGTCCATGACATCGGCAAGAACATCGTCGGCGTGGTGCTCGGGTGCAACGGCTACGACATCGTCGACCTGGGCGTGATGGTCCCGGCGGAGAAAATCCTGCAAGTGGCCCGGGACGAGAAATGCGACATCATCGGCCTGTCCGGCCTGATCACGCCGTCCCTGGATGAAATGGTCCACGTGGCGCGCGAGATGCAGCGCCAGGACTTTCACCTGCCGCTGATGATCGGCGGCGCGACGACCTCCAAGGCCCACACGGCCGTGAAGATCGAGCCCAAGTACAGCAACGACGCGGTGATCTACGTCACCGACGCCTCCCGCGCCGTGGGCGTGGCAACCCAGTTGCTGTCCAAGGAACTCAAGCCGGCCTTCGTCGAGAAAACCCGCCAGGAATACCGGGACGTTCGTGAGCGCACCGCCAACCGCAGTGCCCGCACCGAACGCCTGAGCTACGCCGCGGCCCTGGCGAAGAAGCCGCAATTCGACTGGAGCAGCTACCAACCGGTGCGGCCAACCTTCACGGGGGCGCGGGTACTGGACGACATCGACCTCAACGTCCTGGTCGACTACATCGACTGGACGCCGTTCTTCATTTCCTGGGACCTGGCCGGCAAGTTCCCGCGCATCCTCACCGACGAAGTAGTCGGCGAAGCGGCCACCGCGCTGTACGCCGACGCCCAGGCGATGTTGCGCAAGCTGATCGACGAGAAGCTCATCAGCGCCCGTGCCGTGTTTGGTTTCTGGCCGGCCAACCAGGTGCATGACGACGACCTGGAAGTCTACGGCGACGACGGCAAGCCACTGGCCCGCCTGCATCACCTGCGCCAACAGATCATCAAGACCGACGGCAAGCCGAACTTCTCCCTGGCCGACTTCGTGGCACCGAAGGACAGCGGCGTGACCGACTATGTGGGCGGCTTCATCACCACCGCCGGCATCGGCGCCGAAGAAGTCGCCAAGGCCTACCAACAGGCCGGCGACGACTACAACTCGATCATGGTCAAGGCCCTGGCCGACCGCCTGGCCGAAGCCTGCGCCGAATGGCTGCACCAACAAGTGCGCAAGGACTATTGGGGCTACGCCAAGGAGGAAAGCCTGGACAACGAGGCCCTGATCAAGGAGCAATACACCGGCATCCGCCCTGCCCCCGGCTACCCGGCCTGCCCGGACCATACCGAAAAAGCCACTCTGTTCCGCCTGCTCGACCCCGAGGCCAGCGAACTGAAGGCCGGACGCAGCGGCGTATTCCTCACCGAGCACTACGCCATGTTCCCGGCGGCAGCGGTCAGCGGCTGGTACTTCGCCCATCCCCATGCGCAGTACTTTGCCGTGGGCAAGATCGACAAGGACCAGGTCCAAAGCTACACCGGCCGCAAGGGCCAGGAACTGAGCGTGACAGAGCGCTGGTTGGCGCCGAATCTGGGGTATGACAGCTGAGTCTGCATCTGTTGGGAGGTGCGCCGACAGCAAGCCTCCCAACTCAAGCGTTTTTTATTTTCGTATCGAAATGGCAATATTGATGGGCACCCTCCAATTGGAGTCAGGACTTCTAGCCTCAAGTTTTAGGAGCCCATTGTAATAACCTGGCGGCAATGATGCGTTACTGTCGAACTGCGGATAATATTTCAGCTCAAGGCTCAGGGGAAATCCCGCACACATATTGCTGATGCTTATTTCCGTCAAACAACTTGCCCTTCTGCGTTGAGCCCTAAACCGCACCGTGACTTCGTTACCCTTCGCATTAAGCAATCTTGCGCTAAGCGTCGTTTGTGTATTGTTATTTGAATTTGGAATCATACTGGTGGGACCAACGTCTTCGGATAACGCGACAATCGCCACATTGTCCGCCAATGTAATGGGAATGTTCAATGCTGCAAAGGCGTAAGCATCCTCACCAAAAGGACTGACAAGCATCATGCGCAGGCCGGGTAACTCAGGGTTGTAACCGCTAAGCCGAGCCGCATTTTCCCGCCACACACGAGCCATATCGGCCGTTTGCGCGTCGCCCAACGGCAGACCGTGAGCATCCCTGACGGCTGGTGTCGAGTAATAAGGAACCTTATTTCCGCAGAGATATGTTTGAGATTTACCATTGTTATAGCCAAAACTGTATCTTGCTGGGTTATTGTTGCAATGGCTTCCTCCGGCATTGTGTCCTATTTCATGTCGGAATGCGGCAGGGCTCGACCGACCATTAACACTTGTATATCCGCCGACATAAGCCACCCCACCTGCCCCTTCAGCGTAGGCAGCATTCACATCCGAGCTGTATAGACGCCTGTAACGTGCAAGTTTCGTTTCCCAAGCAAAAGCACCGTCATCCGTTATGCCATAGTCAACATCAAACACGTTTATTGCTGCCAGTCGCAGAGACAAATCGGCAACCAAAGAATTCCTAAGACCAAGGTTGGCCGTCTCTAGTTGTGCAAGAGCATAAGCAACAGGATCTGTATTCAAACGAGCCAACGCAGCAGCAGAATAAGCCACCAACATATCGATATATTGATGCCCCCCAGCCTTGATAGCACCTTCTTTTGCCACCAGCTCCGGATTCGCTGAATCCAGTGTATCCGGCGTCAGATAGTCATATGCGGGCTCTTTGGTAAAAGCGCTTTTCCCCTTCGTATCGACCACCAGCAAGCCACGCTTGCCAGGCTCATCGATAATCGACGTGACCGTGCCGTCAGGTGATCGGACCACCACTAGCGAACCTGTCTCTCCATCGCGGGCGTACAGATTGCCGCTCTCAATCGTATAGCCCTGCTCAACGTGTATCGCCGAACGTTCAAAGCGGGCGTCGCCGATCGTATTGGCATACACGCTTGAGGCGGTCGGTTCTGGCGCATTTTGTTGGTTGTCAGTTGCAGCGTTAGCCATTGGCAAGCCCAAGAAGAAACCCAGCACAGCCGTAGCACAGCAGACAAAAACTGTGATCGCGAACGATTTTCGAACGTTCATGGCTAATCCCCGCAGATGACAGGAATCAGCAGCGTGACCCAATCCCACCGGGACGGCTACTGACAGAACTACCAGTAGCCACATTGGCCAGGAAGGCCTAGATTTCTCTATTTTTTCAGTCAGCCAAGACGTCGACTGGAAAACCGGATGCTAGAACATCGACCTATGGCCGAAGTCACCGCGGATCGCGATCTTTTGTCTATGCTTGTCCCACAGACATGGCAGACGAGGGATTTATGGACGATCCAATCGACAACAAGCCACCTACTCTGCTGCAAATGCTGCACAGCGTGCTGGCCGCCGCCTTCGGCGTACAGAGCGGGAAGAACCGCGCCCGGGACTTTACCCACGGCAAACCGAGCCACTTCATCCTGCTGGGCATTGTGTTTACGGTGGTGTTCGGGTTGACGCTGTATGGGGTGGTCAATCTGGTGTTGTACTTTGCCGGCGTCTAGGCCAGCCAGGGCTTTGCGCGCCGACGTTCACTTTGCCTGATCGCCACTCGACGATTTTCCGTACGACCCCTGACGACGTCCCAGCGCATCGAGCGAAAAGGCATAGCGCTCGCCGTCCGGATGGGACACCAGGCTGAAGCGCTTGAAATCCAGGCGATAGTCCTTGGCCGGGTCCATGTTCAGCCAGGCGCGGGCGCGCGCCGGGTCGAGGGACTGCATCAGGTCGATCTGCTGGTTGTAGCCGCCATGGCGAGCGAGGTCGAGGCCCCGGGCATGGTCATGGAGCATGACCATCGCCCAGCCCCCCAGGCTGAAATGCCCGGCGAACAGGACGCTCAGGCGCCCATCGATGCGCGCCTGGAGCGCCGGCCGGGAGCTGTTGATGGCGCTGAACAGCACGTCCTTGCCTGGCCGGCGCCCCGCCTCTTCGAACGCCTGCATGGCGCCCAGGGCCATCTCATCGTTGGCGGACCACACCAGTGCGGTCTGCGGATACCGCTTCGCCAGCTGGCTGGCCTGCTCGTAGGAACGGTCACGATTCCACTCGCCATAGACCAGTTGGCGCAAGCGCACTTGAGGGTGCTCGGCCAGCGCCCGGTATAGGCCCTTCTCGCGCAATTGCGCCGAAGGCGTGGACTTCTTTCCGGAAAATGCCAGCAGGTCGAGAGTTTGCCCGGGCGCCAGCGGCCCACGCTGACGCAACAGCTCGGTGAGCATCAGGTAGCCGCTGCGCTCATCGTCGGGCACCAGGCTGCCGAGCAATTCGACGGGCGGCACGCCCTGCTGGGCCAGCAGGCGGGCCTGGTCGCTGGTCAGCGTGTTGTTCACCAGGAACAGCTTGATCCCGCTGCCCTGCGCCAATTGCAGGATGCGCGGGGCAACATACTGTTCGTTGACCAGCACCAGGTAATCCGGACGGTCAGGCGCCGCGATGACTTCCTGGGCCTGGCGAATCATGCGCTCGGGATCGCGCTCGGCGTACTCCACGCGCAGGCGCAAACCCAGTCCGCTGGCGGCGGCCTGCATGAACTCGGTATAGCTGACCCAAAACGTCTCCACCGAACGCCCTGGATTGAGGAACACCACCGAAGTCGCAGCCCTGACCTGGGCTGAAGGAGAAACCGTGCTGGCGGCCTGTACAGGCAACCAGAATGGCAGGCATGACAACACGACCAGCCTGCAGATAAACGTCAACATCCCAACCGCCCTGAATAATACGCCACCCAGTATAACGACCCGGGTGGCGAACGGGCATATGAACGTGGAACGTTCATGGGTGTAACGGTTCGAGCGTTATTGATGACTGACCCAGAATACCGCGGTGCCCACCACCAGGATGATCAGGAACAAAATGGCCCAGGCATCCACGGAACTGTCGCTTTTCCTTGCTTTGGTCGGATTGCTCATTGCATCGCCTCTTGTCGGTTTTGTAGGTGATTGCTCAAAGACTCGACCACAGTTAAGACGATGATTGCCCATACGACAAATGTGGGTTAGGCAATAATCAATCTCATTAGGCGATTTGGTTCTTTACATATACTCAAACATCACTTTTGCGCATAACTCAAAACAGGTATCTTGCACCGGCTCCTCTAGGAGTGCGCGGCCGTGCGCGCAGAATTGCCGAGGCAGAACCCGATTCCAGCGAGCCAACACGCAGCTGTTTCTGATCGGCACAAGCCTGAGACCGAGACTTATATGTACGTATATGACGAGTACGATCAGCGGATCATCGAGGACCGCGTCAAGCAGTTCCGTGATCAAACCCGACGTTATCTGGCAGGCGAGCTGAGCGAAGAAGAATTCCGCCCTCTGCGCTTGCAGAATGGCCTGTATATCCAGCGCTTCGCCCCGATGCTGCGCGTGGCCGTGCCTTATGGTCAACTGACCTCGCGCCAGGTGCGCAAGCTGGCCCAGATTGCCCGCAACTACGACAAGGGCTATGCCCACATCAGTACCCGGCAGAACGTCCAGTACAACTGGCCGGCGCTGGAAGACGTGCCCGAAATCCTGGCCGAACTGGCCACGGTGCAGATGCACGCCATCCAGACCAGCGGCAACTGCCTGCGCAACGTCACCACCGACCAGTTCGCCGGTGTCGCGGCCGATGAGCTGATCGACCCGCGCCCATGGTGCGAGATCGTCCGCCAGTGGACCACCTTCCACCCGGAATTTGCCTACCTGCCGCGCAAGTTCAAAATTGCCATCAACGGTTCGAGCTCGGACCGTGCGGCCATCGAAGTCCACGACATTGGCCTGGAAGCGGTCTACAACGCCGCCGGCGAGCTGGGCTTCCGTGTGCTGGTGGGTGGCGGCCTTGGCCGTACGCCGGTGGTCGGCGCGTTCATCAATGAGTTCCTGCCATGGCAGGACCTGCTGAGCTACCTCGACGCCATCCTGCGGGTGTACAACCGCTACGGCCGTCGCGACAACAAGTACAAGGCGCGGATCAAGATCCTGGTCAAGGCTCTCACGCCGGAAGTGTTCGCCGAGAAGGTCGAGGCCGAAATGGTCCACTTGCGCGGCGGCCAGACGACCCTGACCGACGCTGAAGTCCATCGCGTGGCCAAGCACTTCGTCGACCCGGCCTACAAGTCCCTGGGCAACCAGGACGCTGAACTGGCCGCGCTGGACCAAGCGCATCCGGGCTTCGCCCGCTGGCGCACCCGCAACACCCTGGCCCACAAGAAGCCGGGTTACATCGCGGTGACCCTGTCGCTGAAGCCGACCGGCGTGGCGCCGGGCGACATCACCGACAAGCAGCTGGACGCCGTGGCCGACCTGGCCGAGCGCTACAGCTTCGGCCAGCTGCGCACCTCCCACGAGCAGAACATCATCCTGGCAGACGTTGAACAGAGCCAGTTGTTCACCCTGTGGGGCGAGTTGCGCGAGCAAGGTTTCGCCACCCCTAACATCGGCCTGCTGACCGACATGATCTGCTGCCCCGGCGGCGATTTCTGCTCGCTGGCCAATGCCAAGTCGATCCCTATCGCCGAATCGATCCAGCGTCGTTTCGACGACCTGGACTATCTGTTCGACATCGGCGAGCTGGACCTGAACATTTCCGGCTGCATGAACGCCTGTGGTCACCACCACGTCGGCCACATCGGCATCCTGGGCGTGGACAAGAAAGGCGAAGAGTTCTACCAGGTCTCCCTGGGCGGCAGCGGCACCCGCGACGCCAGCCTGGGCAAGATCCTCGGCCCGTCGTTTGCCCAGGACGACATGCCTGACGTGATCGAGAAGCTGATCGACGTGTACATCGAACAACGTACCGCAGACGAGCGCTTCATCGACACTTACCAACGTATCGGCATCGACCTCTTCAAGGAACGCGTCTATGCAGCGAATCATTAAGAACAACGAGGTCATCGACGAAACCTGGCACCTGCTGCCCAAGGACGCGACCCTCGACGGCATTTCCAACTGCGACGACCTGATCGTACCGCTGGCCCTGTGGCGCGACCATGCGCGCGCCCTCAAGGCCCGCGATGGCGGCCTGGGTGTGTGGCTGGACGCCGACGAGGAAGCCGAAGAGATCGGTGAAGACGTCCACCAGTTGCAGGTCATCGCCCTGAACTTCCCCGCCTTCACCGACGGCCGCAGCTACTCCAACGCACGTCTGCTGCGCGAGCGCTATGGCTTCAAGGGTGAGTTGCGCGCGATCGGCGACGTCCTGCGCGACCAGCTGTTCTACATGCGCCGCTGCGGTTTCGACGCCTTTGCCTTGCGCGCCGACAAAGACCCCTATGATGCCCTCGAAAGCCTCAAGGACTTCTCGGTGACCTACCAGGCCGCCACCGACGAGCCGCTGCCGCTGTTCCGTCGACGCTGAAACCTGATGCATGAAAAAGCCCTGACCCGGTGCTCCGGCTCAGGGCTTTTTCATGGGCGGGCGATGGTGGCTCCGACCTCCCTGTGGCGAGGGAGCTTGCTCCCGCTCGGCTGCGAAGCAGTCGTAAAACAGGCAATGCGGTTTACTTGAAGCCATGCAGGGCCTGCTTTGCAGGCCAGCGGGAGCAAGCTCCCTCGCCACAGGGTTTTGTGGTGTCTGGGCTGACGTCCTCGTCGGACCGCCACCAAGTGCAAGCGCTGCCCCCACAGTTTTTCTATACACTGCATTGCGGGATCAAGACGAGGACGCCAACCGATGAAGCACGCCACCCACGACGCCGCCCCACGCTTCTGGCGCGACGCGGCCCTGCCCTTCATCGAGGCCCGGGCCATCGCCGATGGACGCAAGGTCTGCTATTCGCGTCATTCCCACGACCACTTCTCCATCGGCGCCATCACCGCCGGACGCAGTACCTACCTGCACGAACAGTCCCATTTCCAGGTGGAAAGCGGCACGGTGGTGCTGATGAACCCCGGCGACGTCCACGCCTGTAATCCGATCGACGACCAGCCGTGGTCCTATGTGATGCTGTACGTCGACACCCAGTGGCTCAGAGACTTGCAACGCCGTATCGGCTTTGACGAGACGCTGGATTTCCAGGGTTTCGCGACCACCCATAGCCGGGACATCGAGCTGTTCAGCGCGCTGCAAAACCTGTACGAGCAATTGGTGGATGAACACCTCGACGCCGCCCGCAAGCATGCTGCTGCCGAGGCGTTCTTTACCGACCTGCAACAACGCCTCAACCCCGCCGGTCGGCCGGACCGGGGCAGCCATCCGGGCCTGATGCGGGCCGCGCAGTTTATCCACGACCACTGCTGCGAAGCCTTGAAACTCGAAGACATCTGCGCCGCCGCGCAGTTATCGCCGTCCTATCTGAGCCGAGCCTTCAAGCGTCATTACGGAATGACGCCCCACGCCTTCCTGGTCAACCGCCGAATCCAGTTTGCCCGCCGCCAATTGCGCGAAGGCAAGCTGATCGCCGACGTCGCACTGGACAGCGGTTTTGCCGACCAGGCGCACTTCCAGCGGGCATTCAAGCAACACCTGGCGGCCACGCCCGGTCAATATCGCGGCTGATACGCCTCATCACACCAACATCCACCTAAGGCAGTAATAAATACACCGCACTGACCACCAGCAACACCGCCATTGCCCGATTGAACCGGCGCAGGGTTGTCGGATTGCCCAACCAGCTGCGCAAGAAACTGCCGGCGTAGGCCCAGCAACCCACCGAGACGTAGCAGATCACCAAGTAGATCGCTGCGAACTGCCACACCAGCCGCGCCTCTCGGTCGGCCACGAACGCGCCCATGCCGGCCACGCAGGCCAGCCAAGCCTTGGGGTTGAGCCATTGCATCAGTGCTCCATAGAACATCGAAGGCGCCCGCCCCTGATCCGTGGCGCCCAGGTGGCCATCGTCCGCCGCCAGTTTCCAGGCCATGAACAACAGGAATGCCACGCCCCCCAGTTGCACCACCCGCACGAGGCCGGGCCAGCGCTGCAACACTTCATGCAACCCCAGGCCCATCAATACCAGCAACAAGACAAACCCCAGCGTCGCGCCAGCCACATGGCGCAGCGTGGCACGAAAGCCATATCGGGCCCCGGAACCGAGGGCCACGATATTGACCGGACCGGGTGTAATGGAGGCGACCAGGGCAAACGCCGCCATGGAGAAAACCAGACTCATCGCATACCTTCTTCATCATCAGAGAACGGGCGACCAGCGTAATTTTCCAGCGACGCAAGTTATTGAATAAAACTGCCTGATGCGTACCAGGCGCGCATGAAAAAGCCGCGACGCCCTGCCTGGGCGTCGCGGCTTTTTAGCGCGATCAATGGTCGTTCTTGAGATCGTTCTTGATCGAAGAGGTCGTTGCGTTGGTCAGGCCCTTGGTGTTGTGAGCGTCTGGCCGCGCGGCGGAAATCGCCGATGCCTTGGTCAGGCCCCGGGTATCACGGTCCTTGGCGATGGCCGAGGTGAGCGAAGCCTTACTGGTGCGGTCGGTGCGAGTGGTGCCGGTGTGCTTGCCGCTCAAGCCATGATCGCGGGTTCGGGTGCCGGTATGATCGCTGGCCAGGCCCTTGCCGATGCCGCTGGAATCGCTGGCCTTGCCATGGTCCTGACCGCCACCGAGGCCACCGCCGACGCCACCACCGTGACCACCGCCATTGCCGCCACCGTTTCCACCGCCGTGACCACCACCGCCGCCATTTCCACCGGCGGCGTAGCTCGCCCCGATAGGCGACAGATCAGCCGGCAGCAAGGCAGAGGCGCCAAGCGCCAGGGCACAGACAGCCAAGGCAATAAGGGATTTTTTGGGTTTAGACATGAAGCCTCCGGAACTGCGAATCAACGGGTGTAGCCGTAAGACTTGAAGGTTCAATTTTTGTTCGCGGCCATCCGACCAACGAGCAGAAAATTCAATGTCGATTTTTCGGTGGAGTCACCGCCGGCACGGTTTTATGCTCAACCCCATGAACCGACAAGACTCGCTCCTCCCGCCCCGCGCCGAGATGGTCCGCGCCATGCTCGAACGAGACACCGCCTACGAGGGGGTGTTCTTCACTGCGGTCAAGACCACCGGCATCTTCTGCCGGCCCGGTTGCACGGCACGCAAGCCGAAGCCGGAGAACGTCGAGTTCTTCGCCCATGCCGACGAAGCCATGTCGGCCGGTTACCGCGCCTGCCTGCGCTGCAAGCCGCTGGACGCCGCTGCCATCGCGCCGGACTGGATCCAGGCCCTGCTCAACGCCGTGGACGCTGAACCCGACCTGCGTTGGACCGATGCCCTGCTCATGGCACAAGGCATCGAACCGCTGAAACTGCGCCGCTGGTTCAAGCAGCACTTCGGCATGACCTTTCATTCGTACCTGCGCACCCGCCGCCTGGGCATCGCCTTGGGCGGCATCAAGCAAGGCAGCTCCATCGACAACGCGGCGTTCGATTCCGGCTACGAGTCATTGAGCGGTTTTCGCGAAGCCTTCGTGAAATCCTTCCACATCACACCCGGCCGGGCCGCCCTCAGCGAGCCGTTGCTGTTCACTCGCCTGACCACACCGTTGGGGCCGATGCTGGCCATGGCCGAACGCCGAGGCCTGGTGCTGCTGGAGTTCCTCGACCGCCCGGCCCTGACCAAGGAGCTGGAAGAGCTGCAACAACGCTATGGCTACACCGTCGCGCCGGGCCACAACGCTCATTTGCAACAGATCGAAGCCGAGCTGGCCGACTATTTCGCCGGCAAGCTCACGGCCTTCAACGTCCCGCTGCACATGCCCGGCAGCGCCTTCGCCGTGCGAGTCTGGGCCGAACTGCAAAAGATTCCCTATGGCGAAACCCGCAGCTACGGCGGCATTGCCACGGCCCTTGGCAGCCCCGGTGCCAGCCGCGCCGTGGGGCTGGCCAACGGACAGAACCGCCTGGCCATTGTCATCCCCTGCCATCGGGTGATCGGCGCGGACGGCTCGCTGACCGGCTATGGCGGTGGTCAACCACGCAAGGCGTTCCTGCTGCGCCTGGAAAAAGCCGCCGTGCAGGTTTCACTGCCGTTGGCGTTTTGATCGATTGGAGAACCACCGCCCAATGCCCGAAGCGCCCTACCATGCCGCCAGCCTTTTTTTGGCAAGCCTCGGCGAAGACTGGCGACGCCATGTCGAGGCCACCGGTCCGTGCCTGCTGCTGCCCAAACCGACCCGCGATCCCTACGAAGCCCTGGTGAGGGCAATTGCCTATCAACAACTGCACACCAAGGCCGGCGATGCGATTCTCGGTCGGCTGCTGGCGCTGTTCCCGGCGCAAACCTTCCCACGGCCCGAACAGATCCTGGCGACCGACGCCGTTCAACTGCGCAGCTGTGGGTTCTCTGCCAGCAAGATCGCGACGATCCAAGGCATCGCCCAGGCGGCCCTGGACGGGACGGTGCCGGATTACCCCACGGCGCTGGGCATGGAAGAGGAAACACTGATCGAACGCCTCACCGCCCTGCGCGGGGTCGGCCGCTGGACCGTGGAGATGTTGCTGATCTACAGCCTGGAGCGGCCAGACATCCTGCCGGCGGATGACTTCGGGGTGCGTGAGGGGTATCGACGGCTCAAGGGGCTGGAGGAACAACCCAACCGTAAGCAGATGACGGAGATCGGCCTGGCCTGGAGCCCCTACCGAACGGTGGCGGCGTGGTATCTGTGGCGTGTGCCCAAGTGAGGTTGCCCAGCTCTATCAAGCCGGCACCCCACTGTGGAACCGAAATTCCACATCCGGCGATTCGATCAGTTCCCGCTCGGCCTCACGAACCCTGTCGATCACCTGGGCGATGTCCTTGGCGTCACCGTATTGGTAAGCCAGCTTCAGGTAGCCCTGGAAATGCCGGGCCTCGCTTTTCAGCAAGCCGAAATAGAACTTGCCCAATTCGTCGTCCAGATGCGGCACCAGCGCCTCGAAACGCTCGCAGCTGCGGGCCTCGATGAACGCACCGACCACCAGGGTATCGACCAGCTTGACCGGCTCGTGGCTGCGCACCACCTTGCGCAGGCCCGAAGCATAGCGCCCGGCGGACAGCTGGCGCAGGCCGATCTTGCGCTTCTTCATCAGGCGCATGACCTGCTCGTGATGCACCAGTTCTTCCCGGGCCAGGCGCGACATCATATTGATCAGGTCGGCGTGGGAATGGTACTTGGCGATCAGGCTCAGGGCCGTGCTGGCGGCCTTGAACTCGCAGTTCTTGTGGTCGATCAGCATCGTCTCCTGGTCGGCCAGCGCCGCCTGGACCCAGGCATCGGGGGTGCGGCAACCAAGGAATTCGTGGATTTCGGGAAGGGTCATGGGGCTCACGGAGAAAAGGTAGTCGAGCGAAGGGCGCCGATTATACCGGCCCGCCCCCAGACCACCAGCCACCACCGTTGATATGCATCAAGTCGACGCCTCATCGACAGCGACTAGACTGCCCCTATGACTAGACTGCCCCTATAGTTGAGCAACGCCACGCTTTTTCATTGCAGGAGAACGCCGATCATGCAAGCCATTCGCAGCATCCTGGTGGTCATCGAACCTGAACATTCGGAAAGCCTGGCGCTCAAGCGCGCCAAGTTGATCGCCGGGGTCACCCAGGCCCACCTGCACTTGTTGGTGTGCGACAAAAAGCATGACCATGCCGGCCTGCTCAGCGTATTGAAAGCCGCGTTGCTGGCGGACGGCTACAGCGTCACCACCGAACAGGCCTGGAACGAAAGCCTGCACGAAACCATCATCGACGTGCAGCAGGCCGAAGGGTGCGGCCTGGTGATCAAACAGCATTTTGCCGACAGCCCACTCAAGAAAGCCCTGCTGACACCGGCAGACTGGAAACTGCTGCGTCACTGCCCGACACCGGTCCTGCTGGTGAAAACCGCGGGTTCATGGAAGGACAAGGTGATCCTGGCGGCGGTCGACGTCGGCAACGCGGACGGCGAGCACCGACACCTGCACACCACCATCATCGATCATGGCTATGACATCGCCGCCCTGGCCAAGGCCCACCTGCATGTGATCAGCGCCCACCCCTCGCCGATGCTCTCGGCGGCCGACCCGACGTTCCAGCTCAAGGAAACCATCGAGGCCCGTTATCGCGAACAATGCCGGGCGTTCCAGGCCGAATTCGACATCGACGACCAGCACCTGCACATCATGGAAGGCCCGGCCGACGTGCTGATCCCCTTCACGGCCCACAAGCTCCAGGCCGCCGTCACCGTGATCGGCACCGTGGCGCGCTCGGGGTTGTCCGGGGTGCTGATCGGCAACACCGCCGAGGCCGTGCTCGATACGCTGGAAAGCGATGTGCTGGTGCTCAAGCCGCAGGAGGTGGAGGACCATCTGGTGGAGCTGGCGGTCAAGGAATAAGCAGACGCTGGCGATAAGCTCTTGTGGCGAGGGAGCTTGCTCCCGCTCGGCTGCGCAGCAGACGCCTTGATTTTTCAGGGCCAGAAATTTTTGAGATCAAGAGCGAGGGTCGCTTCGCAACCCAGCGGGAGCAAGCTCCCTCGCCACAGGGTGTATGGCGCGATCTTTTCAGCCGCCCATCGCATCCTTGAGGAACCCCGGCGCAATGTAGCGCTGGTAGTGGGCTTCGGACAGCAGGAAAAACTCCCGATCTATGGCGTCGCGCAGGTCCGGCAGCTCCCAGTCGCGAAACTCCGGCAGCAGCACCATGCCGTAAGCCTCCAGGTTGTTGATCACCCGCGCGCCCCGGGCAATCAGTTGGTAGGCCCAGCAATATTCCGACTGGTGCGGCACGAAGCGGATCTTGCGGCTTTCCAGCTGCTGGCGCAGCAAACCGGCATCGAAAACCTCGAGCTTGGCCACCATCACCTGCACCAGCAACTGCTCCAGGCGCATCCACACCGCGCGCTTTTCGTCCTCGCTGTAGCCGTTCCAGTGAATCACTTCATGGTGGAACCGCTTGCAGCCACGGCACACCAGGTCACCGTAGACAGTGGAGCAAAGGCCGACGCAAGGGGTCTTGATGAGCTGGTTGGGCATAACGAAACGCACACGCAAAAATCCGGACAGGCCGGCATGTTAGCCCTTTGTCTAAGATTGATCACCCCTCAAACTTGGAGGGCCAACTTACCTTTAATTTTTTTTTCCCGTAGAATCAGCCAGCCTTTTAAGGCGCCAATGTCCGTTAGAAGCTGTTTTCAAAGCGTCACGAGCACAGTCGTTCCTTCAGAGCGGTGTTGGCGAAGGGTCTTTCCAGCGGGGAAAGCCCAACGCCAACCCTCATCAGCTCCCCGTTCTGCAGGCGTAAAACTTTGAAAGCAGCTTCTGTGAGGAACCCCGGAAACCCTGGCGTGGTGGCCCAAAAAGCCTCCGTCGCGCATGGGTACCGTGGGTTTCTGGATGAGCGTCCCGGACACCCATTTGGGACCACTGATGAGGGTAATAACTGTGCTTGAAGCCTACCGCAAACATATCGAAGAGCGCGCAGCACTGGGTATCGTTCCCCAGCCGCTTAACGCCGAACAAACCGCAGGCCTGATCGAGCTGCTGAAAAATCCTCCGGCTGGCGAAGAAGCTTTCCTCGTTGACCTGATCACCAATCGCATTCCGCCTGGAGTCGACGAAGCCGCGTACGTCAAGGCCGGTTTCCTCTCCGCCCTGGCCAAGGGCCAGGCCCAATCCCCTCTGCTGGACAAGAAGCGCGCCGTCGAGCTGCTCGGCACCATGCAGGGCGGCTACAACATCGTGACCCTGGTCGAGCTGCTGGACGACGCCGAGCTGGCGCCAGTCGCTGCCGAAGAACTCAAGCACACCCTGCTGATGTTCGACGCGTTCCACGACGTGGCTGAAAAAGCCAAGAACGGTAACGTCCACGCCAAGGCCGTGCTGCAATCCTGGGCCGACGGCGAGTGGTTCAAGAAACGTCCGGTGCTGGCCGACAAGATCAGCCTGCGCGTCTTCAAGGTTACCGGCGAAACCAACACTGACGACCTGTCCCCTGCCCCGGACGCCTGGTCGCGCCCTGACATCCCGCTGCACGCCCTGGCCATGCTGAAAATGGCCCGCGACGGTATCGTGCCGGATGAACAAGGCAAGACCGGCCCGATGAAGCAGATCGAAGCAATGCGCAACGGCGAATTCCCGGTGGCCTACGTCGGTGACGTAGTCGGTACCGGTTCGTCGCGTAAATCGGCGACCAACTCGGTGCTGTGGTTCTTCGGCGACGATATTCCTTACGTGCCGAACAAGCGCGGCGGTGGTTTCTGCTTCGGCAGCAAGATCGCCCCGATCTTCTACAACACCATGGAAGACGCCGGCGCCCTGCCGATCGAATTCGACGTCTCCAACATGCACATGGGCGACGTGATCGACCTGTACCCGCATGCTGGCAAAGTCTGCAAGCACGGTACCGATGAAGTCCTGGCCACCTTCGAAATGAAGACCCCGGTCCTGTTGGACGAAGTCCGTGCCGGCGGCCGTATCCCGCTAATCATCGGCCGCGGCCTGACCGAGAAGGCTCGCGCCGAGCTGGGCCTGCCAGCGTTCGACCTGTTCAAGAAGCCTGAAGCCCCAATCGAAAGCACCAAGGGCTACACCCTGGCGCAGAAAATGGTCGGCAAGGCTTGCGGCCTGGCAGCCGGCAAAGGCGTCCGCCCTGGCACCTACTGCGAACCGAAGATGACCACCGTCGGCTCCCAGGACACCACCGGTCCAATGACCCGTGACGAGCTCAAAGACCTGGCTTGCCTGGGCTTCTCCGCTGACCTGGTGATGCAGTCGTTCTGCCACACCGCGGCTTATCCAAAGCCGATCGACGTGACCACCCACCACACCCTGCCTGACTTCATCATGACCCGCGGCGGTGTTTCCCTGCGTCCGGGCGACGGCATCATCCACTCGTGGCTGAACCGCATGCTGCTGCCAGACACCGTGGGTACCGGTGGTGACTCGCACACCCGCTTCCCGATGGGCATCTCGTTCCCGGCCGGTTCCGGCCTGGTCGCGTTCGCCGCTGCCACCGGCGTCATGCCGCTGGACATGCCGGAATCGATCCTGGTGCGCTTCAAAGGCAAGATGAAACCTGGCATCACCCTGCGTGACCTGGTTCATGCCATTCCGTACTTCGCCATCCAGAAAGGCCTGCTGACCGTCGAGAAGAAAGGCAAGAAAAACGCCTTCTCCGGCCGCATCCTGGAAATCGAAGGCCTGGAAGGCTTGACCCTGGAACAGGCTTTCGAACTGTCCGACGCCTCGGCCGAACGTTCGGCTGCCGGTTGCACCATCAAGCTGTCGAAAGAATCGATCACCGAGTACCTGCAATCCAACATCACCCTGCTGCGCTGGATGATCGGCGAAGGCTACGGTGATGCACGTACCCTGGAACGTCGCGCCCAAGCGATGGAAGCCTGGATCGCCAACCCGGAACTGATGGAAGCCGATACCGACGCCGAATACGCCGAAGTCATCGAAATCGATCTGGCCGACATCAGCGAACCTGTGCTCTGCGCGCCGAACGACCCGGACGACGCCCGTCTGCTCTCCAGTGTGGCTGGCGAGAAGATCGACGAAGTGTTCATCGGTTCGTGCATGACCAACATCGGTCACTTCCGCGCTGCCGGCAAGCTGCTGGATCAGGTCAAGGGCCAGCTGCCAACCCGTCTGTGGTTGTCGCCGCCGACCAAGATGGACGCTCACCAGCTCACCGAAGAAGGCTACTACGGCATCTACGGCAAGGCCGGTGCACGGATGGAAATGCCAGGCTGCTCGCTGTGCATGGGTAACCAGGCACGCGTCGAGCCGAACTCCACCGTGGTGTCGACGTCGACCCGTAACTTCCCGAACCGTCTGGGCGACGGCGCGAACGTCTACCTGGCTTCGGCCGAACTGGCGTCCGTGGCTTCGATCCTGGGTCGCCTGCCGACCGTCGAGGAGTACATGGAATACGCCGGCAAGATCGACAGCATGGCAGCGGACGTGTACCGCTACCTGAGCTTCGACCAGATCGCCGAGTTCCGTGAAGCGGCTGCAAACGCCAACATCCCGGTCGTCCAGGCCTAAGGCTTAGACGCTCGACAAAAACGCCGCCCTTCTTGCGAAGGGCGGCGTTTTTTTATGCCTGTGGTTTTGATGCCAGCCAATTCACCGCTCACCCATGTGGCGAGGGAGCTTGCTCCCGCTGGCCTGCGTGAAGCAGGCCCCGGCGTTGCTTCAGATTGACCCCATTGTCCGGTTTGCGACTGCTGCGCAGCCGAGCGGGAGCAAGCTCCCTCGCCACGGGGCTTTGCGTTGACCGGAGCAAGCTCGCTCCCACAGGAACCTGTGTCGTCACGCCGTAAGGGAATAGACCAGTGCGGTAATCGCCACCAGGCCCACCGCGACCACAAAGACATTGGACGCCTGGCCGCGATAGCGGGCCATGGCCGGGACTTTGCGGATGGCGTACATCGGCATCAGGAACAGGATCGCCGCGATCACCGGGCCGCCCAGGGTTTCGATCATGCCCAGGATGCTTGGGTTGAGCGTGGCGACGATCCAGCACACCACCAGCATGAAGACGGCCGTCAGGCGGTCGAGGGTCTTGGCTGCCGGGCGACGGCCGCTCTTGACGATCAGACCCTTGAGGCCTTCGCTGGCGCCGATGTAATGCCCGAGGAAGGACTTGGAGATCGCCACGAAGGCAATCAACGGCGCGGCAAAGGCGATAGTCGGGTTGCTGAAGTGGTTGGCCAGGTACGACAGGATCGACAGGTTCTGGGCCTTGGCTTCAGCCAGTTGCGCCGGCGACAGGGTCAGCACGCAGCTGAACACGAAGAACAGCACCATCACGACCATCAACACATGGGCACGCGAGAGGATCTGCCCGCTACGCTCCTCGGCGTGGGCGCCGTGGCGACGCTTCTGGTCCACCGCAAACGCCGAGATGATCGGCGAATGGTTGAACGAGAACACCATCACCGGGATCGCCAGCCACAGGGTGTGCAGCAAGGCCGGCGGCTCGGGCAGCGTGGCCGCAGTGGTCAAGATGCCACCATTCCAGTGCGGGACCAGGAACACCGCCAGGAACAACAGCGCGACGATGAACGGATAGACCATCAGGCTCATGGCCTTGACGATCGCCTGCTCGCCGCAACGTACCACGGCCAGCAGTCCCAGGATCAGCACCAGCGACAGCACGGCCCGTGGCGGCGGCTGGATATGCAGTTGGTGTTCCAGGAAGCTGCCCACGGTGTTGGTCAGCGCGACGCTGTAGATCAGCAGGATCGGGAAGATCGCAAAGAAGTACAGCAAGGTGATCAGCGCGCCGGCCTTGAGCCCGAAATGCTCTTCCACCACTTCGGTGATGTCCGCGCCGTCACGACCGGACAACACGAAACGGGTCAGGCCACGGTGCGCATAGAACGTCATGGGAAACGCCAACAGCGCCAGGATCAGCAGCGGCCAGAAACCGCCCAGGCCCGCATTGATCGGTAAAAACAGCGTACCTGCACCGATGGCGGTGCCAAACAGGCCCAACATCCACGTGGTGTCATGGCGACTCCATTGGCTGAGGGCAACTGGGGCTGTCGTTTCAAAACGCTCTTCAACGCTATTGGCCTGATCATTCATCCGGTCGGATCTCCGCATTCCGGTCACGTGCACCCGGCCGGGACGAGTCGGAAAAGCCCGACAGGCAGCGCCCTGGCCGAAACAGGGTCGCGATTGTCCGGGATTCACGCGCAGAAGCAAAGGCTTAGGTGAGCAATGGTTATGCGTATCAGGAAACCGTAACGGAAAACTGACGCCCAGCTGACGTGAACGACACCGCTTTCACACCCTTCTGCTTAACTATGCCATCGCAAAATGATCGGCTAGGCTGACATGATCGGTCGCATGCAACGATCGGCTCACCCCCGCAGCACAGGCGAAGGACTGGAATGAGACTGTACGACTTCATCGAGCGAAACATGGAGCAGATCCTCAAGGCCTGGGAGGATTTCGCCCGATCGGTGGAAATCCTTGCCCCGACGATGGATACCAAGGGCCTGCGCAACCATGCCCAGTACATCCTCAGGACCGTGGCGGCGGACATGCGCACGGTCCAGACCGAACGACAGCAAATCGCCAAGGCCCATGGCCATGGCCCCCGGAACGACGAGGATACGCCGGCGCAAACCCACGCCATCACGCGCCTGGTGGCCGGTTTTTCCATGGACCAGGTGGTCTCCGAATACCGTGCGCTGCGTTCGAGTGTCCTCAGGCTGTGGCTGAACCATGAGTCGGCCGACGAGGAACACCACGTCCAGGACATGATCCGCTTCAACGAGGCCATCGACCAGGCGCTTTCGGAGTCCGTCACGACCTACGGCGAAGCCGTCGAGTCCACGCGCAAGACGGTCCTGGGGGTGTTGGGCCATGACCTTCGCTCGCCCCTGGGAGCGGTGCTGATGGCCGGTGAGCTGCTGCGCACCAATCAGGATTTGCCAGAGCGCCAACGCAAGCTGGCCGCGCAAATCTGCACCAGCGCACAACGGGCCAATCAGATGGTCAATGACTTGCTCGACCTGACGCGCTGCAACCTGGGGCCAGGTATACCGGTGCACCTGCAAGACACCCATCTGAACGCGATTTGCCGTTCTGTCGTCGAGGAGCTTCGTACCGGTCACCCTTCAGCGAACATCCTGCTCAATGAAGCGGCGACGCTGACAGGCCGCTACGACCCGGCACGGATGGCGCAAGTGTTCTCCAACCTGATCGGCAATGCGATCCAGCACGGCGACCTGGACCGGCCCATCCAGGTGACGTTGTCCGGCAATGGCGACGCCGCCTGTTTCAGCGTGCAGAACTGGGGCGAGCCGATACCGCCCAGGGCCATGGCTAACCTGTTCAATCCGCAACTGCACGACGCCAGCCATGACGCAGCCAACAAGCCGCACCGCACCGGCCTGGGCCTGGGCTTGTTCATCGCGGCGCAAATCGTTGCCAGCCACGGCGGCAGGATCAAGGTTGAATCGACACGCGAGCAGGGAACCGTTTTCAGGGTGCTGCTGGGCACAGATTGCCCAATCGACCACAGGAGCACAGCATGAGCGCAACCGTCCTGGTATTGGTTGAGACCGTCAATGACTACCTGCCGATTCTGGAGCACCAGGGTTATCACCTGGAACTGGCGCCGACCCCGGCCGAGCGCAAAGTGGCGATTTTCCAGCACGGCGAGCGCTTCAACGCGGTCCTGACCCGTGGTCCCCTGGGTTTGACGGCCGAGGAAATCGCGGCCCTGCCGAACCTGAAGATCATCTGCGTGATTGGCGCCGGCTACGAGCACGTCGACCTGCTCGCCGCCCGCAAGCGCGGCATCGTCGTGACCAACGGCGCGGGGGTCAACGCCTCGTCGGTGGCCGATCATGCGATGGCGCTGCTGTTGGCCCTGGTTCGCGACATTCCCCAGGCCGATGCCTGTGTGCGCCGGGGCGAATGGCCAAAGGTCATGCGCCCGTCCCTGGCCGGCAAGCACCTGGGGATCCTGGGCCTTGGCGCGGTAGGCATGGCGATTGCCAAGCGTGCGGCCCTGGGTTTCGACATGAGCGTCAGTTACCACAATCGCCAGATGCGCAGTGACGTGCCCTACACCTTCTGCGCCACGCCCACGGAGCTGGCCCGGGTCTCTGATTTTCTGGTGGTCGCCACGCCCGGCGGCCTCGACACGCGGCAGTTGATCAACAAACAGGCCCTCGACGCCCTGGGTCCCAGGGGGTTCCTGGTAAACATCGCCCGGGCCAGCGTGGTGTCCACGACCGACTTGATCAGCGCCCTGGAGCATCGGCGAATCGCCGGAGCCGCCCTGGACGTGTTCGACCATGAACCCGAAGTGCCCGAGGCCTTGAAGCGCCTGCCCAACGTCGTCCTCACCCCCCATGTGGCGGGCCTGTCGCCGGAAGCGACCCGCGGGACCGTGGAGTTGGTGGGCCAGAACCTGACGGCGTTCTTTTCCGGCAAACCGGTGCTGACCCCGGTGCCGTTACCCGAACCGCAAAACTAGCAACCATCCGTGGCGAGGGAGCTTGCTCCCGCTGGCTGCGCAGCAGCCCAACCCAGCGGAGCCACGGGGGCATCAGAGCACGCCAAGCAGCGTCCACAACCGCCGGGACTCGGCATCGGCGCTGATCAACTCTCCCAGCAGTTCGCTCAACGGCTTATTACCCCATTCCACGCCCCGCCGGATCAGGTAAGGCACCGGGCTATGGGGCTCGGTGCGGGCCAGGTAGCCGGCGATGACCAGCAATTGGCGATAGGCTTCTTCGCGACTGGCCGGCTCCTGAAAGACCTGGGCCGGTGCAGCCGACGGCGGGACGGGCGGCGACGTCATCGTGGGTGACGTCTGTGCCGGCACGACGGCCGGTTGTTGTGGGTGCATGGCAATGAACTCCTCTACCAACGCCAGCAAGGTCTGCATCACGTCCTGCAGGGATTTGTAGCCCGGGGCCAGGTTGCCCAGGTAAGCGTCGCTCCAGGTGTCGAGCCGTTGCAAATGTTGCAGGCTCAACATCAGGCTGCCCTGGCGGTGCAGCCAGAACGACAGCGGCGTGGTGCGGATCAGTTCGGCCAATTTCTTCTGGTCGTTGCGCGCCGCTTCCACCGACGCCTTGGCCCCCTTGCTGTCGTTGACCAACACTTGCTGGCGCTGCAAGCGCTGCCAATCGTCGAGGCAGAAACCGGCGAAGGCCGGCTCCCGCCCGTCGAACAACGGCACCCGCGTCAGCAGCACTTCGCTGTAGCGTCGGGCCAGCCACTCCAGGGGAATCACCCGCCACGACTGGTCGCCGTCCTCGGCCTGGGGGTGCAACTGCTCGGGATAACGCTCGCACAGCCCCGCCACCAGCGCCAGGCTGCCCGGCAGCCCGTCCAACCCCGTCAGGTGCAACCAGGCCTCGCCCAACCAGGCGCTGATCATCAGATCCTTGCTGCGCTCAAGCAACAGCGTGGTAGCGAGCCGTTCCAGCTCCGGCCATTGGGCGCGCTTGATCGACGACTGCCACACACCGGTGGGCAGGCTGGTGTCGTCCTCGCGTCGCAACTCGCGCAACTGGTCGTATTCCGGTTCGTAGCGCAGATCCGCGCCGCAGGGCGACTGGGCGCTGATCGGCTCGAGCAGTTGGCTCATGAGTTCCGGCAGAGGGGATATCGGCAAGCTCACGGGCGCTCCTCACGGGTGGCAATGGCGGGGCTCGATGAGCTCGTCAGGAAGGGTGAACGCGGTGCCCGCGTCGGCAATGGCGGGATCGACAGCGGCAACTTCGAGCCTTGGCTCATCAATGACAGGCGCAGGAACATCAACATCTGCTGGGCCGTGTTCGCCTGGGGCTGAGTCGTCACCGGCAGTTGCAGGGTCAGTGGGAAATCGGTGTAGTCGATGTTCGGCTGCCGCTGGGCCGACACTAACGAACGCATCAGGCGCAACAACGACCACGGCCCCTGGTACTCCCAACCGGCCTCCAGGTCGCGCACCACCAGGTCAGGCTGCAACGGATCGTTGGCCGGGCGCTGGTAGCCGTTGCGGGCCCAGCGCAAGGTCAGGCTCACAGGCTGGCCGACCATCCAGCGCAGATTCTGCTGACCCTCGCCGGGGTAGCTGATGGCTTGGTTACCGGCGTTCAGGCTCCAGGCGATCACCTGATCGGCACCGCGCTCCACCTCACGGTCGGTGCGCCAGCGCACGTCCATTTCCACCCCGAGGATGCCGCTCTTGTCCCGCACGAACAGCGGCCCCAGCCAGGTCCCGGCCTGCTTCAAACGGTCGAGGAAGTCCTGCGCGGCCAACCGCTCGGGTCCCTGGCTCAGCGCAAGCCCGGCCTGGGCCAAGGGCAGGCGTGTCTCGATCAGCTCCAACAGGCGCTGGACCCGCGCCGGGTCGGCATCACTGGCCCGCGCATCCTGGGAAAACGGAAAGCGCCCGGCCAGGTACTGATTGAAATAATTGGCCACGTCGTTCCAGGCGGTCGCGGCCTGGTTCTGTTGCAGGTAAAGGCAACGCTGCAACGCGCCCTGTTGCAGCGCGACGGTGCGTTGGGCCACGTCGCCGCGACCGCCGGACAGGTTGGTGGTCTGCAGGATCTGGGCACAGGAGGCGGTGTCCATTTCGATGAAATCGCGGCTCACCAGTTGTTCCAGCTGAGCCGCCGAACTGGCCGGGTTCTGGTTCTTGTACTTGAGCAATTCGTCATTGAGGGCCATGAACCGCGCCACCCGGTCATGCTCCAGGGCCGAGAGGTTATCCTGCTGGACGATCAGCCACTCCAGCGCCGGCATGCGCTGCTCGGCGATCTGCAACATGGCGCCGAACTGCTGGTTCAGGCTCAGCTTCAGATCCTGCGGATTGGCCGCGCCGTAGAGCTGCAAGCCGAAGTTCTTCGAACCGTCCCAGCGCTGCACATCGGCGCGCTGGCTGAACAGCGGCTGGGCATTGATTTCGTCCAGGCCACTGCTGATCTGCGCCAGCGCCCGATGATTGAGCAGGCGCTGCAGGCGGGTGGCCAGGTCGCCACGGTTCACGTCCATGAAGGCCTTTTGCAGCGCGACGGCCTGGGACGTCTGCACGTTGAACCCCATCCCCGGCAGTTGTTCGTCGCTTTCATCCAGGCTCAGCCACATGGCTCGCGCCGCCGCACCTTCGGCGGCCTGCATCAGTGCATCGCGGTAGTCCGGGGGAATACGCGACAGCTCTTCATTGACGTAGGCCTTGTAGCTGGCGAAGTAATTCAGGGCGACGCTGAAATCATCGCTGCCATCGCCCGTGGAACCGCTGTTGCTGCCTGTGGGGTTGCTGTCGGTAGGATCTTTCTGCAAGGCCAACGCCACGAAGTCACGCTTGAACAAGGCCTGCACCGCACCATCGAGCGCCGTCACATGCTCTTGCAGCACCAGCAGGCCACTGCCCTGCTGGACCAACAGGTTGTCCCGGGAGCCGGTCTGCACGATCCATTGGTCACGAAAGCTTTGCTGCAACTTGGCCGCCTGGCTCTCCAGATCCTGTTGGATATCGGGCCCAAGCAACAAGCTGTGGCTCACCTTGTCCATCAACTGGGTGTAGCCGGGCACCAGGTCCTGCCCCTTGCCTCGGCCCCAGGCTGAATTGGTCAGGCTCACCAGCGTCTGCAAATCGTCCACCAGGGCCATCAGGTCTTCGAGTTCGCTCAGGGAATTGCCACCGCCGCTCTCCAGTCGCTGCAGGTGCAGCTTGAGGTAACCGGCCTGGCGCACGAAGTTGTCCGCCAGGAAATAGTGATCCAGCCAACGCTGCATCAGCCCGGTGAAGTTGTCGGCGATCACCGGCCGCGCAGCGTTCAGGTCCAACCCCTTGAGGTCGGTGTTCTGGGCATCGAACAGCACCCGGTTGTAGAACCGCTCCCGGCTCAAGGTGCCGGTGTTGAGGTTCAGCGACAAGGTGGCGTTGCTCAACTGCACCAACTCATCCAGCGGCGCCTTGGGGTTGTTCACGGCCTGACTGAACAGCTGGTTGGATTGCTCCAGGCGCACGGCGCGCTCCACCAGGTCCTTGGCTTTTACGTAGCTCTGCCATTGCGCCGGGTCCTCGCTTTCCACATTGCCGCGCCGCTCGGTATTGCGGATGGCCTTGAGCTGCTCCAGGTCCGACACCAGCAGATCCCGCAGGGGCAATACCCAATGTTGGCGGGCGGTCAGGCGCAGCCCGTTCTCCAGTTGCGTGTCCACGGAAGAGAACCACGACGTCGGGAACACCAGCGAGACGAAGCGCCAGCGCGGTGCCTTCTCCAACACATTCCAGTAGTTCTGCACGTTGTGCCGGGTGGGCTCCAACTGAGGTTCGTCAGGGTCGACCACGAGGTGGTTCTTATGGGCCCGCAGGATCAGCTGCGACAGCCCCTCGGCCTCCTCCACGGAGTCCTGCCAGACCCAGATCATGCCGCCCAGCCAGACCAGGCCGACCACCAGCGCCACCGCGCCCGCCAGGCGATGCCAGCGCAGGCGCAGGCGCAACAGCCGCGGCACCGGTTGGGCCAGGCCCCGTTCGGCCATCATCCGGCGTGCCCACAGCTGCCGGGCGAACACCGTTTGGCGCGGGGCTTTGTCTGTGGCCGCAAATGTCTGCGCCGTCGTTGTGGGCGCCTGGCTCGCGGTGAAATACACCCCGCGAAACTGCGGCGCTTCGCCCTGGGCGTTGCCTTGGAACACCGGCTCCAGGAGCAGTTGCAGGGCCCGCCGCAGGCCCTCAAAACGCTCCGGCAAGCCATACAGGTCGCTGCTCAATTGCCCCGACAGCGCGCCGATTTCCAGGATCGATTGCCCCAGCGCGGCGTTGACCTGATCCAGCGCCTGGTCACTCCAGTGCGACTGCCACGCGGCCTCCGGCAAATACGGTGAGGACCAGCCCAGCATCGATTCGCGCGCCTGGGCCGGCAAGGCGTTGACCAGTTCCTGGAATCCGGGCAACTCCTCCATCCCGGTGATCACCACGTACACCGGCAGGCTCAGACCAAACCGCTGCAACAGGTCGATGAAACAGCGGCGCACCTTGAGGCTCAGCTCGGTGGTCTGTTCGATGTCGTCGAGCTTGCCGAACGGGACCGTCCAGATCACCGCATCCAGCGCGCGCTTGCTGCGCAGGCGCAGGATCAGCCCCAGCAGGCGCCACCAGTTGCCCCGCTGGCGGTTCATGCCCTCATCGGGCAGGAACAATGCCTGGGGCACCACCAGCACCGCGCCTTCGGCATCCGACCACCAGCGCCCGAACCATGCGGCCTTGTCGGTCGGCTGCAAGCGCCATTGGCTGCACAACTGGGCGCCGTCGTTTTCGTTGCCGAGCATCAACAGCCAAGGCATCTGATAGCGGTCGCGGGTACCCTGCTCCTGCTCCATGTGGCGCACCGCCCCATGGAAACTGCGGATCGCCGCCCCACCCTGGGTCCGCAGCCACCAGACCAGGGCCGCGATCGACAGCACCAGGACGATGGCGAGCAACACCAGGGCGACGAGACTCAACGTGCTCATGAGTCTTGCTCCTGGACCACCGGCTCGTTCAGTTGCAGCACCGGTTCAAGCTCGGAACGAATGTCCCGCCAGAACACCTGGCCCACGCCGATCAGCAGCAACACCATCGCCAGGATCGCCAGCCCGAGGCGAAACCCATCCGGCAAGGACGTCTGTGCCGGCATGCGTACCGGCGTCGCCGCTGCGGCCATCGCCAGGCGCTGGCTGACATCGACATAATCGGGCTCGTGCTGCCAGGCGAAGGTGAACAGCGCCACCCGCCATTTTTCATGCTGGACCTGGCCGGGCTCGCCGCGCAGTCGTCCCTGGAACCCCAGGACCAGGCATTGCAGGTAGACGTTTGCCAGGTCGCGGGTGCCGGGCATTTGCTCATCCAGCAGTTTCTTGATGGCCGCCGGCAGCCTTTCACCGGCCTGGCGGCTGCCATACATGCGCGATTCCAGCGGATGCTGCTGCCAGGCAAGCTGCCCGGGCCAGGCCGTGAACAACAGGGTTTCGTCCACCAGCGCGACAAAGGCATAGACCAGCGCCTTGACCTGCTCGGTGGCCGCATCACCGACGGTGGCGAAGGCGACGCGCCACAGACGCTGGGCGGTGCGCCCGGAAAACTCCACCACCCGGTTGACCAGCAGCACCGCGTCGCTGTCCTTGGGCAAGTCCTGCCACTCCCGGGACCACTTCAGCCAGGCTTGGCGAAAAGCGCTGCTCAGCGGCGCCTCGTGCAGACCCCGGACCGCCCCGCCACTTCCATCAGGCATACGACTCCCCTTTTGCGATCAGGCACTTTCGCCAGCTTGCCCCACGAACAACACCACTTGCCACGGACTACTGGCCTGGGCCGAGGCCGGCGCAACGATGTGCAGCGGCAACTGCCCGTCGAACCACTGCCCACTGGCCGCAATCACGAATAGTCGGGTGTCGTCGCCAACGCTGTAGGCCACTTGCTCGTTGCGACTCATGGCCTGGTGAGGCAGGCCGCTCATGCGCTGGCGACTCAACAACGGGACGTGCGGCGCGGACGCGATGATCGCCCCGCGCAGCCACTCGGCCGCGGCCTGCTCGCTGGCACCGTTGGGCATGCGCAGGCCGATGACCAGGCGCTGGCTGGGCTGGTCGTCGGGCAACTGGATCGAAAAGACCGGGTCATTGCGCTCGAAAGCCAGGCTGCGGTAGCCGGCGCGGACCAGTTCCAGGGTGATCTCCAGCCAATCGAGCACCGGCTCGTAACCGCGTTGCAACTCCAGGAAATCCAGCGGCGCGAAGGCCGGCACACCGGCCAGTGGATCCAGGGCCGACCAGGCACCGGCCAACCCCAGCAGCAGGCCGTACAGCGCCTGGGGCGTGGCAACCCGGGTATTGAGCGCGCCCTCGACTTCCGGCAAGCGGGACCACAGCGCAGTCATTTGGCGCCGGATCTCCATGGCGTCGTCCTGATTGCCCGCCGCCTGCGCCTGACGCAACCGACCGCCGAGGAACAGGCATTTCTCACGGGCCCGGGCACACAGCCCGGCGACGCGTCGACCGAGCACCGATTCGGGCACCAGCACCGGTGTGGGCGGCGTGTAGGCCACCCGCAGGAAACCGCCGCCTTCCTTGCGCACACGCATCAGCGGCAGGCAGATGGAGTCGGCCTTGCTCAGCTGTGTGCACAGGCGCGGGTTCGGTCGCCAGACGGTGATGGATTCGGGAAATTCGCCGCTGGTGAGGTCCGGCAAGGCCTCGCCGACCACCGACTGCAACCGGCCCTTGAGCGGCAGCAGCTGTCCGGCGCGCCAGAGCGGGCTGATCGCCAGGTACACGGTGACGGTCGCGTCGTCGGTCTTGTCGATCGCTTCGGTGATGTCCAGCTCCAGGCTCGGCCCGACGCCGGCCTGCACGTTGACCGGCAGGCCATCCGGCAAGGTGCCCTGCAATTGCAACACCCGGACCTGGCCGGCGCTGAGTGCCGAAGGGTCGACTTCCAGTTGACCAACCCCCCAGAACCAGGGGTTGCAGGCGCCGGCAAAATGCGCGGCCAGCGCCTCAGCACGCAGCCCTTGCAACTGAAAATGCTGGGGCAGCAATTGCATGCCCTCATGCCAGCACACCGCGTCAGGTAACAGACTCATACGACTCCCTTCGACATCCCAGTGTCGCCGCACTCGGGCGGCCCGCGGTCACTCAAGGCTGCTTGTCGCTCACCAGCGTCATCTCGCGACTTTCGAACTTCAGCCAGGCCTTGCGCTGGTCGTCCAGCCGAAGCCGGTGGGCTCCGGGAGTGTTATAGCTGGCGAAGACCAAAAGTCCAGCGGCGCGCCGACCCTCCAGGGGGAAAGGTTGGTGGTCGAGAAATTGTCCCGGAACCAGCTCCAGCCCCCACACCGACATGAGTTGACGATAGTCGCGCTGGAACTGTTCGCGCTCGGCGAACCATTGGCGCGCGGTGATTGCCGACAGCTGCTTGAGCAGGTCGGGATCGTTCACGGCGATGAAATCCACGGCGATGGGCGTGTCGTCATTGGCCTTGGGCGCGACATCCAGGGTCAGGCTGTCGAGCTCGACACTGGGGGCAAAAAGCGAGCATCCGCCGAGCAGCAGGCTCAAAAAAAATCCGGAAAAAAAGACACGCAAAATGAATCTTCCTTTTCAAAGCGGTCAAAAATTGTTTTTGCTTGCTTTTTTATAGACCTGTTCTAGCGTCTTGGGTAGTTCGACCAACACGGTCGAATGCACCAGGTTTGTCAAGGGAATGACAGGTCCTCTGCCGCCCATTTGCAACCTGCGGATCAGCAAGGGAATGCGATGAGCGGGCCCCCCCGATGCATTGCTCCCACACATGCATCGGAGTCGGCCGCCATGGCAGAAAGCACCCAGCACAAGCTCGACAGAATCCGTCCTCCTCGCGTCCAGATCACTTACGACGTGGAAATCGGCAATGCCATCGAAAAGAAAGAACTGCCGCTGGTCGTCGGCATTCTGGCCGACCTCTCGGGCAAGCCGCTGGACCCGCTGCCCAAGCTGAGCGAGCGACGCTTCACCGAAATCGATCGCGACAACTTCAACGAGGTGCTGGCCTCCATCGGCCCGCGCGCCACGCTCCAGGTCAACAACACCCTCAGCGGCGATGACAGCAAGCTCAACATCGAACTCAACTTCCGCCATATCGATGACTTCGACCCGGTCAAGGTCGTGGAGCAGGTCACGCCGCTGCGCCGCCTGTTCGAAGCACGCCAGCGCCTGCGCGATCTGCTGACCAAGCTCGACGGCAACGACGACCTGGACAAGCTGCTGCGTGACGTGATCATCAACACCGAAGGCTTGCAAGAGATCAAGTCGGCGCGGCCCCAGGACGCACCGCAAGAGCTGCCCACCGTGGCCGCCAACGATGACCCGGCCCCGGCCGAACCACAGGCTTGATCGTGCTCATCACTCAAGGGAGATAACGCCATGCCCGCTTCATCCGCCGCTCAAACCAGCGAGAGCACGACCCAGACTCTGTCCCTGCTGGACAAGATCATCGCCGAAGGCCGCATGGCCCACGATGACAGCCAGCAGGACTACGCCCGCGACATGCTGGCCGAGTTCGCCACTCAGGTTCTCGACGAAGGCATGGCCATCGACAAGGACACCGTGGCCATGATCAACGACCGCATCAGCCAGATCGACAAGCTGATCAGTGCCCAGCTCAACGAAGTGCTGCACCACCCCGACCTGCAAAAACTCGAAGCGTCGTGGCGCGGCCTGCACCTGCTGGTGCAGAACACCGAAACCAGCACGCGCCTCAAGCTGCGCTTGCTCAACGTGACCCAGAAAGAGCTGCAGAACGATCTGGAAAAAGCCGTCGAGTTCGACCAGAGCGCGCTGTTCAAGAAGATCTACGAAGAAGAATACGGCACCTTCGGCGGCCATCCGTTCAGCCTGCTGGTGGGTGATTACACCTTCGGCCGGCACCCGCAAGACATCGGCCTGCTGGAAAAGCTGTCGAACGTCGCCGCCGCCGCGCACGCGCCGTTCCTCGCGGCTGCCAGCCCTCGCCTGTTCGACATGACCAGCTTCACCGAACTGGCGGTGCCACGGGACCTGTCGAAGATTTTCGAGAGCCAGGAACTGATCAAGTGGCGCGCCTTCCGTGAAAGCGAAGACTCGCGCTACGTCTCCCTGGTGCTGCCGCACTTCCTGCTGCGCCTGCCCTATGGCCCCGACACCCGGCCAGTGGAAGGCATCAACTACGTCGAAGACGTCAACGGCACCGACCACAGCAAATACCTGTGGGGCAACGCGGCCTGGGCGCTGTCGCAGCGCATCACCGAAGCCTTCGCCAAGTACGGTTGGTGCGCAGCGATTCGCGGCGCCGAGGGCGGTGGCGCGGTCGAGGGCCTGCCGGCCCACACCTTCCGCACCAGTTCCGGGGACCTGTCGCTCAAATGCCCGACCGAAGTGGCAATCACCGACCGGCGTGAAAAAGAACTCAACGATCTGGGTTTCATTTCCCTGTGCCACAAGAAAAACAGCGACGTGGCGGTGTTCTTCGGCGGCCAGACCACCAACAAGGCCAAGCTCTACAACACCAACGAGGCCAACGCCAACGCGCGGATCTCGGCGATGTTGCCGTATGTGCTCGCGGCCTCGCGTTTCGCCCATTACCTGAAGGTGATCATGCGCGACAAGGTCGGCAGCTTCATGACCCGCGACAACGTGCAGACCTACCTCAACAACTGGATCGCCGACTATGTGCTGATCAACGACAACGCCCCGCAGGAGATCAAGGCGCAGTACCCGTTGCGCGAAGCGCGGGTGGACGTGACGGAGGTGGCGGGCAAGCCGGGAGCCTACAAGGCCACGGTATTCCTGCGGCCGCACTTCCAGCTTGAAGAACTGACCGCCTCGATCCGCCTGGTGGCGACGCTGCCGCCGCCGGTTGCTGCCTGACGGCGCATGAACTGTGACCGGGGAAACCTGTGATGTGACAGGAAAGCCTGTGGAGTGACAGAGAAACCTGTGGCTTGTAGAGAACCTGTGGCGAGGGAGCTTGCTCCCGCTGGACCGGGCTGGCGTTCCAGTGCGAAGCGCTCCTAAGATTTTTGGGGCTACTTCGTAGCCCAGCGGGAGCAAGCTCCCTCGCCACAGCAAGCTCCCTCACCACAAAAAGCCTCCTAGCCGCAGCAAGCTCCCTCGCCACAGGTTCAGCGTTCACCTTTAACGGATCGGCCTATCTACTTTTCTGGAGTTCCACACAATGGATGCAATCATTCTCGACCTCGGCGGCGACATCAAGGGCGACAGCCTGCTGGAGGGTTTCACGGACAAGATCGAGGTCATGTCCTACAGCCACAACGTGGCGATGCAGGTCACCAACGACGTCAGCAACTCGGAGCGTACCTCCGGCCGGCCGCACATCGGTGAATTCACCCTGACCAAATTCATCGACAGCTCCACTCCCTCGCTCAACGAATATTGCTGCGCCGGCAAGCCGATCCCGCAAGCCGTCATCACCATCGGCCGCAACGCCGCCGAAGGCAGCG
This sequence comes from Pseudomonas sp. FG6, assembly GCF_057809015.1. Lineage (NCBI taxonomy): Bacteria > Pseudomonadati > Pseudomonadota > Gammaproteobacteria > Pseudomonadales > Pseudomonadaceae > Pseudomonas > Pseudomonas sp. FG6. Next base: position 120,567 of record NZ_JBMDJD010000003.1, read on the forward strand.
GCAAGATCATGCCCTTCATCGTCTACACCCTGACCAACGTCGTGCTGTCCAACGTCAGCGTCAGCGGCGGTACCGGCGGCAAACCGGTGGAGACCCTGTCGCTGAACTTCACCAAGATCAAATGGGAGCTCACCGCACAAAAAGACGACGGCACCAAGGAAGGTACGGCGGGGACCACATGGGACCTGGCCGCCAACAAAATGACCAAATAAGGAAACTGCGCCATGGCCGGCTTCGGGCTTCGCCCCCCTCTGTTCGAACGCCTGGCCAGCCCGCCGGACGATGCCGACCGGGTGTACGACCGACAGGCGTTGCAAGACTCGGTTCACGCCGAACTGCATCGTCTGTTCAACACCCGGCGCGGTCCACGAGCACTCACCGAACCACCGAGCATCCTGGACTACGGCATCGCCGATTGGACCGCGCTGCAACAGCAACGCAGCGATGACCGTCGCCAACTGACCCGGGAAATCCGCCAGGCCATCACCTGCTTCGAACCGCGCCTGCGCCTGGGCGACGTGCAAGTCGAACCGGTACCGGGCCATCCGCAGCAACTGAGCATCCGACTGGTGGGCGAACTGCGCGGCAACCCGCACGCGTGGCCCGTGGCATTCGTCATCGAGCCTGCCGGCGACGGCCTTGAGGTACGCCATGAGCGACTCGATTGACCCGCAACTGCTCGATTACTACCAACGGGAACTGACTTGGCTACGGCACGCCGGGACCGCCTTTGCCGAACGTTACCCCAAGGTTGCCAGGCGCCTGGAACTGTCGCCCGGCGAATGCCCCGACCCGCACGTAGAACGCCTGCTCGAAGGTTTCGCGTTGCTGGCCGCACGCTTGCAGCGCCGGCTGGATGACGATTACGCCGAGTTCAGCGACGCCCTGCTTGAACAGCTCTATCCCTTGGCGATGCGCCCGCTGCCGTCCTGCGCCATCGTCCAGTTCGAACCCGACCCCAGCAAAGGCAACCTCAACGAAGGCTACCCGTTGCCCCGGGATACGCCGTTGTTCGTCACCACCGACAAGGGCCAGAGCATTCATTTTCGCACCACCGCCGCCGTGCACCTGTGGCCGCTGGAAGTCAGCGAAGCGTTACTGCTGGGCAGCGACGAAGCCCAGGCGCTGACCGGCGTGGTCCAGGCGCGTTCGGCCTTGCGCCTGAACCTGCGCTGCCTGGGGCAAAGCCAATGGGCGACGCTGGGGATCGACACCCTGCGGGTGCACCTGGCGGCCTCGCCGATGATCAACGCCTGGCTGTACGACTTGCTCGGCGCCCACACGGTCAAGGTCCTGGCCGGTGCGCCGGGCAGCGTGCCCGAACCGCTGAAGGGCCTGCCGCAGATTGTCGGCTTTGCCGGCGACCAGGCCTTGTTGCCCGACGAAGATGGCGTGCATCCAGGCATGCGCCTGCTGGCCGAATACTTCGCTTTCCCGGACAAATTCGGCTTCTTCGACCTGCCATTGGCCGGGGCCACCAGCGACAGCCAGTCGCTGTACCTGTACCTCGTTTTCGACCAGGCCCCGCCCAGCCGCCTGCCGCTGCAAGCCAGCGACATTGCCCTGGGCTGCGCGCCGGTGATCAACCTGTTCCCCAGGACGTCCGAGCCGCTGCGCCCGGACGGTACCCGCAGCGAGTATCGACTGGTGGCCGACAGTCACCGTGAAAACAGCGTCGAGATCCACAGTGTCCGCGCCATGCGCGCCAGTTCCGGCCTCGGCGTGCAGCCGGTGCCGGCCTATTACGGCAGCCAGCACGGCAGCGACCAGACGCTGTACTGGCACGCGCGGCGTGTCAGTGGCCTGAGCCCGAACCGGCTGGGCACCGACTTGATGGTCAGCCTGGTGGACACCCGGCTCGATCCGTTGAACGATGTCCACGACTACAGCCTCACCGCCGAACTCTTGTGCACCAATCGACACCTGGCCCAGAGCCTGCCCGCCGGCACCGCGCTGGGCTTCGAGCGGCCGGGCCCGGTGGCTTGGGCACGCCTGCGCAACCCGCCCAGCCCCCAGAGCCTGCCGCGCCTGGACGGTGAATCGCGCTGGCGACTGGTGTCGCAACTGACCCTCAATCACCTCTCGCTGGTGGAAGGCCCCCAGGCCCTGGACGCGTTGCAGGAAATTCTCGAACTGCACAACTTGCGCGACGAGCCCAGTGCCCAACGCCAGATCGAAGGCGTGCTGGGACTGGGCTGCGAACGGGTCATCGCCCACGTTGGCGAAGATGCCTGGCGCGGCTGGCGCAACGGCTTGGAAGTGCGCCTGCAACTCGACCCACAGCACTTTGTCGGCAGCAGCGCCGTGTTGTTCTCCGGGGTGCTGGCGCAGTTCTTCTCGCTCTACGCCACCGCCAATCGCTTCGTGCGCACCGTTCTGGTCCAGTCCGACAAGGAGGTCAAGACATGGCAACCCCAAGCCGGCAAACCCCTGTCGCTCTGAACCTGAGCCAGCGCTTGCGGCGCGATCCGCAACGCTTCGAGTGGCTCCAGGCGCTGCTGTTGCTGGAACGTGAACACCCCCAGGCCGAGACGCTGGGCAGCGGCACCTCACCCCAGGCCGAAGCCTTGCGTCTGCGCGGACCGTTGATGCCGCTGTTCGCCGCCAGCGAAGTCGAGAGTTTGAGCCAGCCGGCCGATTCAGTGCCGGTGCTGACCACGCCGATCTTCGGTTTGGGGGGCCCCGACGGCCCCCTGCCCTACGCCTACCAGGAATGGTTGCAGCAACGCGCCCGCGCCCGGGACCACGCACCCGCGGAATTTCTCGACCTGTTCCAGCATCGGCTGCTCAGCCTGCTCTATAGAGTGATGCGCAAACATCGCATCGCCCTGGGCTTCACCGCCCCCGGCGCCTCGGCGGTCCAGGCACAACTGCGAGCCTTGACCGGCCTGCTGCCCAAGGCCCTGCAAGAACGCCAGGCCGTAGCCGATTCAGCGGTCCTGACCTGCACCGCGCTGTACGCGGACGGTCGACGCTCCCTGGCCGGGTTCGCGGCAATCGTGCGCGAACAGTTCGGGCTGCCGGTGGAGCTGAGCGCCTACGCAGGCGGCTGGCGCGACATCCCGTCCGCCAGCCGCAGCCGCTTGCAGCCGGGCGGGCGCAACCTGCGCCTGGGCCGCAGCGCGGTGGCCGGCACCCGGGTCTGGGACGAACACGCCGGCGTGCGCCTGACCCTGGGCCCGCTCAGCGCCAGCCAAGCCAACGACCTGCTGCCCACCGGCGAGACCCATCCGCTGCTCGCCAGCCTTTACGCCTTGTACTTCGGCCCGGACCTGGATTGCACTCTGGTGCTGCTGGTCCGCGGGGCCGGCCCATTGCAACTGGGCCGCCAAGCCGCGCCACGGCTGAACTGGAACGGTGGCCTGCAACGCCAGCCCACCCTCACCGTGCAGCGGATCGAAACCCGCCTTCGCCAGCCGGAGATCGCCTGACATGGAACTGGCCAGCCTGATCGGTCGCCTCAACCCGGACAACCGCCGTGCCCTGGAACGGGCCGCGCAACGCTGCATGCAGCGCAGCCACCATTACGTGGAGATCGAACACCTGCTGCTGGAATTGCTCGACATCGAGGGCGGCGACTTCGCCTGCCTGCTGCCGCGCTTCGGCCTGGAGCGCGACGCGGTGACGGCGGAAATCAACAAGGCCCTGGACCTGTTCAAGTCCGGCAGCACCCGCACCCCGGCGCTGTCGGCGCAAACCATCGGCCTATTGGAAGACGCCGTGGTCCAGGCCAGTGTGCTGGGCCTTGCGAACATCCGCTCCGGCCTGTTGCTGCTGGCCCTGCTCGACCGTGACGAGCGGCGCAGCCTGCTGCTCAACAGCGCCTCGTCGCTGCTGCGCATTCCCCGGGATGCCCTGCGCACGCACCTGCTGGAATGGACCGAAAGCTCCCGTGAGCACGTCGCTGGCACACGCCCGGCCAAGCCCGGCGAGGCGCCGCAGAAACAGGATCCGGTGCTGGACCAGTACACTCAAGACCTGACCGCCGACGCCCGGAACGGCCGCATCGACCCCATCGTCGGCCGCGACGGTGAGATTCGCCAATGCATCGACATCCTGCTGCGGCGGCGGCAGAACAACCCGATCCTGGTGGGCGCCCCCGGCGTCGGCAAGACCGCCGTGGTCGAAGGCCTGGCCTTGCGCATCGCCGCCGGGGATGTGCCACCGTCGTTGCAGGAGGTGACACTGCGCGTGCTCGACCTGGGCCTGTTGCAGGCCGGTGCCGGGGTCAAGGGTGAATTCGAACAGCGCCTCAAGGGCGTGATCGACGCGGTACGCAGCGCCGAAAAACCGATCATCCTGTTCATCGACGAAGCCCACACCCTGATTGGTGCCGGCGGGGCGGAAGGCGGTAGCGATGCAGCCAACCTGCTCAAACCGGCCCTGGCCCGGGGCGAGTTGCGCACCCTGGCCGCCACTACGTGGCTGGAATATAAAAAATACTTCGAGAAAGACCCGGCCCTGGCTCGCCGCTTCCAACTGGTGCAGGTCGAAGAACCGGACGAACTCACCGCCGTGGAAATGCTCCGTGGCGTGGCGAGCAAACTGGAGCAGCACCACGGCGTGCAGGTACTGGACGCTGCCATCCATGAGGCGGTGAAGCTGTCCCACCGCTACATTTCCGGACGCCAGTTGCCGGACAAGGCCATCAGCGTGCTCGACACTGCCTGCGCCCGGGTCGCCCTCGGCCAGCACGACGTGCCGCCGCCGCTGGAAAGCCTGCGTCACCGACAGAACAGCCTCAAGGATGAAGTCGAACGCCTGCGCCGGGAACAGGCCACTGGCCTGGATCATCGCGAACGCATCACCCTGCTGGAAAGCGAGTCCAGCAGCAACGTGCAGGCCATCCGCGAATTGGAAACCCGTTGGGGCGAAGAGCGCGAAGCCGTGCGTGAACTGCTCGACACCCGACGCGAACTGCTCGCGCTGAGTGAGCGTGCCGACGGCGAAAAACCCGACACCGAGATCGACAACCGCATCGACCATCTTGCCGCCGAGCTGCTGCGCCTGGAAGCCGGCCTCGATGCCATTCGCCAGGACGATCCGTTGGTGCCCGAACAAGTCGACAGCAAGACCGTCGCCGCCGTGATCGCCGGCTGGACCGGCATCCCGGTCGGCAAGATGCTCGCCGACGAAGCTCACGCCGTGCGCACCCTCGGCCAACGCATGGGCCAGCGAGTCATGGGCCAGGGCACGGCGCTCAGCACCATCGCCCAACGCCTGCAAGCCTACCGCGCCGGCCTCACCGACCCGCAGAAACCGGTCGGTGTGTTCCTGCTGGTGGGCCCCACCGGCGTGGGCAAGACCGAAACCGCCTACGCCCTGGCCGACGCCTTGTACGGCGGCGAACGCAACCTGATCAGCATCAACCTTTCGGAGTACCAGGAAGCCCACACCGTCAGCCAACTCAAGGGCGCCCCGCCCGGCTACGTCGGCTACGGCAGCGGCGGCGTGCTCACCGAAGCGGTGCGGCGCAAACCCTACTCGGTGGTGCTGCTGGATGAAATCGAAAAGGCCCACCCGGATGTGCTCGAAGCCTTCTATAACGTCTTCGACAAGGGCGTGATGGAAGACGGCACCGGCCTGGTGGTGGATTTCAAGAACACCGTGATGCTCGCCACCAGCAACGTCGGCGCCGAACTGCTGCTGGACACCCCCGCCGCGCAACTGGGCAGCGACGCCTTCAACGAAGCCTTGCACAAGGTGCTGCTGCAAGCGTTCCGCCCGGCGTTCCTGGCGCGGATGACGGTGGTGGCGTATCGGCCGCTGGATGAAGCGACGCTGGAGGGCATCGTGCTGGCGAAGCTGGAAAAACTGCGCGCCCGCTACAAGGCCGCGACCGGCAAACAGTTCGAGTTCGATGCCGGGATCGTCAAGGCCGTGCTGGCCAAATGCAGCGCGGCGGGTGCGCGGGATGTCGAGAATGTGTTGATGACGCAGGTGACGGGGAAGTTGGCGGAGTGGGTTCTGGAATGAAGCCACGGGCATACCCCGCCCCTATCCATAGAGAGGGTTATTGAATGTCTGCGACAACTGTGTGGAGCTGCATCCAGTCGTACCGTACGAGCAAAGCCCAGGAGCTTGACCGTATTTTCATATCGCAGCACAAGATCATTGAGTGCCTGGAGGGCTATAGCGGAAAAGATGAATATCACGGTCACGAGTCGGGCCCTTCCGGTGGCCCGGAATCACCGGCCGCGACGATCAACCTGGACAAAGCGATTGCGTTCCTGGAACTGAACAAGCCCACGATCGCCCAGGAAGAAAAGAAAACGAACAGCATGAATCACCTGCAAAAAAAGAGCATGAGCCAGAGCGAGACGCTGATTCAGGTGATCAACGACAACAACGACCTTGGCGCGATCCCGGCCAAACTGCACAGCAAGGCAACCGAGTTGAAACTGGCACAGGCCTGGTACGACATCCGCCTGGTCTGGCTGGCCTTTGAAAACAAATACCGCACTAAAAAAGGCAAGAAGCCGCTGAAAACCAGCTACAAATGAATCGGCAAGCACTGCTCGCATCGTAGCCTCTGTCGAGGACGTTCCATGCCCCGCTCCACTGACAGCAACACCACCCTCTCGCTCACCAGCGCCACGGTGTCGGCGCTGTACCCTGATTCGCTGTCCGGCGAAGAACGCCTCAATGCACTGGGCTCGCACATCCTCAATGGCATCAATGACGGCGCTTCACTGACACTCACCAGCGCCGTCGCCAGCCATGTCACCACCACACTGCATAAAGACGCTCTGTTGCGACCAATGGACTGGCTCGTCGCCGAGATCCGCCAACTCCCCGCCGACGCTACCGCCGAGCGCTATCAACTGGTACTGCGCCCCTGGCTCTGGTGGCTGGGCCTGGCCAGCAACAACCGGGTGTTCCAGAACCTCGCCACCTCGGACATCGTCACCACGATCTTCAAGGCCCACGGTTTCACTGACTTTCAGCTCAAACTCACCGGCAGCTACACCCCGCGCGAATACTGCGTGCAGTACGGCGAAACCGACCTGGCCTTCGTCTCGCGGCTGATGGAAGAGGACGGAATCTTCTGGTTCTTCAGTCATGAAGACGGCAAGCACACCCTGGTGCTGGCCGACAGCAACGACGCCTTCACCCCCATCCCCAATGGCCCGACGGTCAATTACCTCGGACAGAAACTGGGCGAGCGGGAACTGCACGGCATCCGCTCAGGGCAGGTGTGCCTGCAAGCGGTGGCAGGGGTCTACCAGGCCACCGATTACGAATTCACCACGCCGACGACGTCGCTCTATAGCCAGGCCGAAGCCGTGGCCGGGCCAAACTCGATGTACGAACATCCGGGCGGCTACACCGCCAAGGCCCAGGGCGATGCGCTGACCAAGCAACGGGTGGACGGCCTGCGCAGCCAGGAAAAACGCTTTGTCGGTGAAAGCGACTGCCGCTGGCTGGTGCCGGGGTACTGGTTCACCCTTGCCGGCCACGAAGACACCACGCTGAACATCGATTGGGTGGTGACCTCGGTCAACCACGAAGCCAGCCATGACAGTTATCGCAACCGCTTCGAAGCGATCCCCAAGGCCACCGCTTATCGGCCGGCCCGCCTCACGCCCAAACCGCGCATGCACACCCAGACGGCGCTGGTAGTGGGCAAGGCCGGCGAAGAAATCTGGACCGACGAATACGGCCGGATAAAGTTGCAGTTTCCCTGGGACCGCACCGGCAAGAACGACGAAACCTCATCCTGCTGGGTGCGCGTGGTCTTGCCCTGGAGCGGCAAGGGCTTTGGCATGCAGTTCGTACCGCGCATCGGCCAGGAAGTCATCGTCACCTTCATCGATGGGGATCCGGACCGGCCGCTGGTCACCGGTTGCGTCTACAATGGCGACAACGCCCTGCCCTACGCATTGCCGGCGAACCAGACCCAGTCCGGGATCAAGACCAACTCGTCCAAGGGCGGCGGCGGTTTCAACGAGCTGCGTTTCGAGGATAAGAAGGACTCCGAAGAAGTGTTTCTCCAGGCCCAGAAAGACTTCAACATCAACGTGCTCAACGACACCACCGCCACCGTCGGTCACGACGAAACCCTCACGGTACAGAACGCTCGCACCCGCACGGTGAAGGACGGCGACGAGACCGTCACCCTGGAAAAAGGCAAGCGCAGCGTGACCATCCAGACCGGCAGCGACAGCCTCGATGTGAAGGACACCCGCACTGTCACCGTGGGCGCGGACCAGACCCACAGCACCGGCGGCAATTACGCGCACAAGGTCACTGGCAACTATGACCTGACGGTGGATGGCAACCTGACCATCAAGGTCAGCGGCACCTTGACCCTGCAAAGCGGCGGCAGCTTCGCGATCAAGAGCGATGTCGACCTGGCGGTGCAGGCCGGCACGTCCATCAGCCAGAAAGCCGGCACGGCCCTGAGCAACCAGGCCGGTACATCGCTGGAAAACAAGGCCGGCACCACCCTGACCAACGACGCCGGCATCAGTCTGGTGAACAAGGCCGCCGCCGAACAGACCGTGGACGGCGGCGGCATGCTGACCATCAAGGGCGGCCTGGTGAAGGTCAACTGACAGGAGCGCTGCGATGGCTTCGAGAAGATTGGACGTGGAACGTGGCGACAGCCGGCTCGACGGGCAACTGGTCGACGGCCGCCTGGAGGGCCCGTTGCAGATCGACGAGGCCCAGCGCCCGCAAGCGAAACTCAACTACAGCCAAGGCGAACTGCAAGGCACCAGCACCCTGTATCACCCCAATGGCAAGGTCTCGGCGGTGTTGCCGTTCGTGAAAGGCAAATTACACGGAGTGGCAAATTTTTATGCGGCCGAAGGGGGCTTGCAGCGCCAGGCGTCCTATCGCGGCGGGTTGCTCCACGGCGAGGCCAACAATTACTTCCCCGACGGGCAACTGGCCGAAACCGAATGCTACCGCGACGGCGTGCGCGACGGCCGTTACCGCCGCCTGCACCCCAACGGCAAGCCCGCCGTCGAGGCGCGCTACCTCAACGGCCAACTGCTCGAACCGGCCCAGGCCTATGCCGACGACGGCCGGCCCCTGGACGCCGAAGGCAAGCCGATCTCGCGGGTTCGCTGGTGGTTCAGGCGCTGGAATGATCCGGCGCAGGTGTAACGCCATCGCCCCATGTGAACCCGATCCCACAGGGATTTGTGGTGGGCGAAATGTGTCATCAGGGAATGAGCATCTGCACCTGCCCCGGCACAACGATCTTGATCACCCCGGCCCAGGTGCACATCAAGGTGCTGTTGGCATCGATAGCCGGCATGTTGCCCAGCAGCAGGGTCGGCGCACCGCCGGGAATCCACGGCGCGGCGGTGGCCGGGATGCAGGGCATGGGGGTGAGCACGCCCAGGGCGGCGGCGGTAGCGGCGGCCACCGTCGGGTTCGCCAGGCTCTGGCACATGCCGAACGTGGTGATGTTCACCAACGGGATGTGATCCATGATGTTCGCCGCCGGCATCCCGCCGGTCAGCATTCGATTGACGGGCAACACGTTCAGCACCGCCGGCGCGACGCCGAAGCTGCATTGCAAGGTGGCGGTGCTACAGACTTGCGGGCATCCCATCGCGGTGACTCCTTGAAGAGCGACCCCGAAACCATAGCTCACCCGTGCGCATCAGGCCCGCTGATCATCCGGCAACACGCTAACCTATAAGACCCGGGCATGCTTGTGACGCCCCACCCACACCATTAGATTAGCCAATGATCGATGGCCTCCAGAATAAGTAGAAGGGATAAGCATGGCGTTTACTGATCAGTCCACCCGCGTGCGCGACGGTGAAGAACTCGATGCCAACCTGATCGACCCGTACCTCAAGGCTCACATTCCAGGCCTGACCGGCAAGCCGCAGATCAGTCAGTTTCCCGGTGGTGCGTCGAACCTGACGTACCTGCTGGAATACCCCGAACAGGAACTCGTCCTGCGCCGCCCGCCGTTCGGCCACAAGGCCAAGTCCGCCCATGACATGGGCCGTGAATTCCGCATCCTCAACCAGTTGCGCGACGGCTTCCCGTACTGCCCCAAGGCCTACGTGCACTGCACCGACGAATCAGTGATGGGTGCCGAGTTCTACGTGATGGAACGGGTCAAGGGCATCATCCTGCGCGCCGACCTGCCGCCGGAACTGGGCTTCGACGCCGCCCGCACCGAAGCGCTGTGCAAGAGCTTCATCGACAGGCTCGTCGAACTGCACCAGGTCGACTACCACGCCTGCGGCCTGGCCGACCTGGGCAAGCCCGAAGGCTACGTGGCCCGGCAGATCCGTGGCTGGAGCGACCGCTACGACAAAGCCCTGACCCCCGATGCGCCCAAGTGGGAAGCGGTCAAGGCCTGGCTCAATGACAAGATGCCCGCCGACCACCCGACCTCAAGCATCGTCCACAACGACTACCGCTTCGACAACGTGATCCTCGACCCGGACAACCCGATGCAGATCATCGGTGTGCTGGACTGGGAGCTGACGACTATCGGCGATCCGTTGATGGACCTGGGCAACAGCCTCGCCTACTGGATCGAAGCCAACGACCCGGCGCCGGTGCAACTGATGCGCCGCCAGCCGAGCCATGCCCCGGGCATGCTGACGCGCCGCGAATTCGTGGACTACTACGCCGAGCGCGCCGGGATCCGCATCGACAATTTCGACTTCTACTACACCTACGGCCTGTTCCGCCTGGCCGGCATCGTGCAGCAGATCTACTACCGCTTCTTCCACGGCCAGACCCAGGACAAACGCTTCGCGCAGTTCGTTCAGATGAACAAGCTGCTGGAGCAGATGAGCCTGCAGGTCATCGGCCAATCCACGCTCTGAGCGCCTTCACAAGGAAACAGCATGTCCAAGACCCAGTTGTTCGACCTCGACGGTAAAATCGCTTTCGTTTCCGGCGCCAGCCGTGGCATCGGCGAAGCCATCGCCAAACTGCTGGCCCAGCAAGGCGCCCACGTGATTGTCTCCAGCCGCAAGCTCGACGGCTGCCAGCACGTCGCCGACGCGATCGTTGCCGCCGGCGGCAAAGCCACCGCCATCGCCTGCCACATCGGTGAAATGGAGCAGATCAGCCAGGTCTTCGCCGGCATTCGCGAGCAGTTCGGGCGCCTGGACATTTTGGTGAACAACGCGGCCACCAACCCGCAGTTCTGCAACGTGCTGGACACCGACCTGGGGGCGTTCCAGAAAACCGTCGATGTGAACATTCGCGGCTACTTCTTCATGTCGGTGGAAGCCGGCAAGCTGATGCGTGATAACGGCGGCGGCAGCATCATCAACGTGGCGTCGATCAACGGCATCTCACCGGGCATCTTCCAGGGCATCTACTCGGTGACCAAGGCTGCGGTGATCAACATGACCAAGGTCTTCGCCAAGGAATGCGCGCAGTTTGGCATCCGTTGCAACGCCCTGCTGCCGGGCCTGACCGACACCAAGTTCGCCTCGGCCCTGGTCAAGAACGACGCCATCCTGAAAACCGCCCTGGCGCAGATCCCCCTCAAGCGCGTGGCCGACCCGAGTGAAATGGCCGGCGCGGTGCTGTACCTGGCCAGCGATGCGTCGAGCTACACCACCGGGGTGGCGTTGAATGTGGATGGGGGGTTCCTTTCCTGACAGTGAGCTCCATGGCAGAGCTGTGAAATCCTCTGTGGGAGCGGGCTTGCTCGCTCCCACAGAGGGGATCTACAACGATCAGAAAAATGAATATTTATTCCACAGTTTGCAATTAGCGAATATTTATTCCATAAAGAGTCCTCCTGAAAACAAAAATTCAAAGGGCTCTTTCTCATGCGCGAACTCGGCATCGGCCTGATTGGCACCGGCTTTATGGGCCGTGCCCATGCCTTGGCGTTCCACAATGCCAAGGCGGTGTTCGATCTCCCCCTGAACCTGCACCTCGCGGCCCTGGCCGATGCCGATCCGCAACGCGCCCGGCAGTGTGCGCAAAGCTGGGGGTTCGAGACCGCCCACAGCGACTGGCAACGGCTGATCGACGACCCGAAGGTCAACCTGGTCGCCATCACCACGCCCAATCATCTGCATTTCCCCATGGCGATGGCGGCGCTGGCGGCGGGCAAGCCGGTCTATTGTGAAAAGCCCCTGGCAGTGTCGCTGGAGCAGGCCGGGCAGATGCGTCAAGCAGCCCGGACGGCCCAAGTGGTGACCCGGGTCGGCTACAACTACCAGCACAACCCGATCCTCCAACGGGCGCGGGAGATGATCCAGCGCGGGGAACTGGGGCGGATCATCAGTTTCCAGGGTGAGTTCAGCGAAGACTTCATGGCCGACCCGACCTCCCCGTGGTCCTGGCGCTGCGAAGCGGCCCACGCCGGTGGCGCACTGGCGGACTTGGGCAGCCACTTACTGGCGATGGCCCGTCATCTGCTGGGCGATGTCGAAGCGGTGTGCGCCGACAGCCAGACCGTGCACGGCCAACGTCCTGCCAGCGCCGGCAACAACGAATCACGCGCCATTGCCGTGGATGACCAGGTCCATGCCCTGCTGCGTTTCGCCAACGGCGCCCGGGGCACGGTGAGCAGCAGTTGGCTCAAGCACGGCTACAAGAATCACCTGGCTTTCGAAATCAGCGGCACCCTCGGCACGCTGGCGTTCGACCAGGAACGCCTCAATGAGCTGCGCCTGTGTCGCGCCGGCCAGCCAGGTTTCCAGCGCCTGCTGGCCGGCCCGGACCTGCCCGGCTACGCCGCGTTCAGCCCGGCCGCCGGGCACCAATTGGGCTACAACGAACTGAAGACGCTGGAGGTGCAGGAACTGGTCATGGCCCTCGCGGGTGAAGGGGGTAGCGGGACCGATTTCGAAGAAGCCTGGGAAGTGGAGCGGCTGGCGACGGCGATTCGGTTGGCGGCGCGGGAGGCGCGGTGGGTGAGGGTCAGCGAGTTATAACGCCTGGCGCTGCCTCGCCACAGGATTGGTTGTGCCTGGGCTGGTGTCATCGCGAGCAAGCTTTGCTCCCACAGGGTTGCGACTGTTCACAAATCTGGCGTCAATTTTGGCCCCTGTGGGAGCAAAGCTTGCTCGCGATGGCTATCTTGCCTTCACCCCACGCTCAAGATTGGGTTTGCAATTCGGCCAACCGCGCCGCCAGCGCCTTGGCCTGGCTCGCTACGTCGGTCACGGCGGTGCTTTCCCACCAAATCCCGCGCAACGGCGGGCCCATGGCGAACAAGCGGCTGGCGGGCTCGCCCGTGGCGTCCAGCACAGCACCGTCGGGACGCGCGGCGATGCCCAAGGCCAGCGGCCCCGGCTGGATCAGCCCTCGGGCCAGCAATTGTCGCGGCAACGGGCGCGCCACGCGTCGCCAGTCATATTCAATGCCGCTGGAGTTGATCAGCGCAGCGCCCTGCACCACCGTCAACCCGGCCTCGCCCCGGCGGCGGATGGCAATGCCCAACGTCCCCTCGACAGAAGTTGCCAGTCCCTTGAACGACGCCGCGTGAATTCGCAACCGCCCTTCTTCATGCAGCCGCGCCACCAACTCGGCGCTCAACGGCGGCGAACGATGGTGATGACTCTCCCACCAGGGCCGTACATGCCGCACGAACTGTCGACGCTGCACATCGCTGGCCTGGCTCCACAAGCGCCCGATGTGGGCACGCACGGTGTCCAGCGGTGCTTGCCAATCGATGCCTTGGGCCTGGGCCTGGCGGCACTGCTCGCGCAAGGCTCGCATTAACTGGCGCGGTGAACGCAGGCTGTGATCCTCAGCGAGGAAATCCACCCAGGCCGGCGGCTGGCGGCGCACGTGGGGCAACAGGCCATGGCGGGAAAACACTTCGATTGGGCCGCGATGCCCGGCCTGTTCCAACGACACCACGGCATCGACCATGGTCAATCCCGAGCCGATGATCATGACCGTGGACTGCGGATCGAGCTGGCGCATCGCGGCCACATCCCAAGGATCCAGGGCGGTGGCATTCAAGCCGCTGGATTCGGTTTGCGGGGTTCGCGCGGCCGCGAACATGCCGGTGGCCAGCACCGCAAAACGGCCCCGCAAGATTTGGCCGTCGTCCAGCGTAACCATCACGGCATCATCACCAAGCCGCAAATCCACGGCCTCGCCGCGCACGTGCTCGGCCGTCGAACCGTTTTGTGCACCCCACTCGCGAGCCTCGGCCAGGCGCTGCTGCACATACAGGCCAAACATCCCTCGGGGCGGGAACAACTCGCTGATCGGCACGGGCTGCCGGGCCGACTCGGGCCAGTGACCGGCCTCGATGAACGCGGTGAGCCATTGGGTCAGGTCATCGGCGTTGTCCGGGTCGACGCTCATTCGCGCCGCATTGCCGTTCAACGTGTGGCCCAGCTCCACGGCACTATAGGCCTCGCCCCGGCCCAACTCACTGCGTGGCTCGACAACCAGCACTTCGCGTCGCCCCGGCAGGCGCAGCAACTGTGCCGCCAGCATCGCGCCGCTCAGGCCACCGCCAATGACCAGCACATCGGCCTCACGAGTGACGCCGTCTCCTGGTCGATCCACCGTTGCGTCCATACCACTCTCCCGGAATCAAATCACCACATTGCGCACGAACCGCGCAGCCACCGGGCCGTCGTTGCGATAGGCGTGGGGCTGGTTGCTGGCGAACATGAAGAACTCGCCGGCTGCGATCCGCCGCTCCTCGCTGCCCAGCAATAACGTCAGGCAGCCTTCGAACACATAGAGCTGTTCGCTCCAGCCATCGTTGTCGGGTTCCGAAGGGTAATGCTCGCCGGGCTCCAGGCGCCACTCCCAAAGTTCCACTTCGCGGCTGGCGGTGGCCTTGGCGAGCAGGACGGCTTTGCTGCCGGCAATCGTCCCGGCCCAGGCCAATTCATTGATGCGGCTCGGATCACGGGCGTCAGGGGCCTGGATCAAGTCGCTGAAGGCCACGTCCAGGGCTTCGGCGACGCGATCCAGGGTGGTCAGGCTGACGTTCTTCTCCCCCGCCTCGATGGCCACCAGCATCCGCCGACTGACCCCGGAAAGCTCTGCCAACGCGCTCTGGCTGAGCTGCGCAGCGTGGCGCAGACGGCGAACATTCTGGCTGACGTGTTGCAGGACGGAGGCCCGCTGACCGTTTTCTTTGTGCACTATATTGCTCACAGGCTGGGGTTGCGCATTATACTGCCCAACTTCTATTCGGGCGCATTGTGCGTCCGCCTCAATGGGCGCGCAAGGTCATGACATCGGTGAATTCCCCCCAGGCTTCCCCTCGTTTCTCCCGGCTCAGCAAGGCCGAATGCGTGCTGGTGCTGATCACCATGATCTGGGGTGGCACCTTCCTGCTGGTCCAGCACGCCATGACCGTCAGCGGGCCGATGTTTTTCGTCGGCTTGCGCTTCGCCGCCGCAGCCGCGTTCGTCGGGCTATTTTCCTGGCGTCATCTGCGGGACCTGACCCTGTTCGAACTCAAGGCCGGCGCCTTCATCGGCGTGGCGATCATGCTCGGCTACGGCTTGCAGACCGTCGGCCTGCAAACCATCCCCAGCAGCCAGTCGGCGTTCATCACCGCCCTCTACGTGCCGTTCGTGCCGCTGTTGCAGTGGCTGGTGCTGGGCCGTCGGCCAGGCTTGATGCCCAGCCTCGGCATCATGCTGGCGTTCACCGGGCTGATGCTGGTGTCGGGCCCGGCCGGGGCGTCGCTGAATTTCAGCCCCGGGGAAATCGCCACGCTGATCAGCGCCATCGCGATTGCCGCCGAAATCATCCTCATCAGCGCCTATGCCGGCCAGGTCGATGTGCGCCGCGTCACCGTGGTGCAACTGGCAAGCACGGCAGTGCTGGCGTTCCTGATGGTGGTACCGACCCAGGAAACGATCCCGGATTTCTCCTGGCTGCTACTCGCCACCGCCGTCGGCCTGGGCGCTTGCAGTGCGGCCATCCAGGTGGCAATGAACTGGGCACAGAAAAGCGTCTCGCCCACCCGCGCCACGCTGATCTACGCCGGCGAACCGGTGTGGGCCGGCATCGCCGGGCGCCTGGCGGGCGAGCGGCTGCCGGCGATTGCCTTGTTTGGCGCGGCACTGATCGTGGCGGCGGTGATCGTCAGCGAGCTGAAGACGCGGGGCAAGGAGGCTGTCGAGGTGGATGAGGGGTTTGAGCGCGAGCAGTGAGGCTTTCATGGCCGTTGCAAGTCACAAGCGACTTCCATCCCTTCCCCGGAGGTCATGGAACACAACATAAACCGGCGCCAATCCCGAGTCTCGGGGAAACACCACGACGTAATCATCGAATCGAACCTCTTCGATGGCGTCGAACGATTCCAAGATCGGCACCGGCGAGGAATTGATAAAACCGGCAGAGTCCAGTCGGTTTTGCTTGGATGCTGCCGGCGCTCCCAGGGTGTGCGGAAGGGTCCATTCAACCACTCGGGTGTTCGGCCCTTCCGTCGTCAAGCGCAAGACCCGTCCAGCATCATGCCAAACCGCTTGCCTTACCCGGACCTTGAAGGGCAACACACCCGTGGCAGGCGTGATGTATATCTGAAACAGCTCACGTATTTCTTTCAGTCCCCTGAAATGGGTGCCAGGTTTTGTCGTGGTCGTTGCCGTGCTCATTCGCAACGGCAACTCCACCTCACCCTGCTGCGCAGCGAGGGCCTGCCAGTCCTGTTCGATGGCAGAGAGCTCGGCCAGCGCAACACACAGGCCAAAACGCGCCTCCTTGGTTCGACTGACAAGATCAAAACTCAGGACCTCGGCATATTGCCCGTTGTGTCCATGTTCAGGATGCGTCATCAGCCAATTGAACTCGGCGACGGCCGAACGTATGGACTTTTGCAGGCTCACCTGCTGGACGGCCTCCAGTGGTGTCGCATCGCTCAGCAGCAAGTCCGGTCGCCTCATAGTGTCGTCCTCTGCGGATAGACGAAACAAAACCGAGCCGTTGTCATGGCCGCGCAAACGCGCCAGTTGCACCAAGAAACGATCCAGTAGGCTTTCAGCGGTTGCATGAAGAGCCGCATGACGCTGGGCGATCGAGGACAAGCGCGCAAGATAACGGTCATGACTGGCCGTGGCCTGCTGCGCATTCTCCTGCCAGAGCCCCCGGTCCGCCTGGTTGAACGTGAGATTGCGCTGGGCAGCGTTCTGGACGAACTCGATGCGCATTTTATGGTGTTCGAACCCACGGACCGCCATGAACACTTCGTGCTGCGCTTGCTCGATTTGCCGCATGTCCTGCTTGAGCACCTCCAGCGTCTGCCCTGCCCCATCCTGATTTTGTCGTTGCCGGGTGACCTGCTCCAACTGGGTAAAGGCTTTTTCAACTGTCTGTTCGGCAGCAACGATCTGGGCAGCCACTTGTTGTGTATTGGAAAGCTCCCGCTTGGCCCTGGCCGTCGCCTGCTCCGCCATGCTCAACCGGGGCGCGGGCTGGGTGGGCGCAGGCAGCGCCCCGCCCTTGAAAGGAACGATGTTCTTTTTGAAGTGCCACTGTTTCACGAAGTGGACGACCATTTCGGGAGCGTTCGTATATCCGGTGTCCTCCGGATAAAACAGCAGGTCCGCGCCTTTGGGATGACCGACGACTCGATCGAAATGATTGATCAGCCGATCGTGCTCTTGCTTGGGCACATCGGTATTCCAGATTTTCCTTACGAATGCCTGAAACTCGGCCTCGGTGTAATCCTGGAGTTGGGGTTTAAGTTCCATCTAGGGTTTTTCCTTGTTTAAACATGCAAGTGGGTGATGCACCTGCTCGTGTTGGTCGAGCAGGTGCATCACGGGACCTGATTTATTCTGGCTTGAAGCCGGGTTTGTTATTGCGAGCGCGCCATTCCTTGACTTCTTTCAGGATGCCTTCGGGGCTGTCTTCCTGGCCTTCTTTTGGATAGAAAAGTACATCCGAGCCGTCGGAATGCTCAGTAACACGCTCAAAATGATCAACCAGACTGTCTAGGTACTTCTCGAGAGATTCCCCCTCAAGCCCACTCGTGTTGTGGAACAACTCTTCTAGAAAAGTTAAGAACTCCGCCTCGGTATATTCTTCAAGCGCATTTTTAAATAACATCATTATCAACTCTCTTTGTGATATTGGATGTGACGTTTGGGTGTCAACACAGAAATATTACCCAAACCGTAGACGTCGCCACCTTTTGAAATTTCAACTTCATGATGAAGTTCGAATGTTTTACGTCCTCCCACCTGATCTTTTCGCAATGGGTACGGCGATCGACCATTGCGCATTCTCTCCAAATTAATGCCAGTAAATTGTTGATTCAACTCCGGGTCCCCCGCCACAGCCCTCCAAAACGCCTCCCTGAACCGATGAAAATTCGCAAACTCCTGTCCTCTCAGCTGATCCGCAATCCGATCAGGAATAGGTGCGCCAGTCGTCCTCGCCGCCTCCCCCAACCAGACGCCCGACACTGGCTGCCCATACCCCAGCGCCATCCCTGAATCATCGCGCCGGTCATAGAACAGCGCATCCGGCGACGGCAGCTCCATATCCCCCGGATACCCAGGAATACTGGCACCGACCTGCCCTTCGTCAACAGCCGGAAACGTCTCGTTTTCCGGTAGGACGGGGATGACAGGATTGCCGGGATAGACCTGCGAAAGTGGAGGCGTCAGCGGCGAGGTAGTGGAGCCAAGCTGTTCGATGCCCGGTGGCACCAGCGGTGTCCGAGTACCGTTGCCAATCGGCGGCGCCGGCCAGGGGATGACGGCGGGCACGATGCCCGGTCTTCCCAGCAGGCTGTCTGGCGTGGTGATACTGACGCGGTCGAGATCGAAAGGGTTCTCGCCCAGCTCGGCGCGGTTTTGATAGCGCAGTTCGAATTCGCGACGCTCCCCCACCCAGGTGCTTTTCGGCGCATAGGGCGCAAAACCACGCTCGATCCGCTTTTTATTGAGTTCGTCGTTCGCGCTGAACAGCCCCGGCTGTTCGGCGAGGGTGCGCCACAGCGCTTGGTCGAAGGCACGGAAGGACTCTATGGCCTGCGCCCGCATTGGGTGGCCGATTTGTTCGGGGATGGCTGCTCCCCCAGCCTGGCTGGCCGTGCTCCACCAATCATTCGCTGCGGGTTTGCCGGCGCCCGTGACAATGCCCGACCCCAAGGGCGGTAACTCGAAAGAGAAATAGGTCGGCGGCATGCCGGGCATGCAGACGATGCAGTCTTGAATGCGCAGGTCCACACCCGCTGGCAGGGTTTCCACTTGAGGCGCTGTTGCCGTCAACACCGGTGGGTTTGCAGGCATCGCTTGAGCGACGGTATCGGCGGTAAATTGCAGGTGTCGGCTCGGTGAACCGGGAACTTCGGCGTTGTAGAGGCCGGTCAAGGGATCGAAAACCGCGTTGATGACCGGGACACGCGCGCCGATCGCGTCGCCGGTACTGGCAACGTGAAGCGCGGTACCTTCAGCAACGGCTTGCGGTTTGAGCCGATAAGCCACCTCAACCGAACCGCCTGCCTCGGCAATCGCTTGCAACGCTGGTGTGTCGGTGAGCCCGAGCGCCTGTGCCGGTACGCCGACGCCCTGGAACAAGCGTTTGCGTTGTTCGGGGGTCAATTCGCCGTCACCCAGCACTGGCGAATAGACCATCGCCGTGACGAAGACCGGCCCCGTCCTGGCCAGGATCCGCCCGTAGTCCTTGAGCGTTTCGACAGAGGCTGCAACGGCCTGCTCCAGGATCGCCGCGGCTTGCTGGCCGACGAGCACCGCGTCCCGGGTCAATACCATCCCGCCCGCCGCCATCGACGGCGCAGGCACGTTCAGGGTGTGGACTTGCCTGAACCGCTGAAGTCGAGTGCTTTCGTCAACTTGCTGCTTGAAGCGGATGCGCGCCTCCCGTTGCTCGGCATGTTGACGATGACGCTCCCAGCCAGCCTCCCGTTCGCGCCACGCCACGGTTTGTTTGCCATGGTGCAGGGCCAACGCGCTGGATTTTTCGTTCAGTGCCTTGATCTGCCCGGACAGCAGGCGCGCTTCTTGAGCCGCGATATAGGCCTGCTCCCAAAGCCTGTGACCGTGATCGAGCGCGGTGCCGAACTGATCCAGTCGCGTTTGGTAGTCGCTCGCCGAACGGGTGAGCGGGTCCTCTCCATCGAAGGCACGAGCGACGATGTTCTTGGCGTTGAGTTCCGTGGTTTTGCGGGCGATCAGCCCGTCGATTTCGTTTTTTTCCTTGGTAATGAGGTAAAGCTGCCAGCGTTCGGTCGACTTTGAGGTGGGCGCCCGTTTTGCAGCGGAAATTTCCTTTTGAAGCGTGGTGTCGAGTTGCTGCTTTTTGCTCGCGAAGTTCCGGTCCACCTCGGCCCGGGTGCTGGTGTGTCGCTGGACCATTGCCGCCAGTTCTTGTTGACGTGCCTGGAAACGCGCCCGCTCCTGGGCTACGGCGGCGGCCTGGGCCTGGGCTTCTTGCTGGGCCTTGAGCCGTTCGTACTTGGCTCGTGCCCTAGCTTTACGACGTCGTCTGCTGCGCCGGCTGCCCGAGCCACCAAATCCGCCTGAAAAACCTCCGCTCGTGACCTGAAAACCGCCGCCTGAAGCCGTCGGTCCCGGCCTGATGACTACCGTTCCATCTGACCCATCATTAAGTGTTTGCTTTGCCATACAGATCTCCTTTTCTGTATGGCGCAGGTTGGCGATGAAACCGTGTACAGATGCGGTACATATGTATTACATCGAAATTTTTTTGCTGCTCGGATAAGGGCTGTCCCCATAGCTGATCCTGACCCTACAGATAAGACCTCCCTCTTGAAGTAACGCAAAGTCAGAAAACTCCACCTATCTTGTAGGATTCTGCGACACCCTCGCGGTTGGTGATCCGGGACGCGGCACGTATGATCCCTGCTATCCACCCGCCGAATAGAAGCCTATGTCACTGATAGTTCTATTGCTTTTGCCCTTCATCGGCAGCTGTGTCGCGGCACTGTTGCCGCATAACGCCCGTAACACCGAATCATTGCTGGCGGGCCTCGTGGCCTTGGTCGGCACGGTCCAGGTGGCCTTGCTGTATCCGCAGATCGCCGACGGCGGTGTGATCCGCGAGCACTATGCCTGGTTGCCCAGCCTGGGCCTGGATTTCGTCTTGCGCCTGGATGGCTTTGCCTGGCTGTTTTCATTGCTGGTGCTGGGCATTGGCGCGCTGGTGTCGCTGTACGCCCGCTACTACATGTCGCCGGCCGATCCGGTGCCGCGTTTCTTCGCCTTTTTCCTGGCGTTCATGGGCGCCATGCTCGGGTTGGTGATTTCCGGCAACCTCATCCAGATAGTGTTCTTCTGGGAACTGACCAGCCTGTTCTCGTTCCTGCTGATCGGCTACTGGCATCACCGTGCCGACGCGCGCCGCGGGGCCTACATGGCCTTGATGGTGACCGGGGCCGGTGGGCTTTGCCTGTTGGCGGGGGTGATGCTGCTCGGCCATGTGGTGGGCAGCTACGACCTGGACAAAGTGCTGGCCGCCGGCGACCTGATCCACGCCCATGCCCTCTACCCGGTCCTGCTGTCGCTGATCCTGATAGGCGCCTTGAGCAAAAGCGCCCAATTCCCGTTCCACTTCTGGCTGCCCCATGCCATGGCCGCGCCCACGCCGGTGTCGGCGTACTTGCACTCGGCAACCATGGTCAAGGCCGGCGTGTTCCTGCTGGCGCGGCTGTGGCCATCGCTGTCGGGCAGTGAACAGTGGTTCTACATCGTCGGGGGTGCGGGCGCGTGCACGCTGATGCTGGGCGCCTACTGCGCGATGTTCCAGAACGACCTCAAGGGCCTGCTGGCGTATTCCACCATCAGCCACCTGGGGCTGATCACCCTGCTGCTGGGCCTGAACAGCCCGCTGGCAGCGGTGGCGGCGGTCTTCCATGTGCTCAACCACGCCACGTTCAAGGCCTCGCTGTTCATGGCTGCCGGGATCATCGACCACGAAAGCGGCACACGGGACATTCGCAAGCTCAGCGGCCTGGTGCGGCTGATTCCGTTCACGGCGACCCTGGCGATGGTGGCCAGTGCGGCCATGGCCGGGGTGCCACTGCTCAACGGCTTCCTGTCCAAGGAGATGTTCTTCGCCGAGACCGTGTTCATCTCCGCCACGGCCTGGGTCGAGTTGGCGCTGCCGATCATCGCCACCCTCGCCGGGACCTTCAGCGTCGCCTATTCCCTGCGGTTCACCGTGGATGTGTTCTTCGGCCCGACCGCCACCGACCTGCCCCATACCCCTCACGAACCCCCACGCTGGATGCGCGCGCCGGTGGAGTTACTGGTGTTCACCTGCCTGGTGGTGGGAATTTTCCCGGCCCAGGTGGTCGGCTCATTGCTCGCGGCCGCCGCGTTGCCGGTGGTGGGCGGGACGCTGCCGTCCTACAGCCTGGCGATCTGGCACGGCCTGAACGCACCGATGATCATGAGCCTGGTGGCGATGTCCGGCGGCATCGTGCTTTACCTGCTGCTGCGCAGCCAGTTCAAGCAAGGGCACATCAAGCATCCGCCGTTCATTGGCCGGCTCAGCGGCAAGCGGCTGTTCGAGCGGTGCCTGGTGTCGATGATGCGCCAGGGGCGACGCCTGGAGCGACGGCTCAGCACCCGCCGCCTGCAGACCCAGTTGTTCTGGCTGGTGTTGGCCGCCGTGCTCGCCGGGGCGATCCCGATGCTGCACAGCACCCTGGCCTGGGGGCATCGGCCGAAGATCCCTGGCTCCGTCGTCTTCGTCACCCTGTGGCTGCTGGCGATTGCCTGTGCCCTGGGCGCAGCCTGGCAAGCCAAGTATCACCGGCTCGCCGCCCTGACCATGGTCAGCGTCTGCGGCCTGATGACCTGCGTGACCTTCGTCTGGTTCTCCGCCCCCGACCTGGCCTTGACCCAACTGGTGGTGGAAGTGGTCACCACGGTGCTGATCCTGCTGGGCCTGCGCTGGCTGCCACGGCGGATCGAGGATGCATCGCCCCTGCCCAACAGCGAGCGGCGCGCCCGTGTGCGGCGCCTGCGCGACTTGCTGCTGTCCACAGCGGTGGGCGGCGGCATGGCGCTGTTGGCCTATGCGATGCTGACCCGCCAGACGCCCAACGACATTTCCTCGTTCTACTTGAGCCGTGCCCTGCCCGAAGGCGGCGGCAGCAACGTGGTGAACGTGATGCTGGTGGATTTCCGTGGCTTCGACACCCTGGGGGAAATCACCGTGCTGGTGGCCGTGGCCCTGGCGGTGTTCGCGCTGTTGCGACGGTTTCGCCCGCCGAAGGAAAGCATGCAGCTGCCGGCGCAACAGCGGCTGCTGGCACCGGACGTGGTCACCGACCTGGTCAACCCACGACACGCCAGCGATACCGCACTGGGGTTCATGATGGTGCCTTCGGTGCTGGTGCGCCTGCTGCTGCCGATCGCCCTGGTGGTGTCGTTCTACCTGTTCATGCGCGGCCACAACCAACCCGGTGGCGGTTTCGTGGCCGGGCTGGTGATGTCGGTGGCATTCATCCTGCAATACATGGTCGCAGGCACCCAGTGGGTCGAAGCGCAAATGAGCCTGCGGCCGTTGCGCTGGATGGGCACCGGACTGTTTTTTGCCACGGCCACGGGCCTCGGGGCGATGGCCGTGGGCTACCCGTTCCTGACCACCCACACCTGGCATGTCGAAGTTCCCCTGCTGGGTGATCTGCATGTCGCCAGCGCGCTGTTCTTCGACATCGGTGTGTATGCCGTGGTGGTCGGTTCGACGCTGTTGATCCTCACCGCCCTGGCTCACCAGTCGGTGCGGGCCCACAAGCCGGGCCTGCAACCCAAACCCGTCGCCCCCCTCGAAGGAGCCAACACCTGATGGAAGAAGTCATCGCAATTGCCATCGGCGTACTGGCCGCCTCGGGTGTCTGGCTGGTGCTGCGGCCACGGACCTTCCAGGTGGTCATGGGCCTGTGCCTACTGTCCTATGGCGTCAACCTGTTCATCTTCAGCATGGGCAGCCTGTTCATCGGCAAGGAGCCGATCATCAAGGACGGCGTGCCCCAGGACCTGCTGCACTACACCGACCCGCTGCCCCAGGCCCTGGTGCTGACGGCCATCGTCATCAGCTTCGCCATGACCGCGCTGTTCCTGGTGGTGCTGCTGGCCTCCCGGGGCCTGACCGGCACCGACCACGTGGACGGCCGGGAGCCCAAGCAATGAGCGTGACGCCGCACTTGATTGCCGCCCCCATCCTGCTGCCGCTGCTGACCGCCGCATTGATGCTGATGCTGGGCGAGAAACACCGTCCGCTCAAGGCGCGGATCAACCTGTGCTCCAGCCTGCTGGGCCTGGGCATTGCCGTGCTGTTGCTGCGCTGGACCCTGGACCAGGCCCAGCCCGCTTCAATCGGCGTGTACCTGCCGGGCAACTGGCCGGCGCCGTTCGGCATCGTGCTGGTGGTCGATCATCTGTCGGCGTTGATGCTGGTGCTGACCGGCATCATCGGCGTCTGCGCCCTGCTGTTCGCCAATGCGCGCTGGCACGGCGCCGGGGCGAGTTTCCACGCCTTGTTCCAGATCCAGCTGATGGGCCTGTATGGCGCCTTTCTCACGGCGGACCTGTTCAACCTGTTCGTGTTTTTCGAGGTGCTGCTGGCCGCGTCCTACGGCCTGATGCTCCATGGCTCGGGCCGGGCTCGGGTGTCGTCGGGGCTGCATTACATCTCCATCAACCTGCTGGCCTCGTCGCTGTTCTTGATCGGCGCGGCGCTGATCTACGGCGTCACCGGCACCTTGAACATGGCCGACCTGGCCCTGAAGATCCCGCTGGTGCCGGAAGCCGACCGTGGTCTGCTGCACGCCGGGGCCGGGATCCTGGCGGTGGCGTTCCTGGCCAAGGCCGGCATGTGGCCGCTGAACTTCTGGCTGGTGCCGGCCTACAGCGCGGCCAGTGCGCCGGTGGCGGCGCTGTTTGCGATCATGACCAAGGTCGGCGTCTATACGATCCTGCGGCTGTGGACGTTGCTGTTCTCTGGCCAGGCCGGCGCCTCGGCGTATTTCGGCGCCGACTGGCTGGTCTATGGCGGCATGGCAACCATCGTCTGCGCCGCCATCGCCATCCTCGCGGCCCAGCGCCTGGAGCGCATGGCAAGCCTGAGCATCCTGGTCTCGGCCGGGATCCTGTTGTCGGCGATTGGCTTCGCCCAGCCCAACCTGGTGGGGGCGGCGCTGTTTTACCTGGTGAGCTCGACCCTGGCACTGTGCGCGCTGTTCTTGCTGGCCGAATTGATCGAACGCTCGCGCTCGGCCAATGAACCGGCCCTGGACGACGACCTCGATACGCTGCCGCGCCCCCTCGAATCCCTGCAACCGCCCAAGGGCATCAACCTCGATGACGAGCAAAAAGCCGTGGTCGGGCAAGTGATCCCCTGGACCATGGCCTTCCTCGGCTTGAGCTTCATCTGCTGCGCGCTGCTGATTGTCGGCATGCCGCCGCTGTCGGGGTTCATCGGTAAACTGAGCCTGCTGAGCGCCTTGCTCAATCCCCACGGGCTGGGGGCCCGCGAATCGGTGTCGAGCCCGGCGTGGGGCCTGCTGGCCTTGCTCATCCTGTCGGGGCTGGCGTCGCTGATTGCCTTTTCGCGGCTGGGTATCCAGCGTTTCTGGACGCCCCAGGAACGCCCGTCGCCGTTGCTGCGACCGTTCGAATGCCTGCCGATCATCGTCTTGCTGGGCTTGGGCATCGCCCTGACGTTCAAGGCCGAGCCGCTGCTGCGCTACACCCAGGCGACCGCCGATGCGCTGAACAACCCGGAACACTATGTGATGTCGGTGCTGGCGACCCGCGCCGTGCCCAGTCCCGAGGCCCGCGCCGCCTTGCTGGAGGTGCAGCCATGAAGCGCCTGTTTCCTGCGCCTTGGCTGTCCTTGGCGCTGTGGTTGTTGTGGTTGGTGTTGAACGCGTCCCTCAGCGCCGGCCATCTGCTGCTGGGCGCGGCCCTGGGCTTGCTGGCACCGCTGCTGATGCGCCCGCTGCGCCCCCGCCCCATCCGCATCCGGCGACCGTGGGTCATGCTGCGGTTGTTCCTGCAGGTGGGCCGCGACGTGCTGGTTTCCAACCTGACGGTGGCCTGGGGCGTGCTGAACGCCGGCCGTCGTCCGCCCCGCTCGCGGTTCATCAAGGTGCCGCTGGAGCTGAGCGACGCCAACGGCCTGGCCGCGCTGTCGATGATCACCACGGTGATTCCCGGGACGGTCTGGTCGGAACTGGCGCTGGATCGCAGCATCCTGTTGATGCACGTGTTCGACCTGGAGGATGAGGCGTCATTCATCGCGCACTTCAAGGCCACCTACGAGCGACCGTTGATGGAGATTTTCGAATGAGCCCGCTGCTGTCCAATGCGATCTTGTTGAGCCTGTTCCTGTTCTCCCTGGCGATGGTCTTGACGCTGGTGCGGCTGTTCAAGGGGCCTTCGGCGCAGGATCGGGTCTTGGCGCTGGACTATCTGTACATCGTGGCGATGCTGATGATGCTGGTGCTGGGCATCCGTTACTCCAGCGACACCTATTTCGAGGCGGCGCTGCTGATCGCCCTGTTCGGCTTTGTCGGCTCGTTTGCCCTGGCCAAGTTCCTGTTGCGCGGCGAGGTGATCGAATGACCGCAGAACTGTCGATGTGGGTGCAAATCCCGGTGGCGATCCTGCTGGTGTGCGGCAGCTTCTTCGCCTTGACCGGCGCCATCGGCCTGGTGCGCCTGAAGGACTATTTCCAGCGCATGCACCCGCCGGCCCTGGCTTCGACGCTGGGCGCCTGGTGCGTGGCGCTGGCCTCGATCCTGTATTTTTCCGATCTCAAGTCCGGGCCGGTGCTGCATGCCTGGCTGATCCCGATCCTGCTGTCGATCACCGTGCCGGTGACCACCCTGCTGCTGGCCCGCGCGGCATTGTTCCGCAAGCGCATGGCCAAGGACGACGTGCCGGGGGAAGTGAGCAGTCGCAAGAACGATTGAATCTCTAGCCAACCCTTGTGGCGAGGGGATTTATCCCCGCTGGGCTGCGAAGCAGCCCCTTAACGGCTGAATGCAATTTGTCTGACACACCGAGTTGCCAGGTTTGGGGCTGCTGCGCAGCCCAGCGGGGATAAATCCCCTCGCCACAAGGGCATCTTGGTGCATCGGTCCGGGCTCTCAGGCCCAAGCCACCGCCAATAACCCAGCCCCCAGTACCACGCACAGCGGCGAGTACACCCAGGTGTCGAGCCGGGCGAAGGTCGAGCCCTTGACCTCCTTGAAGAAACCCACCAGCTCCGACTCGCCGATGGCCCGGGCAAACATCAGCAAGGCGATCGCACTGATCAGCCACTGCAACGCCCGATGGGTGACCGGTTGCGCCAGCAGGCCCACCCGCAGGCTGACCAACACGGCAATCAGCAACAGCGCCAGCGCCACCAACAGCGTCAGCCAGCCCGACGGATCGAACGCCGGACGCAGCCCGCTCCCCTGTTTCACCGGCACCTGGGGTATTACCGCCCGGGTCGCCCAGCGCCCGCCCAGGGCCCAATACAAATGAATCAAGCTGATGGCCGCAAACGTTGCGACCAGCGTCCGGGCCAATAAAAGCGTCATCCGCCAGCCTCCTGTAAAGGTTGAACAATTATCCTAGCTTGAATTCCGGATCTCGCTACGACGGGCGCAGACTGCCAGTTTCCCGCGAAGGACTCATTGCCCAGGATCAAGAGTTCTACGACGAGCAGGCCGCTAGGCTCTGTACGAAAAGTCTTGAGACGAAGGTCAGGCAAGGCGAAAACAGCCGAGGAACGGCCGGGGTCGCGCTCGACTTTACGGGTTGTAAATGAGCATTCCGAGGCTGTTTTCAACGCAGCATGAACGAGTATCAAGGCTTTTCGTACAGAGCCTAGAGACCGGCGGCGACTTTGTCTGCCACCTCCTTGGGCAACCAGGCCTGCCAGACCTGAGGATGGTCCTTGAGGAACGCTTGCGCGGCCTCACGGGGCGGTGTGCGCTTTTCGTCCATCTGCGCCAGCGCCTTGTTCAGCGGCTCGATGGGCAAGTCGACCTTGCTGAAGAACTCGGCAATGTCCGGGTGCTGCTGTTGGAACGGCGCCGACACACCAATCGACAGTTTCGAAGCCAGCGAGCGGGTCGGCTTGGGGTCGGGGTTGTCGGCGTCGGTCAGGGTTTTCCAGGCCTGGGCGTCGAACGGCGGCTCTTGCAATTGCACCAGCTTGAAGCGCCCGAGCAGCGGCGTCGGCGACCAGTAATAGAACAGGACCGGTTTACCGCGACGGATCGACGAGGTGATTTCTGCATCCAGTGCCGCCCCCGAGCCGCTGCGAAAGTTCACGTAACTGTCGTCCAGGCCATAGGCCTTGAGCTTCTGCTTGTTGACCACCTCGGAAGTCCAGCCGATCGGGCTGTTGAGAAAACGCCCCTTGTCCGGGCTCTCCGGATCCTTGAACACATGCTTGTAGCGCGCCAGGTCTTGGACGCTGCGCAGGTCCGGCGCCAGGGGCTTGATGCCCTTGGCCGGGTCGCCCTTGATGACGTACTCAGGGACCCACCAGCCTTCTGTCGCACCCTTGACCGTATCGCCCAAGGCAATCACTTTGCCTTCGGCCTCGGCCTTGACCCACACTGGACTGCGCCCGGCCCACTCCTCGCCGATCACCTGGATGTCGTTGTTGGCCAGGGCGGTTTCCAGGGTAATGGTGGTACCGGGCAACGTATCGGTCGGCAACCCATAACCCTTTTCGACGATGATTCGCAGGATATCGGTGATCAGGCTGCCGCTTTCCCAATTCAAGTCGGCAAAGTGGATCGGTGCCGAGGCGGCCGATGCCGGGAATGAGGAAACCAACACCGCGAAGGTGGCCCAGGCAGCCAGCCACTGTCGAACTCGTTTCATGCTCTGCACCTCGTGCCAGTTACAGCCATGGCTGAACGGTCCTGCGCAACCAAACGCAAGTCCCTGAATTATTCAGTCCACTGACTGTAGCCGAGGTTCCAGCGAAGCCTTGCGAAACAGGCCAAAGAGCCGCGAATGCAGCTCCAGGTTCGGTTCACCGGCCCGAGCGGATCACTCGCTGGCCTTGAAGGTCACGAGCTCGCCCTTGCGCCACTTGGCCGCTTTGGCGGTGACCGCCTTGAGGGTCTTGGTCAAGCCCTCTTGCAACTGTTCGTTGGCGGCGAATACGGTCACCACGCTGTGGCCTTCCTTGAACAGGATGGCATGCCCACCGGTCGTCGTGACGAAGGCGTAGTCGCCCAGGCCATAAACCGTCAATTTGATTTCGCGAAAGCGGATCTCAAACTTGCCGCCCTCACGGCTCGGCAATACCGCTGCACGAAAGTGATCGCCGACCTTGAGTTCAAGCCTGGGCTTGTCATCCACCACCAACGCCGATTCGGTGTCGATTTCGGCCACGTAGATGCCTTCAGCGGTCTGCTCGGTGATGTAGACGAAACGTGACTGGAATTGCTTGACCAGTTTTGCCCGCAGATCACCCAGTACAAACAACGCATGCATGTCGAGATTACTTACTGCCAAGGAAACATCCCCATCTTTCTGAAAACGGCCCACTCCCTGGGAGGGACGGACCAAAAGAACCCGTGCCGACTGCAATGTCGCAATGGACCTGTCACTGAAATTCGAAGTGGGCAGCGCGCCCCATCCTGGACCCGAGCAGACTAAAGGTTGCCGCTCTTGCCGTCTTTCCCGGGGGGTCGTCAGAGGTCGAAGGAAAACGCCACTCTGCGTATCGGAAAAGGAGGACTACTAACTTTAGGGAAATTTCGTACTTAAAAAAGCATTTTTCTGACATCGAGCCCAAAAAAAATTGCTTTAGATAGGCACAGCCGTCCATACGGTGCTGCCGATTCTAGAGCAGCAGGTGCTGTGGAGACTACTCAAAGTATTCAGCAATTCATCGGTAAACCATAGAAAAGGACTTCAAATGGACACTTTCACAACCCTGGCTCAACCTGCTGAACCTTGCGTGATCGGAACAACAGAGCGCTTTGCCGGGATCGATTGCCTTCCTGTGGCGTTGATCCAGCCACGCTATCGGGTGGTTCTGGCCGGCAAATGTTTCTTTCACATCGAGGAAACATCGACTGGACGTGTAAGAGGTTTCCGCACCGATCACAACGAAGCCTGCTACCTGGCCAGGCGCCTGGAACGAAGCGCCTGAGGGCCTCGGGAACACCGGACCAAGCTGGTCGAGGCCGGCTTCTGGTCGGACCTGCAAAGGGAACTGCTCAGGGACGGGTTGTTGGCCGACGGTGAAGAGGCGGTGCTGGTGGACCAACTGAACGTGCGATTGCACGGCGGTAGGTAGCCTCAGCCACCGCTAATGACAAAGCAGCTTTTGTGGTGAGGGAGCTTGCTCCCTCACCACAGGGGCAAAGCGCCTAACGCGGCTTCTCCGGCTTGTACCCCAGCCGCAAGCCACCCCAATGACGGCCCTTGAGCATGATCGGCACGGAGAGGTCATGCATCAGTTCGCCGGTGTCGCGGGTGTAGGTTTGCAACAGCACCGGTTGTTGATGGCTGCCACAGCGAATCCCGGTGCGGTCGGAGAATTTGCGCTTGGTCCGGTTATTCAACGTGTCCACTTGAGGATCGCCGGTCAGCGGCTGGCTGAAGACCTTGTTGTGGGTCGGCACATAGCCCTGCTGGGTGCAGGCAATCGCAAACACCAGCCCCTCGTGCCGGGCCAGCAACGGTTCCTGGATCGCTGGCAGCACCTGGTCGGTGTAGCGGTCGAAACGGGTCTGGTATTTGGCCGGCTGGGTGTTGGGGATGACCTGGTAGTTGCGGTCGAACAGATCCTCCAGGCTGACACGCCCCTGGTCGATGTCGGCCTCGAACTGCGCGGCGATCTGGCTCGCCCCTTCCCGCGCCAGGTCGTAGACCCGTTGGTGATAATCGTCGAGGCCGACCTCGGCCAGGCGTTCGCTGATGGTCTCGGCCTGCCCTTCCATTTGCACGGCCGCCTCGGCCAGGCGCTGGGTCTGCTGGTCACTGATGGCCAGGTCGCTGCGCATCTGCTCGATGGCATGGAACAGGCTGTCGAGTTGTTCACGGTTGGTGTCAGTGCCCTGGGCGATGGCGCTGACCTGGGTTTCGACGCCGGCGGCGAGCCGGGCGATGTTTTCCAGGTGCTGGCCGGTGTGCTCGACCTGCTGCACGCCACTGTCCAGGTCAGCGGCCAGTTGGCGGATCTGCTCCACCACTTGGGCGGTGCGCTGCTGGATGTCGGCCACCATCACCCCGACCTCGCCGGTCGCCGCAGCCGTGCGCCCGGCCAAGCCCCGGACCTCATCGGCCACCACCGCGAACCCACGGCCGTGCTCACCGGCCCGGGCCGCCTCGATGGCGGCGTTCAGCGCCAGCAGGTTGGTCTGGCTGGCAATCGACTGGATCACCAGGCTGACCCGCTGGATTTCATCGCTGCGCACGCTCAAGGCTTCGATCAACTCACGGCTGTCGTTGGCGCGCTGGCTGAGCTGGTGCATGCGGCTGATGGACTCCACCAGTTCACTGCGTCCGGCCACGCTGCTGCGATGGGCCTCGCTGGCGGCACCCAAGGCCTGCTGGCTCAATTGGGAGGTGGCTTGTTCGGTGGCGATCATGGATTCGGCGTTGCCGACGATCTGCGCGGCCGCATCGAGTTGCGACTGGACCTTGCCGGCCAACTGCCTGACCGAATAAGCGACACCGGCCGCCGACAGCGCGTTATGGCTGGTGGTGTAGGACAAGTCGCGGGTCAGCTCGGCCAGATTGTCGGTCGTGGCTGCAGGCACCGTCGCCATGCGCGAGCGCAGGCGCGGCAACCAGACGATGAGCATGACCAGCGGCAGCCCCAGGTACAGTGACCAGCCGCCCAGCGTCATGCCGCACAGCAGCAATGCCAGGGCGAGACTCTGCAAGGTCGGCGTCAGCCAGCGCGCCGTGCTTTTTGTCCCAGGTACCGAGGCCGGCACCGCGCCCGCCAGCGTTCCGTCTGTCGCCATGTTCGTCACCCATATTCTCGTTGTTATGACCGCATTAAACGCCACTACAGAGCCATTATCCATGGTCCATTAGTCGCGTTCTTGCAGCCGCTCAACGGGCGCGAACGAAAGGCGCACAAAAGCAAAAGATCGCGACCTTCTGAAAAAAGGTCGCGATCTTTTGCGGAAAAGCGCGAATCAGGCCTGACGCTGGTGCTTGTCGATCTGCTCGTGACGTTCCTGGGCTTCGATGCAGTACTTGGTGGTCGGGCTGATCAGCAGGCGCTTGAGGCCGATAGGCTCGCCGCTGTCGTCGCACCAGCCAAAGCTGTCGTCGTTGATGCGGTCCAGGGCCTGCTCCAGTTGAGGCAGCATGCGCTGGTCGCGATCGATGGCGTTGACCAGCCAGGTACGCTCTTCTTCTACGGAAGCAGCGTCGGCCGGGTCAGCCGGGGAGTCCAGGCTCTCAATGGCGATTCGGTTCTGTTCGATGCGCTCGTGGGTTTCGACTTTCATGTTCTGCAACAGCTTGGTGAAGAAAGCCAGCTGCTCGGCATTCATGTAGTCATCCGCCGGCATGGCCAGCAACTTTTCCTTTGTCATTGATTTCTCTATCAAAAAACGTGCATTAAGGCGAATTATGGTGCGTCCCGCAGCGCCTCTGCCGCGCTCATCGGAAGGCGCTTTCTATTCCAAGCGCCACCCGGTACTCAATTTATGAGGGGCGGCAGTCTAAGGCCGAGTGGAGGCATCAGCAACTGAAAACATAGGGAAAATGTCTGACAACCCCTGCAAATGTTCTCTGACAAGCTTTCGGCGGTCGTCGGAATGCGTTTATAACAAGAAATTCGCCGTAGTGGCTGCATTTAGAAGACAAATGGCAACGCCGCGCGTATCAGGCGTGGCGCTTTGTCGCAGCCCAAGGGCCTTTAGCGCTTGAGTTTGCGTTTATTGCGGTACTGGTCGATCACCACGGCCACCACAATGATCAGGCCCTTGATGATGTCCTGGATGTAGGCATCGACGCCGACAAAGGTAAACCCGCTGGCCATCACCCCCAGGATCAGCGCGCCGATCACCGTCCCGGTGATGCGCCCCACCCCACCCGCCAGGCTGGTACCGCCAATCACCGCCGCCGCGATGGCGTCCAGCTCATAAGACATGCCCATGCCCGCCTGTCCGGTCGCGGCCCGCGCCGAGGCCACCACCCCGGCCAGCCCCGCCAGCAACCCGGCAATGCTGTAGACGATCACCAGATGCCGCTTGACGTTGATCCCCGAGGTACGCGCCGCCTGCATGTTGCCGCCGATGGCGTAGGTGTATTTGCCGTATTTGGTGTAGCGCAGCGCAATGTGGAAGATCACCGCCACCACCAGGAAGATAATCACCGGCATCGCACCGTGGCCGATGGCGGTGTAGGAATCCGACAGCATGCTCACCGGCTGGCCTTCGGTGTAGTAGCGCGCCAGGCCGCGGGCCGAGACCATCATGCCGAGGGTCGCAATAAAGGGCGGGATGCCGGTGACGGCAATGATGCTGCCATTGATCGCGCCGGCCAACAGCCCGACACCCAGCCCCGCCGCTACCGGAATCCACACCGGCAGGTCAGTCAGCGAGGGGAACACGGCCCGGGCGAAATCCGAGGTCTGGGCCAGGCTGGCCGCGATCATGGCGGACAGCGCCAGCACCGAGCCGGACGACAGGTCGATACCGGTGGTGATGATCACCTGGGTCACGCCAATGGCCAGCAGGCCGATGATCGACACTTGCAGGATCATCAGCACCAGGCGCTGGGAATTCATCAGGAAACTCTGGTCGCGCATGATCCAGCCGAACAGTTCGAACACCAGGCCAATGCCGATCAACACCAGGAAGATACTCAGTTCCGTCGGCAACCGTCGGCGCGTCCTGGTCAGTGCCGTTGCGGGTTTGTTTTCCAGTATTGCGTTCATAGCCACATACCTTTTTTATCGGTGGCGAGGGAGCTTGTTCCCGCTGGGTCGGTCCGACGCCTCGGGCGTAGCAGCCCCAAAACAGGGACGCTTCGCGCCCCAGCGGGAGCAAGCTCCCTCGCCACGGGAATAGTTGGCTGGCATCAGGCCAGGCCCGAAGCCAGTTGCATCACGCGTTCCTGGGTCGCTTCGCTGCGGTCGAGGGTGCCCATCAGTTCGCCCTCGTGCATGACCATCACCCGGTCGCTCATGCCCAGCACCTCCGGCAGTTCCGAGGAAATCATGATCACCGCCATGCCTTCGCTGGCGAGGTAGGCAATCAAGCGATAGATCTCGGCCTTGGCACCGACGTCGATGCCACGGGTCGGTTCGTCGAGGATCAGGATCCGCGGGTTGGTCATCAGCCAGCGCGCCAGCAGCGCTTTCTGCTGGTTGCCACCGGACAAGGTGTCGATGCACTGCTCCAGGGACGGGGTCTTGACCCGCAGCCTCTTGCACATGTCTTCACACAAGGCGCGCAGGGCTTTCTGCTGGATGAAACCGTTGCCGACGTAATGGGGCAGCACGGCCATCTCCATGTTTTCCAGCACCGACAGGCAAGGGAACAGCCCGCTGAGCTTGCGGTCCTCGGTCAGCAGGGCAAAGCCCTTTTCAATCGCCACGTGTGGGTCGCTGATGCGCACCGGTTGACCGTCCAGAAGGATCTCGCCCCCGGTGCAGGGGGTTACGCCAAAGATCGCTTCGGCCACGTTGGTCCGGCCCGAGCCCATCAACCCGGCGATTCCCAGGATTTCCCCGGCATGCAGGTCGAAGGACACGCCTGTGAAGACACCTTCCAGGCTCAGGTCGCGCACCGACAGCATCAAGGGCCCGATGGGCTTTTCCCGCTCCGGGAACAACTGGCTCAACTGGCGGCCGACCATCATCGAGATCAGGCTGTCGCCGTCCATGCTGTCGGCCCGTTGCAGGCCGATGTAGGCGCCGTCGCGAAACACCGCCACTTCATCGGCGATGGCGAACACTTCATTCATCTTATGGGTGATGTAGATGATGCCCTTACCCTGGGCCTTCAGGTCGGCGATGATCGAGAACAGGTGGGCGACTTCCGTCTCGGTAATGGCCGACGTCGGCTCATCCATGATCAGGATGTCGGAGTCATACGAGACGGCCTTGGCGATCTCCACCATTTGCCGCTCGGCGATACTCAGGTGACCCACCAGTTCCTCGGGATCGAGGTCGATGCGCAGGCGTTCCAGCAGCCTGGCGGTGCAACGATGCATTTCCCGGTGGTCGATCATGTGCAGGCCGTTGAGCTGCTCGCGGCCGATCCAGATGTTCTCGGCGATGCTCATGTGGGGCATCAGGTTCAGTTCCTGATGGATCATCGCGATGCCGGCCTGCAAGGCCGCCAGCGGCGTCTCGAACGTCACCGGCCGGCCCCGCAGGCGCAACTCGCCGGCGTCGGGCTGATGGATGCCGGCAATGATTTTCATCAGGGTGGATTTGCCCGCGCCGTTCTCGCCCATCAAGGCCAGCACGGAGCCGGGACGGACCCGAAGCTGCACATCGGACAGGGCCACCACGCCGGGAAAGCCCTTGCTGACATTGACGACTTCCAGCAGGTACGGTTCGTCAGGTATTACGTCCGGCCGGAAGGTCATCGCCGGGGCGCTCGAAGCAGTCGCTGAAGCGAACATGGTCAGGTACTCCCTCGACAAGGTCGGCGTGGCGACCTTGCCCGTTCGTTGTCGTGGGGGTGGGGCGTCACTTGAACTGATCGACGTTTTCCGGCGTGATCAGCCGATACGGCACCCACACGGCCTGCTCGACCGGCTGCTTCTTGACCATTTTCACCGCCGTGTCGATCGAGCCATCGGCCTGGCCCTTGGCGTCCTGGAACACCGAGACCGCCATTTCGCCCTTCTTCACCGCGTTCAAGCCATCCGGGGTACCGTCCACACCGGCAATCAATACGCTGCCTTTATCCTTGCCGGCCCCCTTGAGAGCCATGGCGGCGCCGATGGCCATCTCGTCGTTGTTGGCCACCACGGCATTGAACTCGCGGCCCTGGGTCAGCCAGTCGTTCACCAGGGTCATGCCCTTGTCCCGCAGCCAGGTGCCGGTCTGTTCCTGCTCGATCTTGATGTTCGGGTACTTGGCCAGCACTTCCTTGACGCCTTTGGTGCGGTTGGTCGTGGAGTTGTTGGCCAGGTCGCCCAGCAGAATCACGATGTCCCCCTTGCCGCCCATTTTCTCGGCCAGGTACTGCATCTGCATCCGCCCGGCTTCCAGGTCATCGGAGGCGACAGTCACCACGCCGGCGGGCAGTTTCAGGTCATCGGGACGACGATTGACATAGACCAGCGGGATGCCGGCGGCCACGGCGGACTTGGTGATGCGCTGGGTCGCGGCGGTGTCCACCGGATTGACGATGATGGCGTCGACCTTCTGGCTGATGAAGCTTTCCACCTGGCTCAGTTGCTTGACCACATCGCTACGGGCGTCCTCGAACTGCAAGGTGACGCCGTCCGGCAGGGACTTGGCTTTCTTGTCCATGGATTCACGCAGGTAGGTCAGCCAGGTGTCGTCGAACTGCGACATGCTGACGCCGATCTTCAGGTCCGCCAGGGCAACGCCGCTGGTGAACATCAACGACAGGGCCAGAGAGGCGATACGGGTCTTGGTCTTCATGAACGGTCTTTCTCCACATTTTTTGTTGGTTTTATGGATAAGGCGTGACGACGGAATCGACTCTATTAGAAATTATTTTCCATATCAATTAATTTTAGAATTTAAATATTTTTCAACCTGTCTCCTGTGGGAGCGAGCCTGCTCGCGATTGCGGACTGGCATTCAGCATCGATATAAACTGACCCACCGCTATCGCGAGCAGGCTCGCTCCCACAGGGAAATGTCCCACAGGGGAGGTGTTTAACCATAGAACCGCGGACGTTCAGGCAGTTCTACCTTGACGATCTGCCCGCTCTGCTGCGCCTGGATGCAGGCATCCGCCGCCACCGCCGCCGCGTAGCCATCCCAGGCCGAAGGCCCGCCCACTTGCCCGGCGCGCACGCCGTCGATGAAGGCCTGCAACTCGACGTCGTAGGCGGCGATGAAGCGGTCCTTCCAGTCCATCAGGATCGCATTGGACAGCTTGGCGCCGCTGCGCAGTTGCACCTGGGACGGTTCTGGCAGCTTGGCAATGCCCGTCTCCCCCACCACTTCGCACTGGATGTCGTAGCCGTACTGGCAGTTGACGAACACCTCCACGTCGATGCGCGTGCCACGGGCGGTTTCCAGCAGGACGATCTGCGGATCGCGCAGATGAGCCAGGGCCTTGCTGGTCTTGCGCGGGAACACCACCTGTACCGATACGTAATCATCGGCCAGCAGCCAGCGCAACACATCCAGCTCATGGATCAGGGTGTCGGTGATCGCCATGTCGGTCTTGTAGTTTTCTCCCACGCGAGGGTTGCGGTGGGCGCAGTGCAGCATCAGTGGCTCGCCGATCTGGCCGCTGTCGATCACCGCCTTCAGCGCCCGATAGCCTTCATCGTAGGGGCGCATGAAGCCGACCTGCACCAGGCGCTTGCCGTGGGCCACTTCGGCGTCGACGACATTGCGGCAACCCTGGGCCGTGACCGCCAGGGGCTTCTCGCAAAACACCGGTTTGCCGGCCGCAATCGCCGCCAGCACGAATTCCTCATGGCTCGGGCCCCAGGAGGTGACAAGAATCGCCTCCACGTCCGGCGCCTTGATCAACGCATGGCCGTCGGGATAGACCTCGGCGGCCAGCTTCAAGTCGGCCACCACCTTCGCCGCCTGGGCCAGGTTGATGTCGGTCACCGCCACCACCCGGCTGTTGAGCAAGGTCTGGCTGCAACGGCGAATATGGTCCTGGCCAATGGCCCCGGTGCCGATGACGCCCAGCTTCAAAGACATGTAGAACTCCTTTCGTTGGATAGAGCAACTAATACTGACGGGTCAATATTTACGAGCTTCGCCCAGTCGTTCGTTGAGTTTCCTGGCGGCCGCATCGGTGCGCGGGCTGGTGGAGACTTGCGCCACGCCGACCCGCCACCACGACAGGTAGCTGTGGATCATGGTCTTGGGCAGGACCTTGATGTCGATCAGCGTCGAAACCGTTTGCACGCGCGCATCGGCCAGCGCTGCGTGCAGCTCGTCGAGGGTCCGCACCGTGTAGGACTTGCAGCCATAGGCCGCCGCACTCATGGCGAAGTCCACCGGCACGAAGCCGCCATCGAGCTGGCCGGTGTCCGGGTTACGGTAGCGGAATTCGGTGCCGAAGCTGTCCATGCCGTTGCCCATCTGCAGGTTGTTGATGCAGCCGAAGGTCATGTTGTCCAGCAGCACCACATTGATCTTGCGACGCTCCTGGATCGAGGTCGCCAGTTCCGAGTGCAGCATCAGGTAGGAGCCGTCGCCCACCAGGGCGTAAACCTCCTTGTCGGGCTCGGCGAGTTTCACCCCCAGCGCCGCGTTCACCTCGTAACCCATGCACGAATAGCCGTATTCGAGGTGATAGGTGTTCACGCCCTTGCTGCGCCAAGCGCGCTGCAAGTCGCCGGGCAGGCTGCCGGCAGCGGCGACGATGATGGCGTCATCGGCCAGGGTTTGGTTGAGGGTGCCCAACACGCGACTCTGAGTCAGGCAGGAACCGGTGAGTTCGATGAATTCGCGAAGCACCGCCGGGTCCAGGTGGTCGTTGATTTCCGGGACGAAATCCCGGGCCTGGTAGTCGGCCTGATAGACCCGATCGACTTCGGCGTCGAGCTGGGCCTTGGCCTCGGCGACCTGCCCGCCCCAGTCGGCACGGTAGTCGCCCATCGCCGCCGACAGCGCCTCCAGGCCCGCACGGGCGTCGGCCAGCAGTTGCACGCCGTCGAGCTTCACGGCATCGCACGGGCTGACATTGAGATTGAGGAACTGCACCTCGGGATGCTGGAACAGCCATTTCGACCCCGTGGTGAAGTCGCTGTAGCGGGTGCCGATGCCAATGATCAGGTCGGCCTCCTTGGCCAGCAGGTTCGCCGCCAGGCAACCGGTTTCGCCGACGCCACCGACGTTCAGCGGGTGACTGGACACCACCGCGCTCTTGCCGGCCTGGGTTTCGGCGAAGGGAATGTCGAAGCGCTCGGCAAACGCCTGCAACGCCGCGTTGGCACCGGAATACCTCACCCCGCCGCCGCAAATGATCAACGGCTTGCGCTTGCCCTGAAGCAGCGCCAGCGCATCGCCGAGCATCGCGTCGGTGGCCGGGCGACGGTCGATGCGGTGCACGCGTTTTTGCAGGAAGTAATCGGGGTAATCGTAGGCTTCGGCCTGCACGTCCTGGGGCAGTGCCAGGGTCACCGCGCCGGTTTCAGCCGGGTCGGTGAGCACGCGCATGGCCTGGATCGCGGCGCTCATCAATTGCTCGGGGCGGTTGATGCGGTCCCAGTATTTGCTCACGGCCTTGAACGCATCGTTGGTGCTGATGCTCAGGTCATGGAACTGTTCGATCTGTTGCAGCACCGGGTCCGGCTGGCGACTGGCGTAGACATCGCCGGGCAACAGCAGCAGCGGAATCCGATTGGCCGTCGCCGTGGCGGCGGCAGTCAGCATGTTCGCCGCGCCGGGGCCGACCGACGAGGTGCAGGCGTAGATCTTGCGGCGCAGATGCTGCTTGGCAAAACCGATGGCCGCGTGGGCCATGCCTTGCTCGTTGCGGCCCTGATGAACCACCAGGTCGCCGCGCTCCTGCTCCAGCGCCTGGCCCAGGCCGAGCACGTTGCCATGGCCGAAAATGGTAAAGACCCCGGCGATGAATTTGCTCTGGACGCCATCGACCTCGACGTATTGGTTATCGAGGAATTTCACCAGGGCCTGGGCCATGGTCAGTCGTGTTGTGGTCATGCTTGCACCTTTTCAAACGCAAATCTGGCGGCTGACTCAAGCCCGCTCCCACAGGGGATTCTTTCGAGCTAGAGGTCCAGCAGCCAACTGTGCTGCGGATCGTTATGGAACTGCCAGGCTCGCTTGGGGCCGGCCATGACGTTCAGGTAGTACGACTCATACCCGTACGGCACGCTGACCGGGTGATAACCCTTGGGCACCACCACCAGGTCGCTGTTCTCCACCGCCATGGCCTGGTCGAGACTGCGGTCATCGGTGTAGACCCGCTGGAACACAAACCCCTGGGACGGGTTGACCTGGTGGTAATAGGTTTCTTCCAGGAAGCTCTGGTGCGGCAGGTCGTCGGTGTCGTGCTTGTGCGGTGGGTAGCTCGACGAGTGACCCGACGGCGTGCGCACTTCCACCACCAGCAGCGAATGGGCCGGTTCGCTGTCGGGCAGGATGTCGCAGACATAGCGGGTATTGGCGCCCTTGCCGCGCACACTGCGCTTCATGCTCTGCGGGTCGATCAGCCGAGGGCCGTAGGTGTTCTGGGCGGCGCCCGGCGCGGCGCACACCGCGACCTGCACATCGCTCAGGGCCGTTACCTGCGCCTGGCTGCCAGGTGGCAGGTAAGCGGCGTAAGGCGACTTGTCTTCGAACACCGACTGGCGATCACCGAGGTTGTCCCAGTCGAAGGCCCCCTGCCCCGGCGCCTCGCCCTTGAGGCTGATGCGACCACTGAGCAGCACCAGGCACAACTCCTTGTCAGCCGCGGCCACCGGCAGGGTTTCACCCAGGCTCAGGCGGTAGGCGGCAAACCCGACGTATTCCAGTTCGCCTGGGGGCAGTTGGACGATGTTTCGCCCGCTGGGATGGCTCTTGATCAACAGGCTCATGACCGCCCCCTTGCCTGCAGCAACGCCCGCAGGGTGTCGTAGCCTTTCTTGGCGTAGGCATAACTCGGCGCAACAGCCGGGTCCTGCTCGGCCTCGACCACCAGCCAGCCTTGATAATCGGCGGCCAGCAGCACATCGAGCAACGCGGCAAAATCAATGTCGCCATCCCCCGGCACGGTGAAAGTGCCGTTGATGATGCAGTCGGGGAAACTCCAAAGGTTGTTGCGCGCCAGTTGCACCACCGGTTTGCGCACGTTCTTGAAGTGCACATGGCAAACCCGTTCGATGTGCTTGCGCAGCACGTGCAACGGTTCGCCGCCGCCCATGTAGCAGTGGCCCGCGTCGAACAGCAAGCCGACCTCGCTGCCGGTCAGGGCCATCAGCTTGTCGATGTCCGTGGGCGATTCGACATAGGCGCCCATGTGGTGGTGATAGGCCAGGCGCACGCCTTGGGCCAAGGTAAAGCGCGCCAGCTCAGTGAGTTTTTCGGCGTAGGCTTGCCAGGCTTCGTCGGTGTGGAAACGCGGACGCTCGACCAGCGCAACGCGCTGGCCCTGGATGGAATCAGCCACTTCACCGTACACCAGCACGCTTGCTCCGTTCTGCGCCAGCAACTCGACGTGGCTGGCGATGGCGTCGATTTCCTCGGCCGCCGAACGCCGCGCCAGGCGACCGGAGTACCAGCCCGAGACCAGCGCCAAATCATACGGGCGCAACACGTCGCCAACGCCCTTGGCATCCTTGGGAAACTTGCCGTTGAGTTCAAACCCTTCGTAGCCGATGGCCTTGCCTTCGCTCAGCGCGGTACTCAGCGGCGTCTCGCCCCCCAGGGAAGGCAGGTCGTCGTTGCTCCAGGAAATCGGGTTGATGCCAATTCGAATAGCGGGCATGGCGGTACCTTTTTATTGTTGTCTCTAATATTCAACCGATCACCTGTGGCGAGGGAGCTTGCTCCCGCTGGACTGCGAAGCAGTCCCAAAGTCAGCCACCCCGATTCGACAGGTAAACCGCATCCATAGGTTTTGCGACTGCTTTGCAGCCGAGCGGGAGCAAGCTCCCTCGCCACAAAAGCCATGTACATCAAGCACGGGCAGCACGCCAAGCATCGATCAATTCCACAAACGTCCCCTGCACCTGCCGGATCAACCCTTCATCATCGATCTCCCCGGCCAGCCAGGCCCGGCTCGGTTCCTGGAGAATCGTGCGGCCCACGGCGAACCCGCGGCAGGTGGTGCTCTGGCTGGCCTGGCGGAAACCTTCTGCCAGCGCTGCCGGCGGCGCATTGAGCCCCAGCACCACCACGCCACGGCAGTACGGGTCGCGCTGCTGGATCAGCTCATCCAGTTGCCGCCATTGCTGCGCCGTCTGGGCTTCGATCTTCCACCACGCCGGGAAAATGCCCAGGTTGTAAAGGCGCTTGAGGGCGCGGTACAGCACGTCCGGGTGCGACGATGGATGATCCTTCGGTGGAATGACTTCCAGCAGCAACTCGTGGCCGCTGGTTTGGGAGGCCTTGTACAACGCCAGCAGTTGCGCCTCCTGCTCCAGGCGCAGCAGCGGTTCGTCATCGGGGTGAAATTGCACCAGGCACTTGATGATCTGTTCTTGAGGCCAGGCAATCAGCTGGCTGCCGATGGAACGGCCGTGTTCGAAAGCCAGCGGCCGTGAGTTCTGCACCTCCACCGGCCGCGCCACCCACCAGCCGCGCCCCGTGGCGGCGTTCAGCGCGTCCTGGCCGAAACGCTGGTCTGCCAACAGGCCGACGTCGGCCTCGATGCCCTGGCGGCGCAGGTCTGCCTCGACCCGTTCCACCGCCCGGACGAACAGTTGCTTGAGCGCTGCGATGCAAGAGAGATCGCGTCCGGCCTTGTGGGCCAGTTCCACCAGTTGCCAGCGATGATCGAACGCAAAAATGAACAGTTGCTTCCAGGCCTTGCGCGGCACACTCACCTGGTGCAGGCGTTGCAACACGAGATCCTGATCCGGTCGGGTGATCGACGCCGGGCTGTTGAATAGCGGGCTGTCGAACAGATAGTCGAGTTCGGCCCGGGTCGGCATCGCCGGGGCACAGGCGTGACGCGAGACCACCAGGGCGCCACAGGCATTGGCCAGCCGGCAGCACTGTTCATCGCTGGCCTCCTCCAGCCAACCGGCGAGAAAACCGGACATGAACGCGTCACCGGCACCCAGTACATTAAGGACCTCAACCTGCACGCCGGGATAGATCGCGCCGTCTTCAAGCCGGTTCGGGATGGCGCCATGGATCACCGTGCAGCCCTGCGGGCCAAGCTTGATCACCAGGGTCGCCGCCGTCAGTGAGCGCACCGTGCGCAGCGCGGCCAGCAGGTCATCGCTGCCGCCGGCAATGAGGAATTCCTCTTCAGTGCCGACGATCAGGTCAAAACGCGGCAGGATCGCTTGCACATGCTGGCTGACGTTCTGGCTGGCGACAAAACGGGTTTCACCGTCGGCCTTGCCCGCCAGGCCCCAGAGTACCGGCCGATAATCGATGTCGAGGATGCACTTGACCCCATGCTTGCGGGCATGGTCCAGCGCCTGGAGGCTGGCGTTATAGACGCCTTCGGTGGAGAAATGGGTACCGGTCACCAGCAAGGCCTTGCTGGAGGCAATGAACGTTTCGTCGATGTCTTCGGCGCGTAGCGCCATGTCGGCGCAATTTTCCCGGTAGAACACCAGGGGAAAGGTGTCGCGGTCCTTGATGCCCAGCAGGACCATGGCCGTCAGACGCTCAGGGTCAACCTTGATGGCACTGACATCACAGCCTTCGCGCGCCAGAGACTCCACCAGGAAGCGGCCCATGTGATCGTCCCCCACCCGGCTCAACATCGCAGACTTGAGCCCCAACCGCGCGGTGCCGAAGGCGATGTTGGCAGACGAGCCCCCCAGGTATTTGGCGAAGCTTGCGACGTCTTCCAGGCGCGCGCCGACTTGCTGCGCATAGAGGTCGACACCCAGGCGTCCCAGGCAGATCACATCCAATTGACGCCCACTGGCAAAACGAGTCTGGCCCATGCTGGCTCCTGTTATTTTTATCAGCCT
Source organism: Pseudomonas sp. FG6 (assembly GCF_057809015.1). Classification (NCBI taxonomy): domain Bacteria; kingdom Pseudomonadati; phylum Pseudomonadota; class Gammaproteobacteria; order Pseudomonadales; family Pseudomonadaceae; genus Pseudomonas; species Pseudomonas sp. FG6. The sequence continues at coordinate 164,237 of NZ_JBMDJD010000003.1, forward strand.
GCGTCGCTGCCGGTGGCCGGCGCCAACGCTCTTGGTGGGGGCAGACTAAAACGAGCGGCAGCCAACAATCAATATTTATTCTATAAAATTTATATGTAGAATATTTTTTCCAATAAACTTATGACAGTGCATCGTTTCAGCATAGGACAGTGATCGCGCCCGCCCATGATTTTCCCCTCACCTACGCTGTAGACTGCGACCAGCCAACCTATTTGTCGGGGCCGACCGTTCTGCGGACGGCCCACAAGAACAAGCCAGAAGGATTTTCCATGACCCGCACCGATCTGCCGGCGCCGTCCGAGAGTACGTCCGAAAGCGCCCTCTCCAGCCCACCGATCAATGCCGAGCGTCTGCTGCAACTCATTAGCGACGAGTACGAAAGCCTGCCGCGCCAACTCAAGCGCATCGCCAGCTACATGAGCCAGCAGCGCGACCGGATCATGGTCGATCGCATCAGTGACATCGCCCGTGAATGCGAAGTGCACCCGTCGGCCATCGTGCGCTTTTCCCAGCGCTTCGGGTTCAGCGGGTTCAGCGAAATGCAGGCGCTGTTCCGCGAGGCCTATACCCACAAGACCACGCCGGTGCAGAACTACCAGCAGCGCATCCGCAGCATGATCGCCAACAAGTCGCAGAAAGCCAGCGGCGGCGACCTGGCCCGCGAGTGCGTCAACGCCACGTTGTCGGGCATCGAGCGCCTAGGCCTGGAACTGGACGACCAGGCGTTCGAAAAAGCCGTGGACCTGGTGGTCAATGCCGACAACATTTATGTGGTGGGCGTGCGGCGCTCGTTCGCAGTGGCCGATTACCTGGTGTACAACCTGCAACACACCAACAAGCGCATCCACCTGGTTTCCGGCCTGGGGGGTAGCTATCGCGAGCAGATGCGTAGCGTGCGGGCCAACGACCTGGTGATCGCCATCAGCTTCACGCCCTACGGCAAGGAAACCCAGCACTGCCTGCGCATCGCCCAGCATCACCAGGCCAAGACGCTGATCATCACCGACAGCAACCTCTCGCCCCTGGCCAAACGGGCCAACGCGGTGCTGCTGGTCAACGAAGGCAGTTCGTTCGCCTTCCGTTCGCTAAGCGCCACGTTGTGCCTGTGCCAGGCGTTGTTCATCGCCGTGGCTTACCGGCTGGAACTGAAAGTGGACGAAATCCATGAACAGGTGGGGTTCGAGGACTGACACCTGAGCACCCTGCCCGCATCGTTGAAGGAGGCACCATGAAACTGATCGGTATGCTGGACTCACCCTATGTACGACGCGTCGCGATCAGCGCCAAGTGCCTGGGCATTGCCCTGGAGCATGAATCGGTTTCGGTGTTCAGGCATTTCCAGCGGTTCCAGGGCATCAACCCGGTGGTCAAGGCACCGACCCTGGTGCTCGATGACGGCACGGTGCTGATGGACTCCACGTTGATCATCGATTACCTGCAGGCCTTGGCTGCGCCGGGCAAGAGCCTGATGCCGGATGACCTCGCACAACGATTGCGATCATTGCGCCTGATCGGGCTGGCATTGGCGGCCTGCGAGAAATCGGTGCAGTTGTATTACGAGCGCAACCTGCGACCGGAGCAAATCCAGCACGCCCCCTGGGTGGAGCGCGTGGAAGGCCAACTGGCGGCGGCCTACCGGATGCTGGAGCAGGAACTAGCGAAACAACCGTTGGACACCGACGGCACCCTCGATCAGGCGGGCATTACCGTGGCGGTAGCCTGGAGCTTCACCAACCTGGTGGTAGCGGACCAGGTGCGGGGCCAGTCATTCCCGTCGATCAGCGCATTCACTGCCTACGCCGAGGGGTTGGAGGCGTTTGTCAGTACGCCGATGCAATAGCGCCAAGTTCGGTTTCACATCCCCCTCCCGTGGGAGCAAAGCTTGCTCGCGACAGCGGTAAGTCAGCCTGCATCAATATTGAATGGGCTGCAGTCATCGCGAGCAAGCTTTGCTCCCACAGATGGCATTCACCATCCCCAACTCACTGGATTACCTCAAGCCAGCTCCTTCGCCTTCAGCTCATTGATGGGCGCCACCTCGAAGCGATCCGCCAGGAACGGGGTGATGTCCAGCGGCAACGGCTCGTCGTTCACCAACTTGTCCAACAACACCCCGGTGATGGCCGAGGTCAGGATGCCGGTGCGGAAATGCCCGCAGGCGTTGAGGTAGCCTTCCACACCCGCCATCGGCCCGAGGATAGGCAGTTCGTCGGGTGAGCCAGGGCGCAGGCCGGCCCAGGTCCGTTTCAGGTTGATGTCGGCCAACTGGGGAATACAACGCACCGCGCCCTGCACCAACCCTTCGATCTCGGGATAAGTGGTGGTCACGTCGAAGCCCTTGTCTTCGGTGGTACTGCCAATGAGGATTTCGCCGTTGTCTTTCTGCGCCACGTAGCAATCGCTGGTGGTCAGGCAGCCGTTGAGGATCTTCGGCATGCGCTCGGTCAGCAGGATCTGCCCCTTGACCGGCTTGACCGGGATCCGCACGCCGGTGGCCTGCTCGCTCAGGTCCGCCGCCCAGGCGCCGGCGGCATTGATCAGGGTCCGGCAAATGAAGGTGCCGGCCTCGGCGGTTTTCACCCCGGTCACCCGTTTTCCGCTGCGCAGCACCTCGGTTACGTTGGTGTTGAAGAACACGTCGACGCCGTTCTGCCGCGCGCCTTCGGTGTAAGCGTCGGCCAGGCGGAAGGGGCTGACCTGGTGATCGCAGAGAAACTCCAGCGCGCCCAAGGCTTCATGGCTGACCGTCGGTTCGGCCTCGCGCAGGGCCGCCTGGTCGAGCCAGCGCACCTGGTCGGCCAGATGGGGGATGCAGGCCACGATGTGCTCGGCGTACAAGCGGTCTTCGTCGTCGTAGATCACGAACTTGAGCCCGGTGCGCTCGAACTTGCAATCCATGCCATGGTTGTCCAGCAACTCGCGGTGCAACTGCGGATACATCGCGTTGGACTGCAAGGCAAAATCGAAGAACGACTGGGGCAGGATGTGCGGCGTGCTGGCGTCCACCGCCACGGCGGCGCCCTGGGTCTGGCGCTTGCGGTTGGCCGACATCATGCGAAAGAAGATCACCCCGCAACCCAGGCCCACCGACTCGCCGATGGCCCACAGGCCGCCGGCCGAAGCACGGCTGGCGTTGCCAGGACGCTTGGCGTCGACCAGGGCGATTTTCAGGTTCTTGCGCTTAGACAGTTGATAGGCACAGGCCGCGCCAATCACCCCGCCACCGGCGATGACCACATCGTATTGCTTAATCATGGGAAACGGCCTCCGTGCCGACGTGCTGGAACGCTGAAAAGGGAATCGGTTCAATGGGGAAGCGCGGTCGCAACCAGCCGACATCGGCACGCCCGGTGGCGGCGCGCAAGCGGTCGCTGCAATAGCCGACGCACATCCGCCCCTGGCAATCGCCCATGCTCACGCGGGTGCGCATTTTCAGGCTGGCCATGTCTTGCACGCCCTGCTCCAGGGCCCGGTCGATGTCGGCGCGGGTGGCGTGTTCGCAACGGCAGATCACCGTCTCGGCCGTCGGCAACGCGGTTTGCCCGGCACCGCGCTGAGTGTAGCGGTCCACGGCGGCGCGAAAGCGAACGATCCGCTCAAGCTGCGCCTGGTAGCGCTGGCGGTGCGCGAGGGCGGTGGCGGGATCGAGCACGTTGCGCTGCATCAGGATCGACAGCGCCGCGATGCGCCCGCTCAGCATGGCGGCTTCGCCACCGCGAATCCCGCCCATGTCGCCGGCCAGGTGAATGTGCGCCTCGCTGCTCTGTTGCCAGGCATCGGACACGGCGCGCAAGTAGCCATCCTCGCTGAAGCCGTGCTCCAGGCCCATCTGCTGGCTCAATTGGGTACGCGGGATAAAACCATAGCCGACCGCCAGGGTCTGGGCCGGCACCTGTTCGGCGCGTTTCAAGTCGGGCGCCCAATCGCTGGAATAAGGGGCGACGGTGACGGTGCTCAATTCATCCTCGCCGTCCGCCCGCACCACGCCCCAGCCATAGCGCACGGGAATGCGATTGAGCTTGAGGTAGGCCAGCATGCCCAGGCCGTCGAGGAACAGTTGCGGCTTGTTCAGCAAGGCCAGGCTCTGCCTGGCAATCTTGCCGAAGGCACAGGCCTCGTAGACGCCCGCCACCGCCACGCCCGACGCGTGCAACTGACAGGCCACCAACGGTAGCAACGGGCCGGTGCCGGCGATTACCACGGGGCTGGGCGGCTTGACCACCCCGCTCTTGATCTGCAACTGCAGGCCGCCGAGCATCATCACCCCCGGCAGGGTCCAGCCCGGAAACGGCACGCTGCGTTCATGACAACCGGCCGCCAGGATCAGATGGGAATACGCGACCTCGCCCAGGCGCTCGTCGGCGTCGAGCAGCACCAGCGAACGGAACCCTTCGGCACCGATGACGCGGTTGCTCAGCCGCACGTCGATCAACCCGGCGTGGCACTGGTATTCCCCGTGGAGTTTGTCCAGGGCTTCGCTGTAGCGCGGTCCCAGGTAGTCCAGGCTGACGCCATCGCGCAGCGGTCCGCGATACACCACGCCGCCGAGGCGCGGCGCCTCTTCGAGCAAGGTGCAGCGCACCCCGTGGGAGGCCAGCTCGATGGCTGCGGCCATGCCCGCCGGCCCACCGCCGACAATGACCGGATCGAGGCTCATGGCGCCTCCATTTCGGTCAGGCGATTGGCCCGGGTTTCGATCTGCATGCCAGGGCGCACCAGGGTCTGGCAGGCGCGGCGCTTGTGGCGGCCATCGATCTTGACCAGGCAGCACTGGCACACGCCCATGCCGCAGTACGCGCCGCTGATCCGACCGTGGTCGTTGCGGGCAACCTGGCGTTGCCCCAGGGACTGGATGACGGTGAGAACGGTTTCGCCCTGGGCGGCATTGACGGTTCGCCCATCCAGGCGCACCGTCATGTCGGCCTGGGTCAGTGGCTGGATATCGAATTTACGGCGTAGAGGGTCTTGAGGTTGCATCATGCAGCTCTTCCTTGAAAGTTCAGTGAGGTCTCGGCTCCTTGCGGCACACCATCACCGTTTCGCATCGAACCCCGACAGCGCGCCAAACAGGGGAGCAGATGCAGCATGATGGTGCGTATCAGATTTATGTTAGGGATTATTTGTGACCAAGTGTTGATCCAAGCCAGGAAATCCGCTCGCCGGCCAATGAACTTTTTTTCAGAAAGCCGACAGGTATTCTTTGGCAGAATGCTGCGCAATTGCTCTACTTTCCCAACAGGGTATCGCCCATGAACCGCATCCTGACCATCGAAGACGACGCCGTGACCGCCCGCGAGATCGTCGCCGAGCTGACCCGCAACGGCCTGAACGTCGACTGGGTCGATAATGGCCGCGAAGGCCTGGAGCGCGCGGTGAGTGGCGATTACGACCTGATCACCCTCGACCGGATGCTGCCCGAACTCGACGGCCTGGTGATCGTCACCACCCTGCGCACCATGGGCGTGGCCACGCCGATCCTGATGATCAGTGCCCTCTCCGACGTGGATGAGCGCGTGCGTGGCCTGCGCGCAGGGGGCGACGATTACCTGACCAAACCGTTCGCCACCGATGAAATGGCCGCCCGGGTCGAGGTCCTGCTGCGCCGCAACAACGGCGCCCGCGAGCCGGAAACCGTGCTGCGCGTCGCCGACCTGGAGTTGAACCTGATCAGCCGCGAAGCCAGCCGCAACGGGCAATTGCTCAGTCTGCTGCCCACCGAATACAAGTTGCTGGAGTTCTTGATGCGCAACAGCGGGCAGATCCTCTCGCGCATGATGATCTTCGAAGAAGTCTGGGGTTATCACTTTGATCCGGGCACCAACCTGATCGACGTCCACATCGGCCGCCTGCGCAAGAAAATCGACCCGCCGGGCCTGGAACCGCTGATTCGCACGGTACGGGGTTCCGGCTATGTCATTGCTGAACCCCGCTAAGGGCTGGCGCTCCTCCAGCAGCCGGTTGCTGGCGCTGTACAGTTCGCTGTTCGTGATCTGGAGCGCGATTTTGATGGGGGTGATGTACTACGAGGTATTCGGCTACCTCGACAGCCTGGCCAAGCATTCCCTGATGCAGCGCCAGCACCTGTTCGCCCGTATTCACGGCGATCAGTTGGAAGACGCCCTCATGGCCAGCCTGACGCTGGACGACCGAGGCGTCGATGCCTACGGCCTGTTCGACCCGCAGCTGCACCACCTGAGCGGACCGATCCAGCGTATCCCCGCCGACCTGCCGCTGGACGGCCAGATCCACATGCTCGGCGATTGCGTCGACTCCGACGACCCCGGCGTACCCTCCGACAGCTGCGATGCGGTAGCGACGCGGACCCAGGACGGCCGCTGGCTGGTCCTGGCCCGGGACAATGGCTCGCTGTTCGCCGTGACGCGCATCATTTTGCACGCGCTGTTCTGGGGCGTGTCGTTGACCATTTTGCCGGGGATCGCCGGTTGGCACCTGCTACGCCGCCGACCGCTGCAACGGATCCGCAAACTGCAGGCCAGCGCCGAAGCCATCGTGGCCGGCGACCTGACCCATCGCCTGCCGCTGTCGAGCCGACGCGACGAGCTGGACATGCTGGCAGCCATCGTCAACGCCATGCTCGAACGCATCGAACGCTTGATGAATGAGGTCAAGGGCGTATGCGACAACATCGCCCATGACCTGCGCACGCCCCTGACCCGCCTGCGCGCCCAGCTTTATCGCATCCAGCAGCAAGCGCCGGACGGCTCGCCCGAAGCCTTGCAGATGGACCAGGTGATTGCCGAGACCGACACCCTGATGGCGCGGTTTCGCGGCTTGTTGCGAATTTCCGAATTGGAAGACCAACAGCGGCGTTCAGGCTTCGTGCGCCTCGATCCGTTGCAGCTCTTGCAGGAGCTGCACGACTTTTACCTGCCCCTGGCCGAAGAAGGCGAACTGACCTTCACCCTGCAAGTGCCCGACGCCCTGCCCCTGCTCAACGGTGACCGGGCGCTGCTGTTCGAAGCGGTGTCGAACCTGTTGAGCAACTCCATCAAGTTCACCCCGCCGGGCGGCACGGTGATCCTGCGTGGCGTCGACCAGGGCGACAGCACCCGCATCGAAGTACTCGACTCCGGCCCGGGCATTCCGGAAGCCGAGCGCAAGGCGGTGTTTCGCCGCTTCTACCGCGCCGAAGGCAGCAGCCAGCACGGCGGGTTCGGCCTGGGCCTGTCGATCGTCGCGGCGATCGTCAACCTGCACGGCTTCACCCTGGAGGTGGGCCGCAGCGAACAGGGCGGCGCGCGGTTGGTGCTCGATTGCCGGGCGACATTGTTGTAGGCCCACTCTTCACCACAATTTCGGCAGCGTTCCCGTTCAAGCCTGTGTACACAAAGGCTCTTGTGGCGAGGGAGCTTGCTCCCGCTGGGCTGCGTAGCAGCCCCAAGCAAGCAGCATGCGGTCAGCCTGGAACACCTCGGTGGTAGATGTTAGGGCTGCTTCGCACCCCAGCGGGAGCAAGCTCCCTCGCCACAGGGGATGTGTTTGGCGCCCGGAGACGGGGGGCACATGTGAGCCTCTGATCACTCAGCACTCATTGCGATGCAACGGTGTGTTGTGCAGTTCATAGCGCAGTTCGTCGATCAACTTGGCGATGCTGTCTTCTGACCGGACACTGTCGACGCTCATCCCGCTCACCACCAGGTCCACCTCGCCGCTGTCACGGTGATAAAGGCGTACCGTGAGGGTGCCGTCGCCGTTGAGGCTGCATTCACAGGCCAGCGGTGTGAAGCTCTCTTCGAGGCGGGCACGCAAGGGGGCCAACTGAGTCATGCCTTGCACCTCGACGCTGACGTGGCCATCGGGCTGCTAGCTGGGTTGGGTTTACTGCACATTGAGGCCTTTCCTTGACTGTTTCATGGGGGACGCGACATTGCGCACAACGTCGCACCCTTACAGCCTAAGGAACCGACCGCACGCGCAAAACCCATAATTGCACCAGTGCACCCGGTACATTTGCACTGGCTATCATCGTGCCTTTACGCGCCATTCATTCGCGAACAATCCTCGCTCCCGGGCCCAGACGATCGCTTCGCTGCGGCTGTGTACACCCAGCTTCGAATACAGCGTCGCCACGTGATTGCGCACGGTGTTGGGCGCCAGTTTCAGCCGCGCGGCAATTTCCTTGTCCGCCAGGCCCTCGCAAATCAACCCCAGCACATCACGTTCGCGAGCCGTCAACTCGGTGAAGGGCACGCTAGGGAGCTGAGGGCTGATGTTTTTCACATTGGCCAGTTTTTCAATCAGGGTCCGGCTGAACCAGGACGCGTCCTTCATGACTTCCTCGATGGCCGCCACCAGCTCCGATTCCGAGCGCTTGCGCTCGGTGATGTTCATCAGGACCAACAGGTAACAAGGGTTGCCCTGGATGTTGACGGTGTCGGCCGCCACCTCGCAATCGATCTGCTCCCCGCCTTTCTTGTGAACCTTGATGTCGAGACTGGAGACCTGGCCGCTGTTTTCCAGCCGCGCAAACAAGGTGGCACTGGCGCTGGTGTCGAGAAAGCCGATTTCTTCCACGGTCCTGCCCAGCAGTTCTTCGCTGGCGTAACCGGTGGTGCGCAGGAACGCGTCGTTGATTTCCAACACCAGCTGTTCGGCGCTGCACACCAGCGTTGGCACGGGCGTGAGGCGGAACGACTTGGCGAAACGCTCCTCGCTCTGGCGCAGTGCTGTCTCGGCCTTGCGCCGCGGCTCCATGTCCATGAACGAAAACAGCATGCAGTCTTCATCGTGCAGGTCCAGCGGCTGGCCGGCGACGATCACTTGCTTGCAACTGCCATCGGGCAATCTCAACTCGGCCTGCATCTGCGGGATGGTCGCGCCCTGCCCCAGGCGCTCGATGGCCAGATCGCGCTTCTCGGCGGCTTCGAGTACGTCCAGCTCATACACCGAACGCCCGATCACCTGCTCACGGCTGTAGCCGGTCATTTCCAGGAAGCCCTGGTTGACCTTGATGTAGCGCAGGTCGCTGAGGCGGCAGATCACCGCCGGTGCCGGGTTGGCCCCGAAGGTCTTCTCGAAGCGCTGCTCGGCGCTGGCCCATTCAGTCGCATCACTGAGGATCAGCACCAGGTATTCCGGCTCGCCCAGGCGGTCGGTAAGGACCATGCTGCGGATCCGATGGACCCAGGTGCGATCCGGGTCCGCCTGGGGCGTAACTTCCACCAGCACATCACTGAACTCATCGCCACGGGCCACCCGAGCAATCGGGTAATTGTCTTCGCTCAATGGGTGGTTGTTGCGATAGCGCAGCTTGAAACGCCGGGCGTAGGCTTGGGCATTGGCGCCCAGCTCACCGAGGTCCTTGACGCCATGCATGGCCAACGCCGCCTCGTTGGCCCAGGCAATGGTCTGGTCGACCTCGATCAACATCACCCCGTCGGACAGGCCAGCAATGATCTGCAGCAATTGGCGACGGTTGGTATCGGCGGTCGGGACTTGTTGATTCATCGGCTCTCCCCGTGGTCAGCGGCACATGGAGATTACGACCTTGCGCAATCACCAAGCGTTCCCGACCGTAGGCACTGCCGAATTTTCAAGCCGTCCTGCGCCCTTCGGCAATCGCCTGCGAAGCCGCCAGCATCGCCCGCAGCAGCACCGCGCAGCCGGCGGCGAGGTCGTCCGGGGCGGCGTTTTCGATTTCGTTGTGACTGATACCGCCTTCGCAGGGCACGAAGATCATTCCGGCCGGCCCCAGTTCGGCGAGGAAAATCGCGTCATGGCCGGCACCGCTGACGATGTCCATGTGCGACAGGCCCAGGCCTTTGGCGGCGCTGCGTACCGCTTCAACGCAACCTTTGTCGAAGTACAGCGGCGGGAAGTCGGCGGTGGGTTTCAAGTCGAAGGTCAGGCCGTGTTGCCGACAGGTGTCTTCGATCACCTGCTTGACCTCGGCGATCATCGAGTCCAGTCGCGCCGGTTCCAGGTGACGGAAGTCCAGGGTCATGCGGACTTCACCGGGGATGACATTGCGTGACCCCGGATACGCTTGCAGGCAACCGACCGTGCCGCAGGCATGGGGCTGATGGCCGAGGGCGGCGCGGTTGACGGCACCGACGATGATCGAGGCGCCCACCAGGGCATCCTTGCGCAGGTGCATCGGGGTCGGGCCGGCGTGGGCCTCGACGCCCCGCAGCGTCAGATCGAACCACTTCTGGCCCAAGGCGCCCATTACCACGCCGATGGTCTTGCCTTCGTCCTCCAGGATCGGCCCCTGTTCGATGTGCGCCTCGAAATACGCCCCCACCGGATGGCCACTGACCGGGCGCGGGCCAGCATAGCCGATGGCGTTGAGTGCCTGGCCGACGGTGATGCCTTCGGCGTCGGTCTTGGCCAGGGTTTCTTCAAGGGTGAATTTTTCCGCGAACACCCCCGAACCCATCATGCACGGAGCGAAGCGCGAGCCCTCCTCGTTGGTCCAGACCACCACCTCCAACGGTGCTTCGGTCTCGATGCCAAGGTCGTTGAGGGTGCGCAGCACTTCCAGCCCTGACAGCACGCCGAAACAGCCGTCGAATTTGCCGCCGGTGGGCTGGGTGTCGATGTGGCTGCCGGTCATCACCGGCGGCAGGTTCGGATTGCGCCCAGGGCGCCGGGCGAACATATTGCCCACCGCGTCGATGCTGACGGCGCAGCCGGCCGCTTCGGCCCACTGCACGAACAAATCGCGCGCCTGGCGATCGAGGTCGGTCAACGCCAGCCGACACACACCGCCCTTGACCGTGGCACCGAGCCGGGCCAGGTCCATGAGCGATTGCCACAGGCGATCGCGGTTGATGTGCTGATGGGTGGATTGCAGGACATCGACGGCTGCGTTCATGGGGATCTCCTTCAGGCAGTTATCTCATTTCGACGCGGTCCAGCGTGGGAGCGGGCTTGCTCCCCCAGAATCGCACTCACCGTTATTGCAGTGGTGATTTGGCAACAGCCGGGCTAGGCCTTTGCATATTGCACAACCCGTAATAAATCACCCCGCCCAACGCCGAGCCGGTAAACCAACCGTAGCTGTAGAACCAGCTGAACGCATCGCTGCCCAGCGACAGCAGCGTCAGCGCCACCGGCACGCCAAAGGCGATGAAGCCGCTCCAGTTCCACGCCGAGTACACGTCATCGCGGTACAGCCCGGCCAGGTCCAGGCGCTGTTTCTTGATCAGGAAATAATCCACCACCATGATCCCGGCAATCGGCCCCAGCAGGCTCGAATAGCCCAGCAACCAGTTGGAATACACCGACTCAAGGCTGACCTCGGAGACGATCCAACCGAGTTTTTTCAGCAGCTCATGGGCCATCAGCCCCAGCCCCACCAGCCCGGTGAGGATCACCGCCTGGGTGCGGCCGATCAGTTTGGGCGCCAGGTTCTGGAAGTCGTTGGTGGGCGAGACGATGTTGGCGGCGGTGTTGGTCGAGAGCGTGGCAACGATGATCAGCACCATGGCCAGCGCCACCCACAACGGGCTCTGGATGTGGCCGATCAAGGTCACCGGATCAGAGATGGTCACCCCTACCAGTTTCTCCGAGGCTGCGGTCATGACCACGCCGAGCGAAGCGAATAAAAACATGGTCAACGGCAGGCCGATGACCTGCCCGATGATCTGGTCTTTCTGGCTCTTGGCATAACGGCTGAAGTCTGGAATGTTCAACGACAGGGTGGCCCAGAACCCGACCATGGCCGTCAACCCGGCGAGGAAGTAGCCCGTCACGCTGGCGCCTTCGGGGCGCTTGGCCGGGACCGCCATCAGCTCGGTCAGCGAGACATTGGGCAACGCCCACGCCAACAAGCCCGCCCCCACCAATATCAGCAGCGGCGCGGACAAGGTCTCCAGCCATTTGATCGACTCGGCACCGCGCAACACCACCCACAAGTTCATGACCCAGAACAGCATGAAACCGATCACCTCACCGGCCCCGCCCAGGCTCTTCCAGCCGTCGAACACCGAACCGAGGAACAGGTGGATCGCCAACCCGCCGAACATCGTCTGGATCCCGAACCAGCCACACGCCACCAGGGCGCGGATCAGGCACGGCACGTTGGAGCCGATGACCCCGAACGATGAACGCAACAACACCGGGAACGGAATGCCGTACTGGGTTCCGGCAAAGGCGTTCAGGGTCAGGGGAATCAAGACGATGATGTTGGCGAACAGAATGGCCAGCAGCGCCTCGCCCACGGTCAAGCCGAAATAGGCGGTGAGCACACCGCCAAGGGTGTAGGTCGGCACACAGACCGCCATGCCGACCCACAGCGCGGCGATGTGCCATTTGTTCCAGGTTCGTTCGTGCACTTTGGTCGGTGCGATATCGTGGTTGTAACGGGGACTGTCGAGGACATCGCTGTCGGCTTCCAACTCGAACAATCCATCGCGCTCAATCACTGTTGATCTGGTCATGTCCGCTCCACTGTTTTCATTATTTTTTGCTCATCGCCTGGCGATGGTCGGAGTCCTTGCACGCACGCGAGGTGTCTAGACCGCACTTCAACGGTTTTCCAGCCGCTGATCGGCCAAAACAAATCTTGCTCAAATAACGTTCCTGTCAAGTTCGTCAAAATACTTAACGTCTTCACAACCTTGGTTATTTTTTAATTAATTATTTAATTTTCAATGAGTTAATTAAAAAACAAACTCATAAAAAATAATCTTGCTGATTTCAATAACTCCAGCTAGCGTCTAATCCTGACAGTTGTGACAAGAATTCAAATCTACACGACGCCGTCATTTACAACGGTGATCGATAAAACATAAAGAACCGGCAACAGTCGGTCATGCCTGCGAGGAACTCGGAATGTCTCTGTTGATCCGTGGCGCCACCGTCGTTACCCATGATGAAAGTTATCGCGCCGATGTGTTTTGCGCCGACGGCGTGATCAAGGCCATTGGTGAAAACCTGGACGTTCCGGCCGCTGTCGAAGTGCTCGACGGCAGCGGGCAATACCTGATGCCAGGTGGCATCGACCCGCACACCCACATGCAGCTGCCGTTCATGGGCACGGTCGCCAGTGAAGACTTCTTCAGCGGCACCGCCGCAGGCCTGGCCGGGGGCACCACCTCGATCATCGACTTCGTGATTCCCAACCCCCAACAGTCGCTGATGGAAGCCTTCCATCAATGGCGAGGCTGGGCCGAAAAAAGCGCCAGCGACTATGGTTTCCACGTGGCGATCACCTGGTGGAGCGAGCAGGTCCGTGAAGAAATGGCCGAGTTGGTCAATCACCACGGGGTGAACAGCTTCAAGCATTTCATGGCCTACAAGAACGCGATCATGGCCGCCGACGACACCCTGGTGGCGAGCTTCGAACGTTGCCTGGAACTGGGTGCGGTGCCCACCGTGCATGCCGAAAACGGCGAGCTGGTCTATCACCTGCAACGCAAGTTGCTGGCCCAGGGCATCACCGGCCCCGAAGCTCATCCGTTGTCTCGCCCTTCGCAAGTGGAAGGTGAAGCGGCCAGCCGGGCCATCCGCATCGCTGAAACCTTGGGCACGCCGCTGTACCTGGTGCACGTCTCCACCCAAGAAGCGCTGGACGAAATCACCTATGCCCGCAGCAAGGGTCAACCGGTCTACGGCGAAGTACTGGCCGGGCACCTGCTGCTGGACGACAGCGTCTATCGCCACCCGGACTGGCAGACCGCCGCCGGCTACGTGATGAGCCCGCCCTTCCGCCCGCGCGGGCATCAAGAGGCGCTCTGGCACGGCTTGCAGGCGGGCAACCTGCACACCACAGCCACCGACCACTGCTGTTTCTGCGCCGAACAGAAAGCCGCCGGCCGCGACGACTTCAGCAAGATCCCCAACGGCACCGCCGGGATCGAAGACCGCATGGCGGTGCTCTGGGACGAAGGGGTCAACAGTGGCAAGTTGTCGATGCACGACTTCGTCGCCCTCACCTCCACCAACACCGCGAAGATCTTCAACCTGTACCCGCGCAAAGGCGCGATTCGCGTCGGCGTCGATGCCGACCTGGTGCTTTGGGACCCGCAAGGCAGCCGCACGATTTCCGCCAAGACCCACCACCAGCAAGTGGACTTCAACATCTTCGAAGGCAAGACCGTACGCGGCGTGCCCAGCCACACCATCAGTCAGGGCCGGCTGGTGTGGGCCGACGGCGACTTGCGGGCCGAACGGGGGGCTGGGCGCTACATCGAACGACCGGCGTATCCGAGGGTGTTCGATTTGTTGAGCAAGCGGGCGGAGTTGAACAGGCCGACGGCTGTTAAACGCTGAAATCGAGGCCTTCGGCCTTCGCGAGCAAGCCCGCTCCCACACTGGATCTTGGGTGGCTGCAAAATCCATGTGCACCGCAGCCCCCTGTGGGAGCGAGCCTGCTCGCGATGAGGCCAGCCCAGACAAAAAAACCTGCCCACCCGAGGCAGCACCTCAACCACCGTGAGGCCCTTCCATGATCCAGCCCCTGAACCATCTTCCCCATTCCCAGGAAGACCCGGCCACCCTCGCCGCCCGCTTCAGCGACCTGGCGCCGCCGCTCAACGCACGCCAGGCCCACCTGGAAGCGTCCCGCTGCCTGTACTGCTACGACGCACCCTGCGTGAACGCCTGTCCCAGCGAGATCGACATCCCCTCGTTCATCCGCAACATCCACCAGGACAACGTCCAAGGCGCGGCACAGAAAATCCTCTCGGCCAATATCCTCGGCGGCAGTTGCGCCCGGGTCTGTCCCACGGAAGTGCTTTGCCAGCAAGCGTGCGTGCGCAACAACGCCCAGGAATGCGCGCCCGTGCTGATCGGTTCACTGCAACGCTACGCGGTGGACAACGCCCACTTCACCGAACACCCGTTTCAACGCGCCGCCGCCACCGGCAAACGCATCGCGGTGGTCGGGGCCGGGCCGGCAGGGTTGTCGTGTGCCCATCGCAGCGCCATGCACGGCCATGACGTGGTGGTTTTCGAAGCTCGCGACAAGGCCGGTGGCCTCAACGAATACGGCATCGCCAAGTACAAATTGGTGAACGACTATGCCCAACGCGAACTGGACTTCCTGCTGGGAATCGGCGGCATCGAAATCCGTCACGGCCAAAAGCTCGGCGAAAACCTCAGCCTGAGCGACCTGCACCAGCAGTTCGACGCGGTGTTCCTTGGCCTCGGCCTGGCGGCCAGCAAACAGCTGGGGCTCAGTGATGAGCAAGCGCCGGGGCTGCTGGCCGCCACCGACTACATCCGCGAACTGCGCCAGGCCGACGACCTCAGCCAGTTGCCCCTGGCCGACCGCTGCATCGTCCTCGGCGCCGGCAACACCGCCATCGACATGGCCGTACAGATGGCTCGCCTCGGCGCCCGGGACGTCAGCCTGGTCTACCGCCGCGGCCTCGAAGACATGGGCGCCACCTTGCACGAGCAAGACATCGCCAAGGCCAACCAGGTGCGCCTGCTGACTTGGGCCCAACCGCAACAGGTGTTGCTCGACGAGGCCGGCAAGGTGCGCGGCATGCGTTTCTCCCGCACCCATCTGGAAAACGGTCGGCTGGTCATCGATGCTGACACCTTCGACCTGCCCGCCGACGCCATTTTCAAAGCCATCGGCCAGGCCTTCGACGACAACGCGTTGGCAGATCCACTGGCCCGCGAACTCAAGCGCCAGGATGGGCGGATCCTGGTGGACGAACACCTGCGCACCAGCATCCCCGGAGTCTACGCCGGCGGCGATTGCACCAGCCTGGACCAGGACCTTACGGTGCAGGCCGTGCAGCACGGCAAGCGCGCCGCCGAGGCGATCAACGCTCAACTGATGCTCAACGTGGAGGCCGCATAAATGGCCGATCTGTCGATTGTCTTCGCCGGCATCAAAGCCCCCAATCCGTTCTGGCTCGCCTCCGCGCCGCCCACCGACAAGGCCTACAACGTGGTACGCGCCTTCGAGGCCGGCTGGGGTGGCGTGGTCTGGAAAACCCTCGGGGAAGACCCGGCGGCGGTGAATGTGTCATCGCGCTATTCAGCCCACTACGGCGCCAATCGCGAAGTGCTGGGCATCAATAACATCGAGCTGATCACCGACCGCTCGCTGGAGATCAACCTGCGGGAAATCACCCAGGTGAAAAAGGACTGGCCGGACCGTGCATTGATCGTGTCGCTGATGGTGCCGTGCGTCGAGGCGTCTTGGCAGCGCATCCTGCCCCTGGTGGAGGCCACCGGCGCCGACGGGATCGAGCTGAACTTCGGCTGCCCCCACGGCATGCCGGAACGCGGCATGGGCGCGGCGGTCGGCCAGGTGCCGGAGTACGTCGAACAAGTGACCCGCTGGTGCAAGACTCACGGTTCACTGCCGGTGATCGTCAAGCTCACCCCCAACATCACCGACATCCGCGTCGCCGCCCGGGCGGCCCATCGGGGTGGCGCGGACGCAGTGTCGTTGATCAACACCCTCAACTCCATCACCAGCGTCGACCTGGACCGCATGGTTGCCCTGCCCACCGTCGGAAACCGCAGCACCCATGGCGGTTACTGCGGCTCGGCGGTCAAGCCCATCGCATTGAACATGGTCGCCGAAATCGCTCGCGACCCGCAGACCCAAGGCCTGCCGATCTGCGGCATCGGCGGCATCGGCAGTTGGCGCGACGCCGCCGAGTTCATTGCCCTGGGTAGCGGAGCGGTGCAAGTCTGCACGGCGGCGATGCTGCATGGTTTTCGCATCGTCGAAGACATGAAGGACGGTCTGTCACGCTGGATGGACGATCACGGCCACGCCAATCTGCAAGCGTTCTCCGGTCGGGCGGTGGGCAACACCACCGACTGGAAGTACCTGGACATCAACTACCAGGTCATCGCCAAAATCGACCAAGAGGCCTGCATCGGTTGCGGTCGCTGCCACATCGCCTGCGAAGACACCTCACACCAGGCCATTGCCAGCCATAAACAGGCAGACGGAACCCATCAGTACGAAGTGATTGACGAAGAATGCGTGGGCTGCAACCTGTGCCAGATCACCTGCCCGGTGCAGGATTGCATCGAGATGGTGCCGGTGGACACGGGCAAGCCGTTCCTGGATTGGGAGCATGATCCGCGTAATCCCTACCATGTCAGGGCCTGACGTTTTAAGTGCTTGGGCTGGAACGCGCGCGCCGTCCGTCAAATTTTTTCAGCGTTCCTCCAGCCACCCTCGCGCGTTTCCGCCCCACATGGAAACCTCGGCGCTGGAATAACACACCAAGATGTAGCCACGTCACTGAAAGAAGCAGTACGACGAATAGGCATTCGTCGTACTGCGAAGTCGGCGTACTGCTGTGGGCTTGCTGCTGGTGATGGTGAATGTGCCGCCCTTATCGCGAGCAAGCTTTGCTCCCACCCCAGTATTGGCCGTCCGAAGCCTCCAGAACTAACAGTTCTGCTAGTAGACGCCATCCGACAAATACCCGAGCCTGACACAACCGAGCCCATCAACAAGAGCCAAGCCCATGTCGACATCAACGATGAAGATACTGTGCCGCTACCAATACGACCCCTTGGATCGCCTGACAGGTCTGAAACCTGCGGAACACGTGGACACGCTGCGGTTTTACCAGAACGACGAGTTGGTCAATGAGATAGAAGGCGAGATAGAACGCACGATCCTTCACTATGAAGCCCAACCCCTGGCGCAACGCCTGCACATCGCCAACCTCACCGAGACGACCTTGCTGGCAACGGACCAGCAGCGGTCGGTCTTGCAAACGCTGGCTGGCACCGATACCCAGCACATGGCCTATACCGCCTATGGTCACCGGCCTGTTGAAAGTGGTTTGAGCAGCTTGCTGGGGTTCAATGGTGACCGGCCTGACTCGATAACGGGACACTATTTATTGGGCCAGGGTAATCGGGCTTTTAATCCGGTGTTGATGCGGTTCAACAGTCCGGACGAGTTGAGCCCTTTTGGGGATGGGGGGATTAATGCGTATGCGTATTGTGGAGGGGATCCGGTTAATCGGTATGATCCGAGTGGGAATGGTGCTATTGCCTTATTCAAGTCAATGTTTAAAAACCAAATGAAAGCGCTGGCTCCTCAATCCGTCATTATTTCTCGCTCTCGCCCCTTACCTACCCAGCCAACCATTCCTCAGAAATCGTATAAACCAAGAACTGATTGGTACCAACGACATGTCGAATCCAAGCCGACCTCGGGGACTCATACGACATCAAAATTACCTCCTGAATCATCGACCAGGGCAATAAGGTCCGAAACTATCGGTGAGTTAGATTATCAAAAATCTCAACGCATCTATGAGGCAAGACTCAAGGGGAATTCACACTGGTATGACAGCGTAGTAGATACGGAAAACCCAATACCGGCAGATCTTAAACTGCAAAAAAGATACGACTCACTGCAGGCCAAGCTCGAAAAACTTCAAACTAATGGGGCATCGATTACAGAGATAGAAAAGACGAGGAAGAAAATCCCCTATGTTCGAAGACGCGCCAAGCAGAGTGCTCTCATAATTGCTGGGGTAATTCGTAAGCGATAAGGCATCTTTTTCCATTCATATGCCATCGCGCCTCCCATCCCCAACGCACAAACTACGGCTCCAACCCAATCCCTCGCAAAATCACACTGGTCACCGTCTGCACCGCCCGTTCGAACTGCATGTCCGACAGCGGTTGATGGTCGTTGAGGATGTTG
This sequence comes from Pseudomonas sp. FG6, assembly GCF_057809015.1. Classification (NCBI taxonomy): domain Bacteria; kingdom Pseudomonadati; phylum Pseudomonadota; class Gammaproteobacteria; order Pseudomonadales; family Pseudomonadaceae; genus Pseudomonas; species Pseudomonas sp. FG6. Next base: position 182,856 of record NZ_JBMDJD010000003.1, read on the forward strand.
ATCTGGTGGTCGAAGTCGGCGTAGTGCTGGGTCGAGGCCCAGATCATGTAAAGCAGGCTTGAGGGTTCCACCGGCAGGATGCGTTTGTCCCCCACCCATTGGCGAATTTTTGCTTCCTTCATCTTCGCCCAGTCGTAGAGGCTGGCGTCCAGCGCCTGGCCGAGCGTCGGGGCGCCGTGGATCACTTCGTTGGCCCAGACCTTCGAGCCGTAGGGCCGGCTGCGGGAGTGGTTCATCTTGGCGCGGATGTAGCTGCTGAGCACGACGCGTGGGTCATCGAACATTTCGAAACACAGGGCGTCCTGCTTCCAGACTTCCAGCAGGTCGAACAGCACGGCGCTGTACAGCTCGTTCTTGGTGCTGAAGTAGTAATGCAGGTTGGAACGGGGCAACTGCACTTCGGCGGCGATGTCGGCCATGGCGGTACCGCCGAAGCCTTTCTCGGCAAAGACCTTCTCGGCGGCCAGCAGGATTTTCTCGACGTTACTGCGACGAATCTCGATCTTGTGATTGCCCATGAGGGCTCCCTGGCAACAGCGTTGAGCAAGACTAGCATTCACCCACCGTTGAAAACACCGGTGCGGCGTGCGGGGGAAGTTCTTGTGGCGAGGGAGCTTGCTCCCGCTCGGCCGGTCCGACGCCTCGGGCGCAGCAATCGTAAAACGGCTAACGAGGTATTCCTGGAAAACCGCGCCAGTCCATTTTGGGTCTGCTGCGCAGCCCAGCGGGAGCAAGCTCCCTCGCCACAAGAGCGGGGTCGCGCTGGCCTCTGGAGGTGTTCCTCAGAGACCATTCTCAAATGAAGATCAGCTAGTGTGCCTCGACATTGTCCAGCGCGCGGTTTGCCAGCAATCCGCTCAGTTCGATCAATTGCTGGATGCCCAGCAGGACATGGCGCCTGGGGCCTTCCAGGTCGAAGGCCAGGTCGCTGACCATGGCGTTGGCCGAGGCCAGGTTTTCGCTGAGGTTGGCGAGCAGGGTTTCGGTGTCGACGCCCTTGATGACGGTGAAGAGTTGACCGGTTGCCGCTTCTGCTTCGGGCTGGTCCGATTTGGGGTTGAGGTAATGATCGAGGACGCGCTCGGTGACTTCGTCGAGTTTTTGGGGCTTGGCTTTTGTTACTTTGAACATAGATGGAACCTCATGCGGAATTGGAGGAGCCATCACCGTCGCTACCAAACGAAGGGTGGTGGCCATACGAAGGTTGGTAGACCGGCCCACATGAACACCGGCGCGCCCGGGGGCGCCCTACGCATGACCACCATTAAATACAGATGCTGAGAGGCATCTGAAAAAGTGAGCCGCGCGTCATGTAGAAAACCGGGCTACCAAACCCGATCGCTGATTCATCAGCGACTCGGAAACGATAGAGCCCGGCCCCAAGGCGCACAAGCCGGCGGATTCTGGCGCAGTTGTAGGCAACGGCGCAAGGCAACGTAGCCCAATCCTGAGCGATCCTACGCCTGCATAAACACAGCCCGCTTGAGAGAGGGCATTGTGGGAGCAAGGCTTGCCCGCGATTGCGCGGGGTCAGTTGGCGGTGATGTTTAATGTGCTGCCGTCATCGCGAGCAAGCTTTGCTCCCACAATGTTCTCTCCCCCGCAGGGAATTTGCGTGGATCGGAAGAACGATGCGCATCTGTGGCGAGGGGATTTATCCCCGCAGGGCTGCGAAGCAGCCCTAAAAGGTTGGACTTAATCAACCTGACACACCATGGCGACAGCAATTGGGTCTGCTTCGCAGCCCAGCGGGGATAAATCCCCTCGCCACAATTGGCTTCACTGTCCGCAGGATCGTCTGCATTCGACCAATGTCTTAGACCAGTCATCGCATAACCTTAAGCACTTCCCCCTCTTCTCAGGTCAACGGTTCTGCCCCGCGCCAAAGCCTGTCTTCTTCACCGTGACCGTTGAGAGGCATTGAAACGCCTCATTTTGTAGCACCCACGACTTGGACATTTCCAATAATGGCCAGTTGACAATGAGCAGTGGCTTCCAAATAATCCAGGCAATGTTGTACGACGACGTATGACAAATAAAAACAACAAAAACAGTAGGGAGCGTCAACAGTGAGTACACGTGTCCGTTTTTCGCCCTTCAACCGTCCAAACCGCCGTACCCTCCTCAACGCCAGCCCCGCCCTGTTCCTGCTCGGGTGCAGCGGTCTCGCCGCGTTCATGCCCCTGACCGCCAGCGCCGAGGGGTTTGTCGAGGATGCCAAGGCCACGCTGAACCTGCGCAACGCCTACTTCAACCGTAACTTCGTCAATTCCAACGCAACCCAGGGCAAGGCCGAGGAATGGACCCAGAACTTCATCCTCGACGCCAAGTCCGGCTTCACTCAGGGCGTGGTCGGTTTCGGCGTGGACGTGCTGGGCCTGTACTCGGTCAAGCTCGACGGCGGCAAGGGCACCGCCGGGACGCAGCTGTTGCCGGTACACGATGACGGTCGCCCGGCGGATGATTTCGGCCGCCTGGGCGTGGCCCTCAAAGCCAAGGTATCGAAGACCGAATTGAAGGTCGGCGAATGGATGCCGGTGCTGCCGATCCTGCGCTCCGACGACGGTCGCTCCCTGCCGCAAACCTTCCGCGGCGGCCAGATCACGTCCACCGAGATCAACGGCCTGAGCCTCTACGGCGGCCAGTTCCGTGGCAACAGCCCGCGCAACGACGCGAGCATGGAAGACATGTCGATGAACGGTCGCGGCGCCTTCACCTCCGACCGTTTCAACTTCGGCGGCGGTGAATACACCTTCAACGAAAAACGCACCCAGGTCGGCGTCTGGTACGCGGAACTCTCCGACATCTACCAGCAAGAATATTTCAACCTGACCCACAGCCAGCCCATCGGCAACTGGACCCTGGGCGCGAACCTCGGGTACTTCACTGGCAAGGAGGACGGCAGCGCCCTGGCCGGCGACCTGGACAACAAGACCGCGTTCGCCATGCTCTCGGCCAAGTACGGTGGCAACACCTTCTACGTCGGCCTGCAAAAAGTTGGCGGCGACGATGCCTGGATGCGCGTCAACGGCACCAGCGGCGGCACCCTGGCCAACGACAGCTACAACTCCAGCTACGACAACGCCAAGGAAAGATCCTGGCAACTGCGCCACGACTTCAACTTCGCCGCCGTCGGCGTGCCGGGCCTGACCCTGATGAACCGCTACATCAGCGGCGACAACGTGCACACAGCCACCGTCGACGACGGCAAGGAATGGGGCCGTGAAACCGAGTTGGCCTACACCGTACAAAGCGGCGCGCTGAAAAGCCTCAACGTGAAATGGCGCAACGCAACGATCCGTCGGGACTTCAGCACCAACGAATTCGACGAGAACCGTATCTTCATCAGCTATCCGATCTCGCTGCTTTAAGCACCTGACCCAGGGAATCCCATGACTACGACACACATTCGCCAACCCCTCAATCGCCTGCTGCTGACCGGCGCCGCCGGCGGCCTGGGCAAAGTCTTGCGCGAGCGACTCAAGCCGTTCGCGCGGCAGATTCGCCTGTCGGACATCGCCAACATGGCCCCGGCCATCGACGAAAGCGAAGAAGTGGTGCTGTGCGACCTGTCGGACAAGCAAGCGGTGCATCAACTGGTCGAAGGCGTCGATGCCATCCTGCACTTTGGCGGCGTCTCGGTTGAGCGCCCGTTCGAAGAGATCCTCGGCGCCAACATCAGCGGCGTCTTCCATATCTATGAAGCCGCCCGCAAGCACGGGGTCAAGCGGGTGATTTTCGCCAGCTCGAACCACGTCATCGGTTTCTACAAACAGGACGAAGCCCTCGACGCCCACTCCCCTCGCCGTCCGGATGGCTATTACGGCCTGTCCAAGTCCTACGGCGAAGACGTGGCGAGCTTCTACTTCGACCGCTACGGCATCGAGACGGTGAGCATCCGCATCGGCTCCTCGTTCGCCGAGCCGCAGAACCGCCGGATGATGAGCACCTGGCTGAGCTTCGACGACCTTACCCACCTGATCGAATGCTCGCTCTACACGCCGAACGTCGGCCACACCATGGTCTACGGGGTGTCCGCCAACCGCGACGTGTGGTGGGACAACAGCCAGGCCGCGCACCTGGGTTACCGCCCCAAGGACAGCTCGGAAATTTTCCGCGCCAAGGTCGAAGCCCAGCCGATGCCGGCCGCCGATGACCCGGCGCGGATCTACCAGGGCGGCGCCTTTGTCGCCGCTGGCCCGTTCGACTGACCCGGCGGGCTTTTCATGGGATACCAATGCACAAGGGAACCGCCATGCAAGCCGAATTGATTGTCGATGCACGCAACGCCGTCGGGGAGAGCCCGGTGTGGGTGCCCGAGGAAAACGCTTTGTACTGGGTCGACATTCCCAGCGGCGGATTGCAGTGCTGGAACGCCCGGACCGGCCTGCTCAAAGGCTGGGAAACCCCCGAGATGCTCGCCTGCATCGCTCGCCACCGGGATGGCGGCTGGGTGGCGGGCATGGAGAGCGGTTTCTTCCGCCTGCACCCTCATGACGACGGCAGCCTGGACAGCGAACTGTGCGCAAGCGTCGAACACAGCCGCACCGACATGCGCCTCAACGACGGTCGTTGCGACCGCCAGGGGCGTTTCTGGGCCGGGAGCATGGTGCTGAACATGGGCGCCAACGCAGCCGAAGGCCGGCTGTACCGTTATGAAGCCGGGCAGAGCAGCCCGGTGGAGGCGCAACTGAGCGGGTTCATCGTGCCCAATGGGCTGGGTTTCAGCCCGGACGGACGCACGATGTACCTGTCCGATTCACACCCGCTGGTGCAGCAGATCTGGGCCTTCGACTACGACATCGACAACGGCACGCCGTCCAACCGGCGGCTGTTCGTCGACATGATGCCGCTGGCCGGTCGCCCGGACGGTGCGGCGGTGGACGCCGAGGGTTGCTATTGGATCTGCGCCAACGATGCCGGCCTGATCCACCGCTTCACCCCGGATGGCCGGCTGGACCGCTCGCTGACCGTGCCAGTGAAAAAACCGACGATGTGCGCCTTTGGTGGCAGTCGCCTGGACACCCTGTTCGTCACCTCGATCCGCCTCGGCGACGACACCGACCCGCAGTCCCTGGCCGGCGGCGTATTCGCCCTCGACCCCGGCGTGAAGGGGCTTGCCGAACCTGCCTTTGGAGGTCTGAAACACAGCGCGAACTGATCTGCATGACCGCATCACTGGATGAGCACATAAAAATAACAAGACTGGAGATTGACCATGAATTTCAAACGCACGCTTCTGATCGCAGCCTTACCCGTGGCCTTCCTGGCGCAGACGGCCCACGCCCTGGAAATCAAGTTCGCCGATATCCACCCCGCCGGTTACCCCACCGTGGTAGCTGAAGAAAACATGGGCAAAACGCTGAACAAGGAAAGCAACGGTGACCTGACCTTCAAGTTTTTCCCCGGCGGCGTCCTGGGCTCGGAAAAGGAAGTCATCGAACAAGCCCAGGTAGGGGCCATCCAGATGGCCCGCGTCAGCCTCGGCATCGTCGGCCCCGTGGTGCCAGACGTGAACGTGTTCAACATGCCGTTCATCTTCCGCGACCATGAGCACATGCGCAAAGTCATCGACGGGGAAGTCGGCGATGCGATCCTCGACAAGATCACCCAGTCCGAGTTCGGCCTGGTGGCCCTGGCCTGGATGGACGGCGGCACCCGCAACCTCTACACCAAGAAGCCCGTGCGCAAGCTCGAAGACCTCAAGGGCATGAAGATCCGCGTGCAGGGCAACCCGATGTTCATCGAGACCATCAACGCCATGGGCGGCAACGGCATCGCCATGGACACCGGGGAAATCTTCAGCGCCTTGCAGACCGGCGTGATCGACGGTGCGGAAAACAATCCGCCGACGATGCTCGAACACAACCACTATCAGAACGCCAAGTACTACGCGCTGACCGGTCACTTGATCCTGCCCGAGCCCATTGTGATGTCGAAAATCACCTGGGAAAAACTCACGCCGCAGCAACAGGACCTGGTGAAGAAAACCGCCAAGGCCGCCCAGGCCGAAGAGCGTGTGCTGTGGGACAAGAAGTCCGCCGCCAGTGAAGAAAAGCTCAAGGCCGCCGGTGTCGAATTCGTCGCCGTGGACAAGAAGCCCTTCTACGACGCCACCGCGCCGATCCGCGCCAAATACGGCGCGCCGTACGCTGACCTGATCAAGCGGATCGAAGCCGTCCAGTAAGCCCCTCCCAGTCTGTATTCCTGAAAAAGGCCCGGCGCGCCTGATGCATCAGGCGCGCCCGGTTACGGTGGAACCCGATGAAGAATTTGCTGCTGCGTATCAACGATAGGATCTACATGATGTGCATCTGGGTGGCCGGTCTTTCCGTCCTGGCGATTTCCCTGATGATTCCCTGGGGCGTGTTTGCCCGCTACGTGCTGGGCAGCGGTTCGAGCTGGCCCGAGCCCACCGCGATCTTGCTGATGATGGTGTTCACGTTCATCGGCGCCGCCGCCAGCTACCGCGCCGGCGCGCACATGGCCGTGGCCATGCTGACCGACCGCATGCCGCCGCACTTGAAAAGCGCCGCCTCGATCGTCTCCCAACTGCTCATGGCGCTGATCTGCATCTTCATGACCCTCTGGGGCTTCAAGCTGTGCATGTCCACCTGGAACCAGTTCATGGCCGCCCTGCCCGACTTGCGGGTTGGCGTGACGTACTTGCCGATTCCCCTGGGTGGTTTGCTGACCCTGATCTTCGTCCTGGAAAAACTCTTGTTCGGAGATCAGAGCAATCGTCGAGTCGTACGCTTCGACCTGGTTGAAGAAAGTGAAGGGGCCGCTTAATGGACGCTCTGATTCTGCTAGGCAGTTTTATCGCATTGATCCTGATCGGCATGCCGGTCGCCTACGCCCTGGGGGCGGCCGCCCTGATCGGCGCGTGGTGGATCGACATCCCATTCCAGGCCCTGATGATCCAGGTGGCGGGCGGGGTGAACAAGTTCTCGTTGCTGGCGATTCCATTCTTCGTGCTCGCCGGGGCGATCATGGCCGAGGGCGGCATGTCCCGTCGACTGGTGGCGTGCGCCGGTGTGCTGGTGGGTTTCGTGCGTGGAGGCCTGTCGCTGGTCAACATCGTCGCCTCGACGTTCTTCGGCGCGATCTCCGGTTCATCGGTGGCGGACACCGCTTCGGTGGGTTCGGTGCTGATTCCGGAAATGGAACGCAAGGGCTATCCACGGGACTTCTCCACGGCCGTGACCGTCAGCGGTTCGGTGCAGGCCCTGCTGACCCCGCCCAGCCACAACTCGGTGCTCTATTCCCTGGCGGCCGGCGGGACGGTGTCGATTGCCTCGCTGTTCATGGCGGGCATCGTGCCGGGTCTGCTGATGAGCGCCTGCTTGATGGTCCTGTGCCTGATCTTTGCGAAGAAGCGCAGCTATCCCAAGGGCGAAGTGATCCCCCTGCGCGAAGCGCTGAAGATCGTCGGCGAAGCCCTCTGGGGCCTGATGGCGATGGTGATCATCCTCGGCGGTATTCTCTCGGGTATTTTCACCGCGACTGAATCGGCGGCCATTGCGGTGCTGTGGTCGTTCTTCGTGACCATGTTCATCTACCGCGACTACAAGTGGCGTGAACTGCCGAAGCTGATGCACCGCACGGTGCGCACCATCTCCATCGTGATGATCCTGATCGGCTTCGCCGCCAGCTTCGGCTACATCATGACGCTGATGCAGATCCCGGCGAAAATCACCACGATGTTCCTGACCCTGTCGGACAACCGCTACGTGATCCTGATGTGCATCAACGTGATGCTGCTGCTATTGGGCACGGTGATGGACATGGCGCCGCTGATCCTGATCCTCACGCCGATCCTGATGCCGGTGATCATGGGCATCGGTGTGGACCCGGTGCAGTTCGGCATGATCATGCTGGTGAACCTGGGTATCGGGTTGATCACGCCACCCGTAGGCGCGGTGTTGTTCGTCGGTTCGGCGGTGGGCAAGGTCAGTATCGAAAGCACCGTCAAGGCCCTGCTGCCGTTCTACGGCGTGCTGTTCCTGGTGCTGATGCTCGTGACCTACGTGCCAGCGCTGTCGCTGTGGTTGCCGCATCTGGTGTTGTAACCCAAGAAGCGAGCAAGCCCCCTTTGTGGCGAGGGAGCTTGCTCCCGCTCGGCTGCGAAGCAGACGCAAAACCAAGCAGTGCGGTTTATCTGATGCATTGCAGGGGCCTGCTGCGCAGGCCAGCCGGAGCAAGCTCCCTCGCCACAACAGCTCTTTCACCTTGCTGAACAAGGCCACCATGAATCCACCTCTCCTCCACCTCGAAGACGAACTCACCCACCTCACCCTGGCCCCGCACCTGGGCGCCAGCCTCGTTGACTGGACCCTGCGCAGCACCGGCGCGCCCTTGTTGCGTCCCTGCGCGCCGCACGCGGTGGAAAACGGCCTGCCGGGCAAACTCGGCTGCTTCCCCTTGATCCCCTGGTCGAACCGGATCGCCCAAGGCGGTTTCGACTGTCCCGGCGGCTGGCTGGCCCTGGAAGCCAACAGCCCCAACGATCCGTTTCCGATCCATGGCAGCGCCTGGCAGCAACCGTGGCAAGTGATCGAACACACCGCCCAGCAAGCCTTGTTGCAACTGGACAGCCAATACCCGTTCGCCTATTGCGCCACCTTGCGGATTGGCTTGAGCGGCGGCCAATTGCAGATCGCCCTGCACGTGACCCACATGGCCGAGCAGGCCGCGTGGCATGGGTTGGGGTTGCATCCGTATTTTCCGCGCACCGCCGGTACGCGCCTGCAAACCCGCGCCAGCGAAACCTGGCTGTGCGACGCCTCGAAACTGCCGACACAATGGTCCGACGTTCCCCCGGACTGGGACTTCCAACACCCCCGCTTACTGCCCGACACCCTGGTGGACAATGGCTTTGGCGGATGGGACGGACACTGCCTGATCCAGCAACCCGACCTGGGTTATGAACTGCACTGCCGGGCCAGCGGCAGCGGATACTTCCTGCTCTATTGCCCCGTGGACCTGGACTTCTTCTGCATCGAACCGGTCAGCCATCCGGTGAACGCCCACCATCTACCGGGACGACCCGGGTTGCGTCTGCTGGAGCAAGGGCAGTCGCTGGCGCTGGGGTTTTCGATGCAATGCCGGCCCCTGTAGACGCAGCCCGACCGCCCGTACCGAACACTGCGGGCGTTATGCTCTAGACTGCAACCATGGCCCTTCCCGCACAGGTTCGCGACCATGCCCGCACAGATACAGAGCTTTCTCGATCCGGTTTCCAAGACCTACACCTACGTGGTCCATGAACACGATGGCGGGCAATGCGCGGTGGTCGACCCGGTGCTGGACTACGACCCGGCCTCGGGACGCAGTGGCACCGAACAGGCTGATAGGGTTATCGCCTTTGTGCGTGAACATCGCCTGACGGTGCAATGGCTGCTGGAAACCCACGCTCACGCCGACCACCTGTCCGCCGCACCGTATCTGCGCCAGGCACTGGGCGGCCAGATCGCCATTGGCCAGGCCATCGTCCAGGTTCAGGCGGTGATCAAGGCACTGTTCAACCTCGAACCGTCCTTTGCGGTGGACGGCTCGCAGTTCGATCATCTGTTCGCACCCGATGAGTCGTTCCGGATCGGCAACCTCAAGGCCACCGCGTTGCACGTGCCCGGCCATACCCCGGCGGACATGGCCTACCTGATCGACGACGATGTGATCCTGGTGGGCGATACGCTGTTCATGCCAGACGTGGGCACTGCCCGTTGCGACTTTCCCGGCGGCAACGCCCACTTGCTCTATGCCTCGATCCGCAAGCTGCTGGCCTTCCCCGCCGGGGTGCGGCTGTATGTGTGCCACGACTACCCGCCGCCGGGGCGAGCGCCCCAATGCATGAGCACCGTCGGCGAGCAGCGCCAGCGCAACATTCACATCCACGACGGCATCGACGAGGCCTCGTTCGTCACCCTGCGCACCCACCGCGACGAATCCTTGGCCGCGCCGACGCTGCTGCTGCCGGCGATCCAGGTGAACGTACGGGCCGGCAACCTGCCGCCGGCGCAGGACAATGGTGTGGTCTACCTGAAGATTCCGGTTAACCAGTTCTAAAAGCTGAGGCGCGAAGCGGCTCCCTCATGACTTCAGGTACCCAAGGTCAACCCATTGGCCGGCAACGGTAGCGCGGTCTTGTAGCGCACCTGCTTGAGCGCGAAGCTGGAGCGGATGTTCGCCACGCCCGGGACCTTGGTCAGGAAGTCCATCATGAAACGCTCCAGCGCCTGGATGGTCGGCACCAGTACGCGGATCAGGTAGTCCGGATCACCGGCCATCAGGTAGCACTCCATGACCTCGGGCCGGTCGGAGATGGCTTGCTCGAAGTGCTGCAGCGCCTCCTCCACCTGTTTCTCCAGGCTGACATGGATGAACACATTGACGTGCAGCCCCAACAGGTCGGCGTCGAGCAACGTCACCTGCTCGCGGATCACCCCCAGCTCTTCCATGGCCCGGACCCGGTTGAAACACGGGGTCGGCGACAGATTGACCGAACGGGCCAGGTCGGCGTTGGTGATGCGGGCGTTCTCCTGGAGGCTGTTCAGAATCCCGATGTCGGTGCGATCCAATTTACGCATGAGACAAATCATCCTGTTTTTTATCGTTGTGCAGATTTTTTATCTTCAAATGATCTGAACAGCAAGCCAACAGAGAAAAATATTCTTCTGCGTCGAGCCTATGATTGTTGTAGGACAATTTCCCTTACCCAGGGAATTTGTCAGCTAGCGCGCCCACTACAAGAAATTCACAAGATCGAGCGTAGAAAGCCATGACCACAGCGTACGAACCGCTACGCCTGCACGTTCCCGAACCCTCGGGCCGTCCCGGCTGCAAGACCGACTTCTCCTACCTGCATCTGAGCGATGCCGGCACGGTGCGCAAACCTTCCATCGACGTTGAACCGTCCGACACCGCCGACCTGGCCCGCAGCCTGATCCGCGTGCTCGACGACCAGGGCAATGCCCACGGTCCCTGGGCCGAAGACGTGCCCCTGGAGATCCTGCGCAAAGGCATGCGCGCGATGCTCAAGACACGCATCTACGACAACCGCATGGTCGTCGCCCAACGCCAGAAAAAAATGTCGTTCTACATGCAGAGCCTCGGCGAGGAAGCCATCGGCAGCGGCCAGGCCCTGGCCCTGAACATCGATGACATGTGCTTCCCCACCTATCGCCAGCAGAGCATCCTGATGGCTCGCGAGGTGCCCTTGGTGGGCATGATCTGCCAACTGCTGTCCAACGAGCGCGATCCGCTCAAGGGCCGGCAATTGCCGATCATGTACTCGGTCAAGGACGCCGGTTTCTTCACCATTTCCGGCAACCTCGCCACGCAGTTCATCCAGGGCGTGGGCTGGGGCATGGCCTCGGCGATCAAGGGCGATACCAAGATCGCCTCGGCCTGGATCGGTGACGGCGCCACCGCCGAATCGGACTTCCACACCGCCCTGACTTTCGCCCACGTCTACCGCGCGCCAGTGATCCTCAACGTGGTCAACAACCAGTGGGCGATCTCCACCTTCCAGGCCATCGCCGGCGGTGAAGCCACCACTTTCGCCGGACGCGGTGTCGGTTGCGGCATCGCCTCGCTGCGGGTCGACGGCAACGACTTCATGGCCGTCTATGCCGCCTCGCGCTGGGCCGCCGAGCGCGCCCGACGCAACCTGGGCCCGGCGCTGATCGAATGGGTCACTTACCGCGCCGGCCCGCACTCGACCTCCGACGATCCGTCGAAATACCGCCCTGCCGATGACTGGAGCCACTTCCCACTGGGCGACCCGATTGCCCGTCTCAAGCAGCACCTGGTGAAAATCGGCCACTGGTCCGACGAGGAGCACGCCGCCGTCACCGCCGAGCTCGAAGCCGAGGTAATCGCCGCGCAGAAGGAAGCCGAGCAGTACGGCACCCTCGCCGGCGGACAGATTCCAAGCGCCGCGACCATGTTCGAAGACGTCTACAAAGAGATGCCGGAGCATTTGAAGCGCCAGCGTCAGCAGTTGGGGATCTGACATGAACGATCACAACAACAATATTTCGTTGGACACCGCCATGACCACTACCACCATGACCATGATCCAGGCCCTGCGCTCGGCCATGGACGTGATGCTTGAGCGCGACGACAACGTCGTGGTGTTCGGCCAGGACGTGGGTTACTTCGGCGGTGTGTTCCGCTGCACCGAAGGCCTGCAGAACAAGTACGGCACCTCGCGGGTGTTCGACGCACCGATTTCCGAAAGCGGCATCGTCGGCGTGGCAGTGGGCATGGGCGCCTACGGACTGCGACCGGTGGCCGAGATCCAGTTCGCCGACTACGTCTACCCGGCCTCCGACCAGATCATTTCCGAAGCGGCGCGGCTGCGCTATCGCTCGGCCGGCGAGTTCACCGCGCCGATGACCCTGCGCATGCCTTGCGGCGGCGGCATCTATGGCGGCCAGACCCACAGCCAGAGCATCGAGGCGATGTTCACCCAGGTCTGCGGCCTGCGCACCGTGATGCCATCGAACCCTTACGACGCCAAGGGCCTGCTGATCGCCTCCATCGAAAACGATGACCCGGTGATCTTCCTCGAACCCAAGCGCCTGTATAACGGCCCGTTCGACGGCCACCACGACCGCCCGGTAACGCCGTGGTCCAAACACCCCTCGGCGCAGGTCCCGGACGGCTACTACACCGTGCCGCTGGACGTCGCCGCCATCACCCGTCCGGGCAAGGACGTGACGGTGCTCACCTACGGCACCACGGTCTATGTCTCCCAGGTGGCTGCCGAAGAGACCGGCATCGACGCCGAAGTCATTGACCTGCGCAGCCTGTGGCCGCTGGACCTTGAGACCATCGTCAAATCCGTGAAGAAGACCGGCCGCTGCGTGGTGGTCCACGAAGCCACCCGCACCTGCGGCTTCGGCGCCGAACTGGTGTCATTGGTCCAGGAACATTGCTTCCACCACCTGGAAGCGCCTATCGAACGCGTCACCGGTTGGGACACCCCCTACCCGCACGCGCAAGAGTGGGCGTATTTCCCAGGGCCGTCCCGTGTGGGCGCGGCGTTGAAACGGGTCATGGAGGTCTGAATGGGCACGCACGTTATCAAGATGCCAGACATCGGCGAAGGCATCGCGGAAGTAGAACTGTCGGTATGGCACGTCAAGGTCGGCGACCTGGTGGTCGAGGACCAGGTGCTGGCTGACGTCATGACCGACAAGGCCATGGTGGACATCCCCTCGCCCGTGCATGGCCGGGTCATCGCCTTGGGTGGCGAGCCGGGTGAAGTCATGGCGGTGGGCAGCGAACTGATCCGCATCGAAGTCGAAGGCGCGGGCAACCTGAAGGAATCGGCCGAACCGGTCGCCCCGGCACAGGCCCCGAAACCTGCGCCCGTAGCGACGCCGGAGCCGGTGGTGGAAAAAGCCGTCGCCGCACCACGCTGCGCGCCACAAGCGCCCGTGGCCCGTGAGGCCGACGAACGTCCGCTGGCCTCGCCCGCCGTGCGCAAGCACGCACTGGACTTGGGCATTCAATTGCGCCTGGTCCAGGGCAGCGGCCCCGCCGGACGGGTGTTGCACGAAGACCTCGACGCCTATCTGGCCCAAGGTTCTTCGACTCCGGCCAAGGGCGGTTCGGCTTATGCCGAACGCCACGACGAACAGCAGATCCCGGTGATCGGCATGCGTCGCAAGATCGCCCAGCGCATGCAGGAAGCCACCCAGCGCGCCGCGCATTTCAGCTACGTCGAGGAAATCGACGTCACGGCCCTGGAAGAGTTGCGGGTCCACCTGAATGAAAAACACGGCGCCCAGCGCGGCAAGCTAACCTTGCTGCCGTTCCTGGTGCGCGCCCTGGTCGTGGCCCTGCGCGATTTCCCGCAGATGAACGCCCGTTACGACGACGAAGCCCAGGTTATCCATCGTTCAGGCGCCGTACACGTGGGTGTCGCCACCCAGAGCGACGTCGGCCTGATGGTGCCGGTGGTGCGTCACGCTGAAGCCCGCAACCTGTGGGACAGCGCCACAGAGATCGCGCGCCTGGCAACCGCCGCGCGCAACGGCAAGGCCAGCCGCGATGAGCTGTCCGGCTCGACCATCACCCTGACCAGCCTCGGCGCGTTGGGCGGCATCGTCAGCACCCCGGTGCTGAACCTGCCGGAAGTGGCGATTGTCGGCGTGAACAAGATCGTCGAGCGGCCGGTGGTGATCAAAGGCCAAATCGTGATCCGCAAGATGATGAACCTCTCCAGTTCCTTCGATCACCGGGTGGTCGACGGCATGGACGCCGCGCAATTCATCCAGGCCCTGCGTGGCCTGCTCGAACAACCCGCCACCTTGTTTGTGGACTGATCATTAACTGGAGCAGGCAATGCAAACTTTGAACACGACGCTGCTGATCATCGGCGGCGGTCCTGGCGGCTATGTGGCAGCAATCCGCGCCGGCCAACTGGGCATCCCGACCATTCTGGTGGAAGGCCAGGCACTGGGCGGCACCTGCCTGAACATCGGCTGTATTCCGTCCAAGGCGTTGATTCATGTGGCCGAGCAGTTCCACCAGACCCGGCATCACAGCCAGGGCTCAGCCCTGGGCATCAGCGTGTCGGCGCCAACCCTGGACATCGGCAAGAGCGTGGAATGGAAGGACGGCATCGTCGATCGCCTGACCACCGGCGTCGCGGCGCTGTTGAAAAAGCACAAGGTCCAGGTCATTCACGGCTGGGCCAAGGTGATCGATGGCAAGACGGTCGAGGTCGGTGACACGCGCATCCAGTGCGAACACCTGTTGCTGGCCACCGGCTCGAAGAGCGTCGAGCTGCCGATACTGCCCATCGGCGGGCCGATCATTTCGTCCACCGAAGCCCTCGCCCCCACCTCCGTGCCCAAGCACCTGGTGGTGGTCGGCGGTGGCTACATCGGCCTGGAGCTGGGCATCGCCTACCGCAAGCTCGGCGCCGAGGTCAGCGTGGTCGAGGCCCAGGAACGGATCCTGCCCGCATACGACGGCGAGCTGACCCAGCCGGTGCACGAGGCGCTCAAGCAGTTGGGCGTGAAGCTGTACCTCAAGCACAGCGTCGAGGGTTTCGAGGCCAAGGCCAGCACCTTGCAAGTGCGTGATCCCAATGGCGAGACGCTGAACCTGGACACCGACCGGGTCTTGGTGGCCGTCGGTCGAAAACCCAACACCCAGGGCTGGAACCTCGAAGCGCTGGGCCTGGCGATGAATGGCTCGGCGGTGAAGATCGACAACCGTTGCCAGACCAGCATGCGCAATGTCTGGGCCATCGGCGACCTGAGCGGCGAACCGATGCTCGCTCACCGGGCCATGGCCCAGGGCGAAATGGTCGCCGAGCTGATCGCCGGCCAGCACCGGGAGTTCAACCCATCGGCCATTGCGGCAGTATGCTTCACCGATCCGGAACTGGTGGTGGTCGGCAAGACACCCGACGAGGCCAAGGCGGCCGGGCTCGACTGCATCGTGTCGAGCTTCCCGTTCGCGGCCAATGGCCGGGCGATGACCCTGGAATCGAAAAGCGGTTTCGTCAGGGTCGTGGCGCGGCGGGACAATCACCTGGTGGTAGGCTGGCAGGCGGTCGGCGTCGGTGTCTCGGAGCTGTCCACCGCGTTCGGCCAGTCCTTGGAAATGGGCGCACGCCTGGAAGACATCGCCGGCACCATCCACGCCCATCCGACGCTCGGCGAAGCCGTGCAGGAAGCCGCGTTGCGGGCGTTGGGGCATGCGTTGCATCTGTAACAGCTGTGGGTGAGTGACCTGTGGGAGCAAGGCTTGCCCGCGATACAGGCGACTCGGTTTCTGGAGGACCGCATCGCCTGTATCGCGGGCAAGCCTTGCTCCCACACTCTCTCACAGCGACCGCAGGGCTGTTTTCAGCTGCAGGATCCATGTAACAGGCTGCGAAACACATCCGGAATGAAGTATTGTTGTCCCCATCCAAAAACGTCAGAAGCCTGAACCGTTTCGACGCTTGTTAAGAAATAGAGGGTGTCATGGGTAACGAGAGCATCAATTGGGACAAACTGGGCTTTGACTACATCAAGACCGACAAGCGCTACCTGTCGCACTGGCGCAATGGCGCCTGGGACGCCGGCACCCTGACCGACGACAACGTGCTGCACATCAGCGAGGGCTCCACGGCCCTGCACTATGGCCAGCAATGCTTCGAAGGCCTGAAGGCCTATCGTTGCAAGGACGGTTCGATCAACCTGTTCCGCCCGGACCAGAACGCCGCCCGCATGCAACGCAGCTGCGCCCGCCTGCTGATGCCGCACGTCGACACCGAGCAGTTCATCGAAGCGTGCAAGCAAGTGGTCCGCGCCAACGAGCGTTTCATCCCGCCTTACGGCACTGGCGGCGCGCTGTACCTGCGTCCGTTCGTGATCGGCGTGGGTGACAACATCGGCGTGCGCACCGCACCCGAGTTCATCTTCTCGATCTTCTGCATCCCGGTCGGTGCCTACTTCAAGGGCGGCCTGACCCCGCACAACTTCCTGATTTCCAGCTACGACCGCGCCGCCCCACAAGGCACGGGTGCGGCCAAGGTCGGTGGCAACTACGCGGCCAGCCTGATGCCTGGCTCCCAGGCCAAGAAAGCCAGCTTCGCCGACTGCATCTACCTCGATCCGCTGACCCATTCGAAAATCGAAGAAGTCGGCTCGGCGAACTTCTTCGGCATCACCCACGACAACAAATTCGTCACCCCCAACTCCCCGTCGGTCCTGCCAGGCATCACCCGCCTGTCGCTGATCGAACTGGCGAAATCGCGCCTGGGCCTGGAAGTGATCGAAGGCGACGTGTTCATCGACAAACTGTCGGACTTCAAGGAAGCCGGCGCCTGTGGGACCGCTGCGGTCATCACCCCGATCGGCGGCATCAGCTACAAGGACAAGCTGCACGTGTTCCACAGCGAAACCGACGTCGGCCCGATCACCCAGAAGCTCTACAAAGAGCTGACCGGCGTGCAGACCGGCGACGTAGAAGCCCCGGCGGGCTGGATCGTCAAGGTCTGATCCGAGCCGCCCTGTAGCATCAGGGCCCACGGTGGCGAGGGAGCAAGTCCCTGCGCCACCGTGGGCTGCTCCAGCACATTCAATATCCCCGCAAACTGCCTCACCGCTATCGTCGGATCGCCGCCCGGAGCTCGCTTCCACAGGGACCGCGAGGCCCGTCGCTGCTGCATTCACCACAAATCCATGTGTGATCGCTCAGTCGTCCCGGGTCAGGACTTCCAGCAACTCGATTTCAAAGATGAGGTTGGCGTTGGGCTTGATGTGGGCGCCCATGGACCGTTCGCCATAGGCCAGGTGCGCCGGCACCCACAACTTGCGCTTGCCACCGACCTTCATGCCCATCAGGCCTTGGTCCCAACCCTTGATAACGCGACCGGTGCCGATCACGCACTGGAAGGGTTTGCCGCGGCTGTAGGACGAGTCGAATTCGGTGCCGTCCTCAAGAGTGCCGCGGTATTGGGTGGTGATCAGCGCGCCTTTGACGACGCTTTTGCCGTCGCCGTGTTCCAGGTCGATGATTTGCAGTTCTTCGTTCATGGGGTGTTCCCGTGTGGATCAAGGCGCGGGTTTTCGCAGAAATTGGCCGGCCTGGCAAACTTTTGTGATGCCTGTGCAAGGGAACCGCAGCCGCCGCTACGGTTCACATGAACAGCGACCCTGCCTTTCAGATAAGGATTTTCTGATGATCGACCCTCGTCCACTCCCCGGTTTCATTCCTCCCTACGTCCTCAACCGGATCATCGCCCACGGCTCCGAGCGGCAACGCTCCAGCGCCCTCGGCACGCTGACCCACGTGAACAGCCTGCGCCACAACCCCGGCCCACCGAACACCGTGCCGGCGGCCGCCAAGCTGCCCAAACCGGGCAAGGCCGGGCACCCGCAACGCAGTGTGCATGACGCGCAGAACACCATGGAACTGCCCGGCCAGCCGATACGCGTGGAAGGCCAATCGGCCGCCGGCGACCCGGCCGTGGACGAAGCCTATGACGCACTGGGCGCCACCTATGAGTTTTTCTGGAAGGTGCTGGGGCGCGACTCCATCGATAACAAGGGCTTGGCCCTGGTGGGCAGCGTGCATTACGGCCAAGGCTACGAAAACGCCTTCTGGAACGGTGCGCAAATGGTCTTTGGCGACGGCGATGGCGAAATCTTCCAGCGCTTCACCCGCTCCCTCGACGTGGTCGCCCATGAATTGGCCCATGGCGTCACCGAGAGCGAAGCGGGGTTGATCTATGCCAATCAGTCCGGCGCGCTGAACGAGCATATTTCCGATGTGTTTGGCGTACTGGTCAAGCAGTACGTCCTCGACCAGACCGCCGACCGGGCCGATTGGCTGATCGGCGCCGACCTGCTCACCGACAAGATCCACGGTGATGGCCTGCGCAGCATGTCCAACCCGGGCACGGCCTACGATGACCCGCTGCTGGGCAAGGACCCGCAACCGGCGCACATGCGCCAATTCGTCATCACCCGCGAGGACAACGGTGGCGTGCACATCAACTCCGGCATCCCCAATCGCGCCTTTTATCTGGTGGCCACCGCCCTGGGCGGATTTGCCTGGGAAAAGGCCGGCCGGATCTGGTATGAAACCTTGTGCGACAGAACATTAGCCAATGACGCGTCCTTCAGCGCTTTCGCCCGCTTGACCGTCGAGCACGCGCGCCAGCGTTTCGGTGCGCGGGAAGTGCAAGCGGTGCAGGACGGCTGGGCCCAGGTCGGCGTCGACTTGACAGAGGAGTCCTGATGAAAACGCTCCCAGACCTCGATGACAAAGCCGTGGTCCGGCTCTCACGCCAGGGTGGCGTGGCGGCCATCCACGCCCTGACGCGCCCCCGGGAAATCGAGTTCGCCCAGTGCGATCTCGACCAGCGCACGCGCATTTGTTCGGTGTTGGAAGGCTGCCTGCCGCTGACCTCATCGACCCCTGGCCGGGGCGACCAACGCTTTTTCCAGATCGAGGTGCGCTACCGCGCCAACGACCAGGACGACGAAATGGTCCTGCAGGTGCCCGAGGACCAGGCACCCGGTGAGTTGGTTCATTTGTGGGACAAGGGCGAAGTGCTCTAGGCTCTGTACGAAAGTGCCTGCGCGACCGGCTCAAGCACGCCCAGGCCGGCGATCAGGACCAGGCTGGCGATGAAGGTGGGTTTGCGCATAGAAAAAATCTCCAGTTATTCGAGGGACTGGAGTTGGGACTTTAGGGGCAGCGAATCATTCCTTAAATCTGGCTTCCCGTGGCGAGGGAGCTTGCTCCCGCTCGGCCGGTCCGACGCCTCGGGCGCAGCTGTCGCAAAGCAGGCAATGCGGTTTACCTGGACCGATGCAGGGGCCTGCTTGGCAGGCCAGCGGGAGCAAGCTCCCTCGCCACGGGGTTGTCCGGCGTTGCTTCGGTATCGATCCAGTGCCGTCTCAGGCCATCGCCGTGCGTTTGGCCTGGCGAATCTCCAGCAAAAACCGTTCGGCCGGCAGCGGGTGTCCCAGCAGGTAACCCTGCAAAGAGTCGCAGCCCAACTGGGTCAGGAAGTCCTGCTGCACGTCGGTCTCCACCCCTTCGGCAACGATCCGCAAGCCCAGGGCCTGGCCGAGGGCCACGATGGCCGAAACGATGGCGGCATCGTCGCTGTCGCGCTCCAGGTCGCGGACAAAGCCGCGATCGATCTTCAGCTCGTTGGCCGGCAAACGCTTGAGGTACATCAGGCTCGAATAGCCGGTGCCGAAGTCGTCGATGGACAGGTCCACGCCCATGTCCGAAAGCTGTTGCAACACGGTCATGCTCGCGTCCGCATCGCTCATGGCGGTGGTTTCGGTGATTTCCAGGGTCAGGCTGTTGGCCGGCAGTTGATGGGTGCACAGGGCCTGGGCCACGCTCTGCACCAGGCCCGCATGGCAAAACTGCAAGGCCGACAGGTTCACCGCGATGCGCCAGTCGGTATAGCCAAGCACGTACCACTCGCGCATCTGGCGGCAGGCCTCGTTCAGCACCCATTCGCCGATGGGGATGATCAGCCCGGTCTTTTCCGCCAGGTCGATGAAGGTGTCGGGCATCAGCAGGCCCTGGGTCGGGTGAGCCCAGCGCAACAACGCTTCGGCGCCTACCGGACGGCCGTTGGCAGCATCGAACTTGGGTTGGTAATGCAAGCTGAATTGCCGCTGTTCGACGGCGATGCGCAGGTCTTGCAGCAACTGCAACTGCCGGCGGGCGTTGCTGTTCATCGAGACGTCGAAAAAGCTGTAGCCGTTCTTTCCTGCGCCCTTGGCGTGGTACATCGCCGCGTCGGCGTTCATCAACAATTCTTCGGCGCTCTGGCCGTTGCCTGGGTACAGCGCAATGCCGACGCTGGCGGATATTTGCAGGTCATGGTCGGCGACCCGGAACGTTCGGCCGATCAGCCCGACCTGGCGCACGGCCAGGCGCAGGGCGTCGTCGGGGTTGGTCAACTGCACCAGCAGCACGAATTCGTCGCCGCCGATCCGCGCCAGGGTGTCCTGGTTGCGCAGTTCCTCACGCAGGCGCAGGGCGACGTCGCGCAGCAGCAAATCGCCCATGTGGTGGCCAAAGGCGTCGTTGACCGGCTTGAAGCCGTCCAGGTCGATGAACATCAAGGCGAAGCACCCGCCCTGCTCTTGCACACTATGCATGGCCTGGTCGATACGATCGGCCAGCAGGACGCGGTTGGGCAATCCGGTGAGGGGATCGTGCAGGGCCCGCTGGGTCAGTTCGCGGTTGGCCAGGGTCAAGGACTGGGCCAGCTCCGCGGTCCGGGCTTCCAGGCGCGCATCGAGAATCGAGGTCAGCAAGGCAATGGCAAGCACCGCCAGCGTGGTAATCAGGACCACGTTGTCCAGGCCCTTGCCGCTCAAGCCATCCAGGGCCCCGCAAAAACTGCCGTCACTGAACCGGGCACCCGCCATGCCGGTGTAATGCATGCCGACGATGGCTATGCCCATGAGCACCGCTGCCCCGGCGCGGGCCATGCGCACGTGAGGGGCGTTACGCCGCAAGCGAAAGGCGATCCACAACGCCGCCGCCGAGGCCGCCACCGCGATCACCAGGGAAGCACCGAACAACGTCGGGTCATAGTCGACGCCCGGCTGCATCCGCAGCGCCGCCATGCCGGTGTAATGCATGGCACTGATGCCCGCGCCCATGATCAATGCGCCCAGCGCCAGCTGCCACACCGGTAACCGTGGCTGGCTGACCAGCCACAAGGCAAAACCGCAGGAAAGGATGGCGATCAGCAGGGACAGTGCGGTAATCGGCACGTCGTAGCCCAACTCCACCGGCAAGCTGAATGCCAGCATGCCGATGAAATGCATGGACCACACGCCCACTCCCATTGCCAGCGCTCCGCCGCTCATCCAGAAGTACGCTGCACGCCCCTCAGTGGTGGCGATACGTCCCGCCAGGTCCAACGCGGTATAGGAAGCCAACACCGCAACAAACAAGGAGATCGATACAAGGGCAGGAGAATAGGTGCCAAGGAGCATGTTGTTTTTCTCGTAGCTGGAACGCCGAACTGCTTCCATGCCCGGTCGAGGCCGGCGATTGTACTTAATCGTGCCAGCGACGCACGGACAGAATGTCAAAAAGCCATCAACGCGGGAAAGTTTGCGACGAAAGACATTTTCCGAACGCTTCTTCCCTGTAAGCGAGCTTGCCTGCAAATGCAGCCGACCAGTGTACACAGCTGTTGAAATCGCCGTCTGCAGCGCGAGCAAGCTTTGTTTCCCTACGGGATCTCAGCCAATCCTGTGGGAACACAGCTTGCTCGCGACGGCAGTGGATCGCCTTATACAAATATTGAATCAGCAGGCATTAGGCTCTGTACGAAAAGGCTTGATACTCGTTCATGCTGCGTTGAAAACAGCCTCGTGCGCGAGTCCGATCGGAATGCTCATGTACTCCAGTACACTGCGCTTGCTCGGCTGTTTTCGCCTTGCCTGACCTTCGCCTCAAGACTTTTCGTACAGACCCTAGGCTAATATCCCAGGATCATTCCAAGGAGGATCCTCCATGAGCATGCCAGCCACCCACGCTTCGACCACCGTATTACGGGTCATCGACGTACAGAACGACTTCATTCCACCAGGGACCTTGGCCTGCCCAGGTTCAGGACAATAACGCCCATGCCCTTCCTGGCCCGAACCCACCCACGTCTGTCCGGGGCTGTGGCCCTTGGCCTCGCAGCGGGCATCCTCTGGCCCGCAGGCTCGACCCTCGGCAAGGTCCTGATCGGCTGGAACGTCGGCGTCTGGTCCTACCTGGCACTGATGTTCTGGCTGACCGTGCGGGCCAAGGCCCCTGACGTCAGGCGCATTGCCGAAATAGAGGACGAGAACGCCGGCCTGGTCCTGTTGCTGGTCAGCATTGCGGCGCTGACCAGTCTGGCGACCATCGCCCTGGAGTTGGCCGGCAGCCGCGACCTGGACACGGCAGGCAAGCTGCTGCGCTATGGCTTCACCGCGTTGACCGTCATCGGCTCATGGCTGCTGATCGGGGTGATCTTCAGCGTCCATTACGCACGGCTGTATTACACCTGGAACGGCAAGGAACCGGCCCTGCGCTTTGCCGAAGGCCTGACAACCCCCAACTATTGGGATTTCCTGTATTTCTCGTTCACCATCGGGGTCGCGGTGCAGACCTCGGACGTGGGCGTCGCCACGCGGCAACTGCGCAAGATCGTATTGGCGCAATCGTTGATCGGTTTCGTGTTCAACACGGCGATCCTGGGGTTTTCGATCAATATTGCGGCGGGGTTGTTTGGTTGAGGCTGCTGGCGCTATCGCGAGCAGGCTCGCCCCCACAGGTCCATCGTTTCTCTCAGGCGAACATGGACGGCGCCGGCAACCACAACCGGAACCGCGCCCCGCCCAGTGGCGAGGCTTGGGCTGTGAGGGTGCCGCCCTGGGCCTGCAAGGCACGGCGGCTGATGGCCAGGCCGAGGCCGAAGCCGCCGGTGGCGCGGTCACGGCTGCGGTCCAGGCGATAGAACGGCTCGAACACACGCTCGCGTTCGCTGGGCGCGATCCCGATGCCGTCATCGTCCACACAAACCTCACAGCCCTGATCGCTGACCAGCACGCCGATCTGGATTCGCTTGTCACAGTAGCGCATGGCGTTGCGCAGCAGGTTCTGCAAGGCCCGGGCAGTCAGGCGCGGGTCCAGCACAAAACGTTCCAGCGCGCCGTGCAACAGCACGTCGATGACCACGTCCGGCGCCGCCAGGTCCTCGTCGACGCTGCCCAGGATGCTGTCGATGAACTCATCCAGCGCCACTTCGACCCGTTCGGGCAGGCGCTCGGGGTTTTGCAGGCGGCTGTAGGACAGCAGTTCCAGCACCAACTCGTCCAGCTCGCGAATGTGCGCCACCAACCCTTGCAGGCGCTCGCGACTGGCCTGCGGCAGCTCATCGGACAGCGCCAGGGCCAGGCCGAAGTCGAGCCGGGTCAAGGGCGTGCGCAACTCATGGGACACTGCATTGAGCAGGTCGCGCTGCTGGTTGAGCAGGTTCTCGATGTCGCCGGCCATCGTGTCGAACACATGCGCCAGGCTGCCGATGTTGGAGCTGGCGGCAATCTGCGTCCGCTCACTGAGGTGACCCTTGCCGAAACGCTCGGCGGTGCGCTTGAGGCGTTCCAGGTCGCGCCAGTGAGGGCGCAGCCAGAGCAACAGGCAGGCGAGCAGCGTCGCGCCGATCAGCACATTGATGCTCCAGTACAACCAACTGACGTCCGCCGGGTCCGGGGGCACGATCATCTTGACTGCCATACGTTCATCCAACGGCGCCACCGCCAGGGTTCGCCAGGCCCAGTCACCCAGGCGCACCACGTTTTCGCCACGCGACAGACGCGCCTGCTCATCGGCACTGAAACCCGCGTCGTCGACAGCGGCCAGTTCGATGCGCAGCGGTTCGAACTCCTTGTCCATCTGCGCCGCCAACGCGGGCCACTGCTCGCTGGGCACGGCGCGGAACTGCTTGACCATCAAGGTTTGCAGGCCACGGGAATAGTCGAGGTTGTAGGTCAGGAACCGCTCATGAAACAGGCGGATCACCAACTCCGGCATCAGGTAGATGGCCGCGCTGTAGGACACGATGGTGACCAGATAAAGACGAATCAGCAGCTTCCACATCGGCTCAGCATTCCCATTCGCAACGGCTGAACAAATAACCCTTGCCCCACACCGTCTTGATTTTGCGCGCCTCACCGGCGTTGTCGTCGAACTTGCGCCGCAACTTGGAGATCGCCACGTCCACCGAGCGGTCGGTGCCGTTGAACTCGATGCCCCGCAGGCGCTGCAGGATCTGGTCGCGACTGAGCACTTCGCCGCAATGCCGGGCCAGTACCACCAGCAGATTGTATTCGCCACTGGACAGCTCCACCGCCTGCCCGCGCCAGGTCACGGTGCGCTCGGACAGATCGATGCACAGGTTGCCCATGAGGATGCGGTCGTTGGCGGTCTGGGGCTCGCTGAGGCTGCTGCGGCGCAGCAAGGTTCGTACCCGCGCCAGCAGAACCCGGGGCTCGCAGGGTTTGGTGACGTAGTCGTCGGCGCCCATTTCCAGGCCCAGCACCTGGTCGTGGCTGTCGTCCCGGGCGGTCAGCATCAGGATCGGCAGCGACGCGGAGTCGGCGCGTAACAGGCGACAGACCTGCAAGCCGTCGAGCCCCGGCAGCATCAGGTCGAGGATCACCAGGTCCGGCGAATCGACCCGCGCTCGCTCGCGGACATGGTCGCCACGGCTGAGCACGCTGACCTGATAGCCGTTGCGCTCCAGGTAACTGGCGATCAGCTCGGAAAGCGCGGTGTCGTCTTCGACCAGGAGGATGTTGGGCATGAATGCATCCAGAAAATGCTGTGGCGCCTGCTAAATGCTCGTCGCGAGCAAGCCCGCTCCTATTTCGCGGACCTCTGTAGGAGCGGGCTTGCTCGCGAAGGCGTCATTACAGCCACCCTAGGAATCAAGCTGCCAAGGATATACGCCCTCACCCATCCAGGCGCAAAACCCTTACACAATTTCACACACCCCCTACAAAGCTTTACCGATCCCTCCGGTCGCCCGCCGTAGCATGGCGGGGTTCATTATTGGGGAAGCACCATGCCAAAGAACTCCTTCGCCACCCTGGGCCTGTTGCTCGGGGCGCTGCTGTTGAGCGCCTGCGACGGCTCGCCGAGCCCCGAAGACCCCGCGCCGCTGGCCAGTGTAAGCGTCGAGACCATCGAGGCCCGGCCGCTGTCCATCAGCAGCGAGCTGAGCGGGCGCATTGTCGCGCCGCGCGTTGCCGAGGTCCGCGCGCGGGTGCCCGGCGTGGTGTTGCAGCGGGTCTACCGCGAAGGCAGCGATGTGAAAAAAGGCGACGTGCTGTTTCGCATCGACCCGGCGCCGCTCAAGGCTGACCTGGACAGCGCCGAGGCTGCGCTGCGCAAGGCCGAGGCCAACGCCTTCCAGGCCCGCTTGCAGGAGCAGCGCTATGCCCGGCTGATCGAGGACAAGGCCATCAGTGCCCAGGACTACGACAACGCCCGCGCCGCGGCACGCCAGACCGCCGCCGAGGTCGCCGCCAACCAGGCCACAGTGGAACGGGCCCGGCTGAACCTGGGCTACGCCACCGTCACCGCGCCGATTGCCGGACGCATTGGCCGGGCGCTGGTCACCGAAGGCGCGCTGGTGGGCCAGAACGAAACCACGCCGCTGGCCCTCATCCAGCAGTTGAACCCGATCCACGCCGACCTCACGCAATCGACCCGCGAACTCAATGAGCTGCGCCGCGCCTTGCGCTCCGGCCAGCTGCAACAGGTCGGCCAGGACCAGGCCAAGGCCACGCTGATCCAGGATGACGGCAGCCTCTATCCGTTGCCGGGCAAGCTGTTGTTCACCGACATCAGCGTCGACCCAGGCACCGGCCAGATCACCCTGCGCAGCGAATTTCCCAACCCCGACCTCGACCTGTTGCCGGGCAGCTTCGTGCGCGTGCGCCTGGAACAAGCCTTCGACCGCCAGGGCATCAGCGTGCCGCAACGGGCCATCCAGCGTGACAGCGCCGGTATTGCCCAAGTGCTGCTGGTGGACGCGCAACAGCAAGTCAGCGTGCAGCCGGTGGAACTGGGCGCCGTGCAGGGTGACCGCTGGATCGTCACCCACGGCCTCAAGCCCGGCGACCGCATCGTCGTGCAGGGCCTGCAACACGCGCGTCCCGGTGAAAAAGTCCAGATCGACGACACCCCTCTTCCACTCGCCCAGGTCCCTGGCCAGTAAGCAGGACGTTTCCTATGCCGCAGTTTTTCATCGACCGTCCGGTGTTCGCCTGGGTGGTTGCCTTGTTCATCCTCCTGGCCGGCGTGCTGGCCCTGCCGCAGCTGCCGGTGGCGCAATACCCCGACGTCGCACCGCCACAGATCGAGATCTACGCGGTGTACCCGGGCGCGTCGGCGCAGACCGTGGACGAAAGCGTGGTCAGCCTGATCGAGGAGGAACTCAACGGCGCCGATAACCTGCTCTATTTCAACTCCCAGAGCAGCCTGGGCAGCGCCACCATCACCGCCACTTTCCAGCCCGGCACCAACCCGGAGCTGGCTCAGGTCGACGTGCAAAACCGCCTCAAGGCTGTGGAGTCGCGCCTGCCACAGTCGGTCACCCAACAAGGCTTGCAGGTGGACAAGGTATCCGCCGGCTTCCTGTTGCTGATCACCCTCACCTCCAACGACGGCAGGCTCGACGACGTCGCCCTCAGCGACTACCTGGCGCGCAACGTGATGAACGAGATCAAGCGCCTGGACGGTGTCGGCAAGGCCCAGCTGTACGGCGCCGAACGGGCGATGCGGATCTGGATCGACCCGCAAAAGCTGCTCAGCTTCAACCTGACCCCGGCCGACGTGAACGCCGCCATCGTGGCGCAGAATGCCCAGGTTTCCGCCGGCAGCATCGGCGACCTGCCGACCCGCACCACCCAGGAGATCACCGCGACGGTGCTGGTCAAGGGCCAGTTGTCGACGCCGCAGGAATTCGCCCAGATCGTGCTCAAGGCCAACCCCGACGGTTCCAGCGTGCGCATCGGCGATGTTGCGCAGGTGGAAGTCGGCAGCCAGGAATACCAGTTCTCCACGCGGCTCAACGGCAAGCCGTCCACCGCCGTCAGCGTGCAATTGGCACCGGGGGCCAACGCGCTGAGCACGGCAAACCGGGTGCGGGAGAAGATGGACGAACTGGCGCGCTATTTCCCCGCGGGCGTGGAGTACAAGATCCCCTATGACACCTCGCCGTTCGTCAAGGTCTCCATCACCAAGGTCGTCTACACCCTGGGCGAGGCCATGCTGCTGGTGTTCGCGGTGATGTTCCTGTTCTTGCAGAACATCCGCTACACGCTGATCCCGACCCTGGTGGTGCCCGTGGCACTGATGGGCACCTTCGCCACCATGCTCGCCCTGGGGTTCTCCATCAACGTACTGACTATGTTCGGCATGGTGCTGGCCATCGGCATCCTGGTGGACGATGCCATCGTGGTGGTGGAGAACGTCGAGCGGATCATGGCCAGCGAAGGCTTGTCGCCCCGGGACGCCACGCGCAAGGCGATGCAGCAGATCACTGGCGCGATCATCGGCATCACCCTGGTGCTGGTGGCGGTGTTCTTGCCGATGGCGTTCATGCAAGGTTCGGTGGGGGTCATCTACCGGCAATTCTCCCTGTCGATGGCCACCTCCATTCTGTTCTCGGCGTTCCTGGCATTGACCTTGACCCCAGCGCTTTGCGCCACCTTGTTGAAACCGCTGGGCCAAGGCGAGCACCACGCCAAGGGTGGTTTCTTCGGCTGGTTCAACCGGCGCTTCGAACAGCTGGGCGACCGCTATCAAGGCTGGGTCGCCCATGCCCTCAAGCGCACCGGGCGCTATCTGCTGATCTACGGCGTGCTGCTGGTGGGCATGGGCCTGCTGTTCAGCCGCCTGCCCTCCTCGTTCCTGCCGGTGGAAGACCAGGGCTACACCATCACCGATATCCAGTTGCCACCCGGCGCGAGCAAGAACCGCACGGTGCAGGTGGCCGAGCAGATCGAGGCGCATAACGCCGCCGAGCCGGGCGTGGGCGACAGTACGGTGATCCTGGGCTTCAGTTTTTCCGGCAGCGGGCAGAACGCCGCGCTGGCCTTCACCACCCTCAAGGATTGGTCCGAGCGCGGCCATGACGACTCGGCCAGCTCGATTGCCGAGCGTGCCAACCAGGCCTTCGGCCAGATCAAGGATGCGATGGCGTTTTCCGTGCTGCCGCCGCCGGTCGACGGCCTGGGGACGTCCAGCGGTTTCGAGTTCCGCCTCCAGGACCGTGGCGGCCTCGGCCATGCCACGCTGATGCAGGCCCGCGACGGGTTGCTCGCCGCCGCCGAAAAAAGCCCGGTGCTGATGAACGTGCGCGAAAGCGCCCTGGCCGAAGCGCCGCAGGTGCAACTGGAAGTCGACCGCAAGCAGGCCAATGCCTTGGGCGTGTCCTTCGCCGATGTCGGCAACGTCCTCGCCACCGCCGTGGGCTCGGCCTATATCAACGACTTTCCCAACCAGGGCCGCATGCAGCGGGTGATCGTCCAGGCGCAAGGCGACCAACGTAGCCAGGTCGCCGATCTGCTGAAGATCCACGTGCGCAACGACGCCGGGAAAATGGTCCCGTTGTCAGCCTTCGTCCAGGCCCGCTGGATCCAGGGCCCGGCGCAACTGACCCGCTACAACGGCTATCCGGCCATCGCCATTTCCGGCGAACCGGCGCCCGGCCACAGCACCGGCGAAGCAATGGCGGAAATCGAACGGCTGGTGGCCCAGGGCCCGGCTGGGTTGGGCCAGGAATGGACCGGGCTGTCGTTGCAGGAGCGCTTGTCCGGCAGCCAGGCGCCGCTGTTGCTGGGGCTGTCGCTGCTGGTGGTGTTCCTGTGCCTGGCGGCGCTCTACGAGAGCTGGTCGATCCCCACGTCGGTGCTGCTGGTGGTGCCGCTGGGGGTACTCGGCGCTGTATTGGCGGTGTCGCTGCGCGGCATGCCCAACGACGTGTTCTTCAAGGTCGGGCTGGTGACCATCATCGGCCTGTCGGCGAAGAACGCGATCCTGATCATCGAGTTCGCCAAGAGCCTGCATGACCAAGGCCGCGACCTGATCGAGGCCACGCTCGAAGCATCACGCCTGCGCCTGCGCCCGATCATCATGACCTCCCTGGCGTTCATTCTCGGCGTGGTGCCGTTGGCCCTCGCCACCGGGGCCAGTTCGGCGAGCCAGCAGGCCATTGGCACCGGGGTGATCGGCGGGATGATCAGCGCGACGTTGGCGGTGGTGTTCGTGCCGGTGTTTTTCGTGGGAGTGATGAAGCTCGTGCGCAGGCCCGGCGAACGCTGAAAGGACCTGTAGGAGCGGGCTCGCCTTCAGGCCCGCCGTTCCTGCAACAACCCCGCCGCACACAGGGCGATCCGCCGGCAGGCGTCCGCCAGTTTCACCTGGTCGACCACCAACCCGATGCGAATGTGCCCCGCCGCACTGGGCCCGAACGCCTCGCCGGCCAGCACCGACACGCCATAGCCTTCCAGCAGGCACTCGGCGAAGCCCTGGGCATCCAGGCCGGTGTGGCGTATATCGACCATGACGAACATGCCCCCGTCAGGTCGCACGGGCGCCAGGCCCGGGCAGTTGTCGAGCATGGCGCAGACCAGGTCACGGCGCTGGCGATACTCCTCGCGCATCAACGCCACTTCCGGCCAATCGCAGGCCAACGCGACCTCGGCCGCCCGCTGGACGAAATCCGGCAGGCCGAACAGCATGCACAACGACAGATTCGCCAGATGCCCGGCTAGGGCCTCGGGGCCGATGACCCAGCCGATCCGCCACCCGGTCATGGCGTGGGACTTGGACAGGCTATTGATGGTCGCGGTGCGCTCGGCCATGCCCGGCAGGCTGGCCGGACTGATGTGTTCGCCGTCATAGAGCAAGTCGCTGTAGACCTCGTCACTGATCAGCCAGAGGTCATGCTCGATACACACTTGCGCCAGCGCTTGCCACACCGGCAGCGACAGGCTGGCGCCGGAAGGATTGTTCGGACTGTTGATCAGCAGCGCCCGGGTGTGCGGCGTCACCCGGCGGGCGACGTCGGCCGGCTCGACCCGGAAGCCGTTTTCCGGGCGCACCGGCACGGGCACCACGGTGGCTCCGCAGGCGCCGAACACCGCTTCGTAGGTGACGTACATCGGCTCGGCAACGATCACTTCATCGCCAGGATTGAGCAGGCATTGCGCGACCGCGTACACCGCACACTGCGCGCCCGGCAACACCGTGACATGCTCGCCGCCCACGCACTGGCCGTAACGCTGGCGATGACAATCGGCGATGCGGCCGCGCAACGTGTGCAAGCCACGGATGTCCGAATAGTGGGTTTCCCCGGCCCGCAGGCTGTTCACCGCCGCCTCGACGATGGTGCTCGGCGTATCGAAGTCCGGATCGCCCACCGAGAGCAGCAACACATCCCTGCCCTGCTCGCGCAGGGCCAGCGCCCGATCGTGGATCTGCCACGCAGCGGCGCCATCACCGGCGATGCGTTGGGTCAAGGCTGAAAAGCGCATGTAGGTCTCCTGATTACGCGGTATCCAGCCTCAACCCTATCTCAAATCACAAAACGCGCCACCATCGCATTCAGGCCGACAGCCAGGCGTGACAGTTCGTGGGTCGCGTCGCTGGTCTGTTTCGCGCCGCTGGCCGATTGCGTGGCCAGGTCACGGATGTTCACCAGGTTGCGGTCCACTTCGCGGGACACCTGGGCCTGCTCTTCCGAAGCGCTGGCGATCACCAGGTTGCGTTCGTTGATCTGGTGGATTGACTGGGTAATCTGCTCCAGCGCCACCCCGGCAGCGCGGGCCATTTCCAGGGTGCTTTGAGTGCGCTGGTTGCTTTGCTGCATCGACTGCACGGCCTGGCCGGTGCCGTTCTGGATGCCAGCGACCATTTTTTCGATTTCCTGGGTCGACTGCGCGGTGCGATGGGCCAGGGCCCGGACTTCATCGGCCACCACCGCAAAACCACGCCCGGCCTCGCCGGCGCGGGCGGCTTCGATGGCGGCGTTGAGGGCCAGCAGGTTGGTCTGCTCGGCGATGGCGCGGATCACCACCAGCACCTGGCCGATGTCGCGCCCCTGGACCGCCAGCCCCTCGATCATCGAGGCGGTGGCTTGCACATCGTGGGTCATGGTCTGGATCGCATCGACGGTTTCCACCACCCGCGTGCGGCCTTCCCGGGCGGCCTGGGTCGACTCGTTGGAAGCTTCGGAAGTGGACACGGCGTTGCGGGCGACTTCTTCGACGGCGGCGGTCATTTCGTTGACAGCCGTGGCAGCCTGTTCGATTTCGTTGTGCTGTTGCTGCAAGCCGCGGGAAGACTCTTGGGTCACGGCGCTCAGTTCCTCGGCGGCGGCACCCAATTGGCTCGCCGAACCGGCGATCTGCTCGATGGTCTGGCGCAGGCTACCTTGCATGGCGGCCAAGGCCTGGAGCAAGCGGGCGGGCTCATCCTTGCCATCGTCGGCGATGACTTGCTTGAGGTTCCCGCCGGCGATGGTCCTGGCGGCGTCCAGCGCCCGGTTGAGCGGCGCGACGATGCTGCGGGTCAGCAGCAGGGCCAGGACCACCGTGGCCAGTGCCGCCACCAGCGAAACGATGACGATGCCGGTGATGGCGCTGTCGTAATGCCCGCTCGCCTCGGCCGACGCCTGGCTGGCACCGGCCACGTTGATCGCGATGAGCTTGTTGAGCTGCTCGCCCATCAGGTCGGTGCCTTCCTTGATCCGCGTATTGATGTGGGTGCGCAACTGGTCGACCTTGTCCTGGCGCGACAGCTCCAGCATTTGCTTCTGGTCTTGCAGGTACTTGTCCAAGGTCACCGAAAAGGCTTTGTACAGCTCGGCTTCTTCCGGGGAGCTCGGCAGTGCCGCGTAGCTGTCGTTGGCCTTGTGCAGTTTTTCCACCAGCGCGCCAATGCGGGTCTCGGCCTCTGCCAGGCTGGCTGGCTCGCGATTGACGAGGATGCGGAACGAGAGGATGCGCATGCGCAACACGTTTTCCATCACGTTGGCCAGGTAGCCGATGCTGGGCACCTCGTTCTGCTCCATGTTCACCGAGGCCTGGCGAATGACCGACATGCGGTTGGCGGAAAAGACGCCCAGGAGAATGACGAGCAAGGCAATGATGGTGAAGCCGAGAAAAGCTCGTGGCGCGATGTTCAGGCTGCGTAACGACATGGGAAGACCTCGGAGTAATGGGGTCGAGCATCCATGCCGGCAAGCGCGTAGGTTGGCTTATGTGAGCGCTTAACCTGTTATCGGCTGGGCTTTAGGGTTCTTACAGGGGAATGTAAAAAAATATTTCACAAGGCTTTGCCGTGACCCCTGTGGCGAGGGAGCTTGCTCCCGCTGGGTTGCGCAGCGGCCCCAAACAAGCAGAATGCGGTCAGCCTGGAACACCTCGGTGGCAGATTTTGGGGCTGCTTCGCAGCCCAGCGGGAGCAAGCTCCCTCGCCACAGGGGGTGTGGTTGACTTGAGGGGCGGCGCTCACTTATGTGGGCCTTCATGTACTGCCCCATTTGCCGCTTGGGAGCAAGGCTTGCCCGCGATGGCCGCGCTGTGGTTTTACAGGTGGACCGCATCATCGTTCATCGCGGGCAAGCCTTGCTCCCACAGTCGTGTGTCACAGCTTTGCTCTCAAAGAGTTCGAATGCTGGAGGACTCTGCGCTGGAGGTTAACGGGAAGCCGCGCGCCAAAGCCGCGCGATGTCCCGGGCTCGTTCGCTCAAAAGGCGCGGCGCTTCGGCGCAGGCTTCTTGCAAGGTCATCGGCCCGCTGGCGAGAGCAAAGGCGGCGTCGATACCGTGTTCATACAACGCCGGGTAACCCTCCCCCAACGTCCCGGCGATGACCACCACCGGGACGCCCTGCTGGCGGGCGATGCGGGCCACGCCAAAGGGGGTCTTGCCACGCAGGGTCTGGGCGTCGAAACGGCCCTCGCCGGTGATCACCAGGTCGGCGCCGTCGAGGGCATCGGCCAACCCGGTCAACTGCGCGACGACGTCCACACCGGTACGAAACTGCGCCCCCAGGAACGCCTTGGCCGCGAACCCCAGGCCTCCGGCGGCACCGCTGCCCGGCTCGTCCCGCACATCCTTGTGCAACGCCTGGGCACAAAGTCCGGCGAAATGCCCCAGCGCCTGGTCCAGTGCCTGCACCTGCGCGGGGCCAGCGCCTTTTTGCGGGCCGAACACCGCCGAAGCGCCATGGGGCCCGCACAGCGGGTTATCGACATCGGCGGCGATTTCAAAACGGACCTGGGCCAGGCGCGGGTCCAGGCCGCCCAGGTCGATGCGCGCCAGGTTCGCCAGGGCCAGGCCTCCGGGTGGCAGGGAGTGATCTTGTTTGTCGAGCAACGCCACGCCCAGGGCCTGCATAGCACCGGCGCCGGCGTCGTTGGTGGCGCTACCGCCAATCGCCAGGATCACCCGGCAGGCGCCTTCATCCAGGGCGGCGCGAATCAGCTCACCGGTACCGTAGGTGCTGCTGGAACAGGCATCGCGTTGCCCCGGCGGCACGAGTTGCAAGCCACTGGCCTCGGCCATCTCGATGATCGCCGTGCGGCTTTCGGCCAACCAGCCCCAGCGCGCCTCGACAGCGTCCCCCAAAGGGCCCCGCACCTGCGTGCGACGCCACTCGCCGTTGCAGGCGGCCAGCACCGATTCGACCGTGCCCTCGCCGCCGTCAGCCATCGGGCACTCGATCAATTGGGCATCGGGCCAGACCTCGGCCAGCCCCCGGGCGATGGCTGCGGCCACACCTTGGGCGCTGAGGCTGTCTTTGAACGAGTCGGGGGCGATGACTATTTTCATATTGTTTTCCGGTGGCGATGTTCAATTTCACACTGGGCGGTCGCGGGAGCCGATTGTCGCCTGTGCCGACGCTATCGCGAGCGGGCTCGCTCCCACAAGGGGCGCTCTGGTGGCCCGGGGATTTGTTCATGGCAAATATCATCGTGGGTGTTTGATAAATGTGTTTGATCCGCGCCGCTGTCTGGGGTTTGATTGGGCCTTCCCCCCCGATAAAAGGATCTTGTCCATGAGCTACCGCACGCTAGGCCATTCCGGATTACACGTCTCGACGCTGACCCTGGGCACCATGATGTTCGGCGAACAGACCAGCACCGAGGACTCGCTGCGGATCATCGACAAGGCCTGGGACCAAGGCATCAATTTCATCGACACGGCGGACGTCTACACCAACGGCCGTTCCGAGGAAATCGTCGGCGAGGCGATTGCCAGCCGTCGCCAGGAATGGGTGCTGGCGACCAAGGTCGGCTTCGGCCCGCCGGATGGCGTTCCCAACCGCAGTGGCTTGAGCCGCAAGCACATGTTCAACGGGATCGAGGCCAGCCTTACGCGCCTGGGCACCGACTACCTGGACATCTATTACCTGCACCGCGAAGACCACAACACGCCATTGCACGTCACGGTGTCGGCCATCGGCGACTTGATTCGCCAGGGCAAGATCCGCTATTGGGGCCTGTCGAACTACCGGGCCTGGCGCATCGCCGAGGTGATTCGGATCGCCGACAGCCTGGGCGTCGACCGGCCGGTGATCAGCCAGCCGCTGTACAACATCGTCAACCGCCAGGCGGAAACCGAGCAGATCACCGCCGCGCAGAACTATGGCCTCGGCGTGGTGCCCTACAGTCCGCTGGCCCGTGGTGTGCTCAGTGGTAAATACGCGCCGGACGTTACACCGGACGCCAACAGCCGCGCCGGTCGCCAGGACAAGCGCATCCTGGAAGTCGAATGGCGGGTCGAGTCCCTGCGCATTGCCCAGCAGATCCAGCAGTACACCCGGGATCGCGGCGTAGGTATCGTCGAGTTCGCGATTGCCTGGGTCCTGAATAACCGCGCCGTCACCTCGGCGATCGTCGGCCCGCGTACAGAAGAACAGTGGGACGCCTATACCAAGGCGCAGGCGGTGACGATCACTGCGGCCGATGAAGCCTTCATCGATTCGCTGGTGACGCCGGGGCATGCGTCGACACCGGGGTTCAATGACCTGGGCCACTTCGTGCCGGGGCGGGTGCCGTATACCTCGTAACTTCAGGGAGACTTAATCTGTGGGAGCAAAGCTTGCTCGCGATGCAGGCACCTCGGTTCACCCAAGACCGCATCGCCTTCATCGCGGGCAAGCCTTGCTCCCACAGGTCTTGCTTTCACAAGTTTGCTTTCACAAGTTTGCTTTCACAGGGCTTGCTTTCACAGGTTTTGCTTCCCCATTAAATCCCCTTGCCGCAGGTAAGGTGTTGATTGATCGTCCTTCAGAGAATCACCGTGTCCAAAGGCATCGCTCTATCGGTCTCGGCCTCCGCGCTGTTCGCCGTCATGTACTACTACACCTCGCTGCTGTCCCCGCTGTCGGGCGAGGAAATTTTCGGCTGGCGAATGCTGTTGACGATGCCGTGCATGACGGCGTTCCTGCTGGTCACCCGGGAGTGGTCCCTGGTGACGACGCTGATCCGGCGCCTGGTCGCCACGCCGCGCCTGTGGTTCGCGGCTATCGCCTCTTCGATATTGATGTCGCTGCAACTGTGGCTGTTCATGTGGGCGCCGCTCAACGGCTACAGCCTGGACGTGTCGCTGGGGTATTTCCTGCTGCCGCTGTCGATGGTCTTGACCGGGCGCATCGCCTATGGCGAACGCCTGTCCTATTTCCAGAAAATCGCGGTGTTCCTCGCCACCCTCGGGGTCTTGAACGAGCTGTACCAGATGGGCGGTTTTTCCTGGGCGACCTTGCTGGTGGTGGTGGGTTACCCGTTCTATTTCATCCTGCGAAAACGCATCAAGACCGACAACCTCGGCGGGCTCTGGCTGGACATGACCCTGGTGCTGCCCGCAGCCTTCTGGTTCGTGCACAACGGTGACCAAGGGTTCGGGGTATTCGACCAGCACCCTTGGCTGTCGCTGCTGATCCCGGTGCTCGGGGTGATCAGCGCATCGGCGCTGGTGACCTACATCGTCGCCAGCCGGCTGCTGTCGTTCAGCCTGTTCGGGCTGCTGAGCTATGTCGAACCGGTCTTGCTGCTGTGCGTTGCGCTGCTGCTGGGCGAAAGCATCAAGGCTGGTGAATGGCTGACCTACATCCCCATCTGGATGGCGGTGGTGGTACTGGTGTTCGAAGGGTTCAAACACCTGATGCGGCAACGGCGTCGGACTTGAAGGCACCACCCAGCCCTGTGGGAGCAAGCTCCCACAGTTGTGCTTTGCATCGGCCATAAAAAACCCGCCTGGCATCACTGCCGGGCGGGCTTTTCATGAATCGGGCGTTACTCGGTCGCGAGCACCCCACGCCGTACCTGGTCGCGCTCGATGGATTCGAACAGCGCCTTGAAGTTGCCTTCACCGAAACCATCATCGCCCTTGCGCTGGATGAACTCGAAGAACACCGGGCCCATCAGGGTTTCCGAGAATATCTGCAACAACAGGCGCCTGTCGTCCGGGTTGGACGAACCGTCCAGCAGGATCCCTCGTGATTGCAGCTCATCGACCGGTTCACCGTGGTTCGGCAAGCGGCCTTCGAGCATTTCATAGTAGGTGTCCGGCGGTGCGGTCATGAAGCGCATGCCGATCTTCTTCAGCGCGTCCCAGGTCCTGACCAGGTCGTCGGTGAGGAACGCCACGTGCTGGATGCCTTCGCCGTTGAACTGCATCAGGAACTCTTCGATCTGCCCGGCGCCCTTGGACGATTCTTCGTTCAGCGGGATGCGGATCATGCCGTCCGGCGCGGTCATGGCCTTGGAGGTCAGGCCGGTGTATTCGCCCTTGATGTCGAAGTAGCGGATCTCGCGGAAGTTGAACAGTTTCTCGTAGAAGCTGGCCCAGTAGGCCATGCGACCGCGGTACACGTTGTGGGTCAGGTGATCGATGATCTTCAGGCCCGCGCCCACCGGATGACGGTCGACGCCTTCAAGGAACACGAAATCGATGTCGTAGATCGAGCTGCCTTCGCCAAAACGGTCGATCAGGTACAGCGGCGCGCCGCCGATGCCCTTGATCGCCGGCAGGTTCAGCTCCATCGGGCCGGTCTCGATGTGGATCGGCTGCGCGCCGAGTTCCAGGGCGCGCTTGTAGGCCAGCTGCGAGTCCTTGACGCGAAACGCCATGCCGCACACCGACGGGCCGTGCTCGGCCGCGAAGTAGGAGGCGACGCTGTGGGGTTCGTTGTTGAGGATCAGGTTGATCGCGCCTTGGCGATACAGGTGCACGTCCTTGGAGCGGTGCGTGGCCACTTTGCTGAAGCCCATGATCTCGAAGATCGGCTCCAGGGTGTTGGGCGTCGGGGATGCGAACTCAATGAATTCAAAGCCCATCAGGCCCATGGGGTTTTCGTATAGATCTGCCATGTCGGCGCCTCATCATGCTTGTCAATTAACCAATACGTTAGTGGCTGGCGATGCTGAGGACGTGCGGTGGCGCGCAGGAAATGCCGCGAACGCTGCGGGCGAGGTAGTCGCCGTAGATCAGTTGAAACCCAAGTATCTTCATGTCGACCCAAGGCTCTTGCGGGCGAAGCTTCTGTTGCCAGAAGACATTATTCTTATATGCGTAAATCGATTCTACACAGCGTAACCCGTTTTGTCCGTCTCCTGTATCAAATCGTCTTTTGCGCCGGGCGTGCAAGGGGTTTGTTGCACAGGAAAATGCCCAGCAGGATCATGCCGCCGCCTACGTACATCAGGGCGGTGAGCCGTTCGTCGAGCAACAGCGCACCCAGCAAGACAGCGGTCAGTGGGTTGAGGGCGATGAACACGCCGGAGCGAGTCGCACCGATCCGTCGGATGCCGTCATACCAAGCGATGTAGGCCAGGGCCGAGCCCAGCACGCCGAGGTACAGCAGGCTCAGCCATTGCCCTGCGCCGAGCCCGCGCAAGGTTTCGACGCGCACCTCCCCCGCCGCCGCGCAGGCCAGCCATAACATCAACGTGCCCAGCAGGATCGACCAGGTCACGGTCTGCAATGGGCCGAGGCTGTCATTCAGGCTCCTGGAAAACAGCGAATAGACACCCCAGCCCAGCACGCAGCCCAAAATCAGCAGATCACCGATCCAACCCTGGGCCGTGCCTTGCAGCAAGGACGGGTCACGACTGACGATCACCCTCCCCGCTCCGCCGATGCACAACAGGATGCCCGCCACTTTCAACCGACCCAGCCGTTCCTTGAACAACCACCAGGACACCAACCCGATCACTGCCGGGTTCAAGGCCACGATCAGAGAGGCGCGCGACGCATTGATGTACTGCAAGCCCTGGAAGAAGCACAGGTTGTAGAAAAAGATGCCAAAGAAACCCAGCGCAGCCAGGTGCAGCCCCTGCTTCAGGGTGGGTCTGGCAAGCCGGATCCCGGCCAGCCCGAGGAACAGCAACAACGCAAGGCTTGCCAGTGCAAAGCGCAGGCTGGCGGCAAACAGCGGTGCCAGCGCGCCGGCCAGCAACCTGCCAGCCACGAAGGTGCCGCCCCAAATCATGGTGACCGTGGCGAGCTTGAGATAGACCGGCAGGTCCGATGGGGGGGTAGCGGTTTGTTCGAGGGTTTTCATGGGTTCACCACGGCACGCTAATGAGAACAACGGGGGACCCACTGTTGGGAGCAAAACCTGTGGGAGCAAGGCTTGCCCGCGATGCAGACGACGCGGTTCAACAGGCAAACCGCGTCATCGTTCATCGCGAGCAAGCTTTGCTCCCACAAGCACCCAGTGGCGATGCGGCTTTCTGATCCAGGTCAGATGCTTCATTATCTGACTCATGTTCGATCATCGTAAAATGAGCATTCCCTCATGACCCTCACCCAACTCGAGATCTTCGCCCAAGTCGCCGAACTGCGGGGTTTCACCGCTGCGGCAACGCGCTTGGGGATCAGCCAGTCAGCGGTGTCCCATGCCATCAAGTCCCTGGAACAGGAACTGGGCGTGGAGCTGTTCACGCGCCATCAGTCGCTGGTGGAACCCAGCGACATTGGCCAGCGACTGCTGTTGCGGGCCCGGGCCATGCTCGGTCTGGCGAACACCTTGCGCCAGGAGGCCGCCGATGCGCGAGGCATGCGCCAGGCGTCCCCGGCCACTCTGGCGTTTATCGAACTGGCCCGTCAGTTATCGACTTGCGGGTAGGACACGACGTCGCCGAACACATGATGGGCTGTACAAATATTATTTGATTGCCCTATGAGTAATGGGGACTTAATTGCCTTCGGCGTTAATGGCAACTACCCGCTGCCCGGCTATTGGCAGCCACCCCGTCAAGGGATAAAAGCGTTTGCTATTGTTACATAGCGAAAAAGTTACGATTTACACTTTCCGGATTAACTACTACAATTTTTTTACCTGTGCTAGATAGCAGGAGATTGATTCTCACCGAGTCGCTTCAAAGCGCTTGGCTTATAGCTTTGCTTGCGGTTGGTATCAGCCAAAATAATCTGATTGGAGTAACGATTTTGTCCAGACTCGCTGAATTTCGTGCAGCCGAAAAGGCCCTTCAAGAGCAGCTCAAGCAGCTGGAATCGCTGAAGAACGACGCCGGGCTCAAGAAAGAAATCGAATTCGAAGAAAAGCTCCAGGGGCTGATGAAAACCTACGGCAAGAGCCTGCGCGACATCGTCGCGATCCTCGACCCGAACGCATCCAAGGCTGGCCTGCAATCGGCCAAACCCACCAAAACCCGCCGTGCGCGTGTGGTGAAGGTTTACCAGAACCCGCACACCGGCGAGCTGATCGAGACCAAGGGCGGCAATCACCGCGGTCTCAAGGCCTGGAAGGAACAATACGGTGCGGCCACCGTCGATTCCTGGTTGCGTGGCTGACAGCCCTTTGAACGCAAAGCCCTGAGTACTCTCAGGGCTTTTTTATTGGACGCAACTTTTCGACTAACCAACCTTATAGTTTCAGGCTGTTTCGCACTGACTGTATTTCATCCTGGCTATCAACAAACACCTGCGCCTGTCCGGCATAGGACAGCACATAAGCCCTGCCGTCATTTAATGCCGCAACGAGTGTCTGAGACAGTACGTGCTGCCCGTTCTGCGTGATCGTGCAAGTGGTTTCCAAGGCTGTTACGCCACCCAACATGGACGCATGAATCTTATTGCAGGCACTTTGGTAACCGCCCTGGAAAAAATCCTTCTGGATTGACTTACGCATTTCCAGCAACACGCCTTGCAAGTTGACCTGATGGCCAGTTTCGACCGGTGTCGTGGTCAGTTCCATGACCATCAAGGCATTGCCTGCCGGATCGCTCTTGGTCGCTCGCTG
The DNA here is from genome assembly GCF_057809015.1 of Pseudomonas sp. FG6. NCBI lineage: Bacteria > Pseudomonadati > Pseudomonadota > Gammaproteobacteria > Pseudomonadales > Pseudomonadaceae > Pseudomonas > Pseudomonas sp. FG6. The sequence continues at coordinate 223,193 of NZ_JBMDJD010000003.1, forward strand.
CCGCATGGTTCCAGGCGCGGCCTGGGCGGTCGCGGTATCGGCCGGCAACGGCTCGACGGCCCAGCCTGGGGGCCATGCGATCTGCGGCTCTGCAGCCTGAAGGGGGCCACTCGCGATAACGGCAGACAGCAAGACACAAAGCGAAAGGAACAGTCGGATCATTGCGTTTGACACCCAGGGAGAAGCGGTAAAGTCTGAGGCCAGGCATAAGAACAGGCAATAGACCAGGGGTTTGGCGATGCCGGGCTCCCTTGCGTATCATGACCTGCCTGCAAGGAAGCCACCTGACGCAAGCCCAGGAACCGTCGCAGCCATTGCGACGCCGTTTGCCCCACTTTTTTTCGGAGGGCCCATGAGCCTGCAAGCACTCAATACATTCCCGGGCGTCACCGCCCAACCCGATGCCGCCACCGCCAAATTCGTCTTCAACCACACCATGCTCCGGGTCAAGGACATCACTCGCTCCCTGGACTTCTACACCCGCGTGCTGGGTTTCTCGCTGGTGGAAAAACGCGATTTCCCGGAAGCTGAATTCAGCCTGTATTTCCTGGCGTTGGTGGACAAGGACCAGATTCCGGCAGACGCTGCGGCGCGTACCGAGTGGATGAAATCGATCCCGGGCATCCTCGAACTAACCCACAACCACGGCACGGAAAACGACCCGGCGTTCGCCTACCACAACGGCAACACCGACCCACGCGGCTTCGGCCACATCTGCATCTCGGTGCCGGACGTCGTCGCCGCCTGCGAGCGCTTCGAGGCCCTGGGCTGCGACTTCCAGAAACGCCTGAGCGATGGCCGCATGAAAAGCCTGGCCTTCATCAAGGACCCGGATGGCTACTGGGTGGAAATCATCCAGCCTGCGCCGCTGTAAACCCAACCTTGTGGGCAATACAAATCCCACCTGTACACCGGCCCCTGTGGGAGCGAGCCTGCTCGCGATAGCGGCTACCTATTCAACATGGATGTACCAGACAGATCGCTATCGCGAGCAGGCTCGCTCCCACAGAGGGTGAATGCCCATCGCGAATAGAACAAAACCCCATGAGCCACCGCCCATGGGGTTTTGTTTTTCCAGCGGTCGGTTGCTTATGCCGGCGCGGAGGTGCGGATCAGGTGGTCGAAGGCGCTCAGCGAAGCCTTCGCGCCCTCGCCCACGGCGATCACGATCTGCTTGTACGGCACGGTGGTCACGTCACCGGCGGCGAACACACCGGGGATCGATGTTTCACCCCGGGCGTCGACGATGATCTCGCCCCGTGGCGACAGCTCGACGGTGCCCTTGAGCCAATCGGTGTTGGGCAGCAGGCCGATCTGCACGAAGATCCCCTCCAGCGCCACGTCTCGCACTTCACCGCTCGGGCGGTCCTTGTAGCGCAAGCCGTTGACCTTCTGGCCGTCGCCCATCACTTCGGTGGTCTGGGCGTTGGTGATCACGGTCACGTTCGGCAGGCTGTGCAGCTTGCGTTGCAACACCGCGTCGGCACGTAATTGCACGTCGAACTCCAGCAGCGTGACATGGGCCACGATACCGGCCAGGTCGATGGCCGCTTCGACACCGGAGTTACCTCCGCCGATCACCGCCACGCGCTTGCCCTTGAACAGCGGACCGTCGCAGTGCGGGCAGTACGCCACGCCCTTGTTGCGGTATTGCTGCTCGCCCGGCACGTTCATTTCGCGCCAGCGGGCACCGGTGGCCAGGATCACGGTCTTGGCCTTGAGGCGCGCACCGCTGGCGAACTTGATTTCGTGCAGCTCGCCGTCCTTGCCGGGGACCAAGGCATCGGCACGTTGCAGGTTCATGATGTCCACGTCGTACTGCTTGACGTGTTCTTCCAGGGCAACGGCCAGCTTCGGCCCTTCGGTTTCCTGGACCGAGATGAAGTTCTCGATGGCCATGGTGTCGAGCACCTGGCCGCCGAAACGCTCGGCCGCCACAGCGGTGCGGATGCCTTTGCGGGCCGCGTAGATCGCGGCCGAAGCACCGGCAGGACCACCGCCGACCACCAGCACGTCAAAGGCGTCCTTGGCGCTGATCTTCTCGGCCTGGCGTTCGATGCCGCTGGTGTCGATCTTGGCGAGAATCTCTTCCAGGCCCATTCGGCCCTGGCCGAAGTTCACGCCGTTGAGGTAGACGCTTGGCACGGCCATGATCTGGCGTTCATCGACTTCAGCCTGGAACACCGCGCCGTCGATGGCCACGTGGTGAATGTTCGGGTTCAGCACCGCCATCAGGTTCAGCGCCTGGACCACGTCCGGGCAGTTCTGGCACGACAGCGAGAAATAAGTTTCGAAGTTGAACTCACCTTTAAGGGAGCGGATCTGTTCGATCACTTCGACACTGGCCTTCGAAGGGTGGCCGCCGACTTGCAGCAAAGCCAACACCAGCGAAGTGAATTCGTGGCCCATGGGAATGCCGGCAAAACGCAGGCTGATATCGGCTCCCGGGCGGTTCAACGAAAACGAAGGCTTGCGCGCATCGGTGCCGTTGTCGAGCAAGGTAATCAGGTTGGAAAGACTGGCAACGTCTTTGAGTAGCGCGAGCATTTCCTGGGATTTCGCACCGTCGTCGAGGGATGCAACGATCTCGATCGGCTGGGTGACCCGTTCCAGGTATGACTTCAACTGAGCTTTAAGATTGGCGTCCAACATACGGGCGATTTCCATTTTTTGAATTTCAGAAAAAACAACGCCCGAGCGAATCTCGCCCGGGCGTTTTTTGTGGGCGGTGCGGCTTGCTTAGGTGCGGATGACCGCCCTCGAGTACTGCATGGACTTAGATCTTGCCGACCAGGTCCAGGGACGGAGCCAGGGTGGCCTCGCCTTCTTTCCACTTGGCTGGGCAGACTTCGCCCGGGTGTGCGGCAACGTACTGGGCAGCCTTGATCTTGCGCAGCAGCTCGGAAGCGTCACGGCCTACGCCGCCATCGTTGATTTCAACGATCTTGATCTGGCCTTGTGGGTTGATCACGAAAGTACCGCGGTCAGCCAGGCCGACTTCTTCGATCAGCACGTCGAAGTTGCGGGAGATGACGTGGGTCGGGTCGCCGATCATGGTGTACTGGATCTTGCCGATGGCTGGCGAAGTGTTGTGCCAGGCCGCGTGGGCAAAGTGGGTGTCGGTGGAGACGCTGTAGATCTCGACGCCCAGTTTCTGGAATTCGGCGTAGTTGTCGGCCAGGTCTTCCAGCTCGGTTGGGCAAACGAAGGTGAAGTCAGCCGGGTAGAAGAATACGACAGACCATTTGCCTTTCAGGTCGGCGTCCGACACTTCGACGAATGCGCCGTTTTTGAAAGCGGTAGCGTTGAACGGTTTGACTTGGCTGTTGATGATAGGCATCGATGTTTCTCCGTCAGGGTTGAAAAGTTGATGGAGAGGATCTTACCCACACACCCCGAGGCTGGCTCATTGGCAAACCTCATGCGAATGATTGGTTTTGGCTATCAGCAAACCGTATAGATAGAAGAAATCTGTAGGGGCTCCCATCGGAGCCCCTACAGTCGCATCAGGCGACTGGCGTGCGCAGGGTGACGAACTCTTCGGCGGCGGTCGGGTGCACGCCGATGGTTTCGTCGAAATCACGCTTGGTGGCACCGGCCTTGAGCGCGATGGCCAACCCCTGGACGATCTCACCGGCATCCGGACCGACCATGTGGCAACCCAGCACCTTGTCAGTCCGCGCATCCACCACCAGTTTCATCAGGGTGCGCTCCTGGCAATCGGTCAAGCTCAGCTTCATCGGCCGGAAACGGCTTTCGAACACCTGCACCTCATGCCCTTCTTCCCTGGCCTGCTCTTCGGTCAGGCCCACCGTGCCGATGTTCGGCAGGCTGAACACCGCGGTTGGAATCATGCGGTAATCCACCAGGCGATACTGCTCGGGCTTGAACAGCCGCCGCGCCACCGCCATGCCTTCGGCCAGGGCAACGGGGGTGAGCTGCACACGACCGATCACATCGCCGATGGCCAGGATCGACGGCTCGGCGGTCTCGTACTGTTCGTTGACTTGGACAAAACCCTTTTCATCCAATGTGACACCGGTGGTTTCCAAGCCCAGATTGTCGAGCATCGGGCGCCGGCCTGTGGCGTAGAACACGCAGTCGGTGAGCAGCGTGCGGCCATCCTTGAGCGTCACCAGCAGGCTGCCATCGTCCTGTTTGTCGATGCGTTCAATGTCGGCGTTGAATTGCAGGTCCAGGCCACGGCGAGTCAGTTCTTCGGCCAAGTGCTTGCGCACCGCGCCGTCGAAGCCGCGCAGGAACAGTTCACCGCGATACAACAAGGACGTCTGCGCGCCCATGCCGTGGAAAATCCCGGCGAACTCCACCGCGATGTAGCCACCGCCCACCACGAGGACACGCTTGGGCAGTGCCTTGAGAAAGAACGCCTCGTTGGAACTGATGGCGTGCTCGCGTCCAGGAATGTCCGGGATCACCGGCCAGCCGCCTGTGGCGATCATGATGTGTTCGGCGGTGTAACGTTGGCCGTTGATCTCGACTTCATGGGGCCCGGTCAGGCGGGCATGGCCTTCGTGCAGCACCACGCCACTGTTGACCAGCAGGTTGCGGTAGATGCCGTTCAGGCGACTGATTTCGCGGTTCTTGTTGTCGATCAACGTCGCCCAGTCGAAGCTGGGCTCGCCCGCCGTCCAGCCATAGGCCGAGGCCTGCTCGAAATCCTCGGCGTAATGCGCGCCATAGACCAGCAGCTTTTTCGGCACGCAGCCAACGTTCACGCAAGTCCCACCCAGGTAACGGCTTTCCGCGACGGCCACCTTGGCACCAAAACCGGCGGCGAACCGTGCGGCCCGGACACCGCCGGAACCGGCACCAATCACATACAAGTCAAAATCGTAGGCCATCTCTGTCTCCTTTTGGCAGGCCATCAGCATACCCGCTGTTTCCACGAGAGGAAAAAAAACGCCCCGAACCAGTCGGGGCGTTTTTCAAGGTGCGGCGCGGGCTATGGCTTAGTAAGCCTTGCCGGTCTTGTAGAAGTTCTCGAAGCAGAAGTTGGTTGCGTCGATGTAGCCTTCGGCGCCACCGCAGTCGAAACGCTTGCCCTTGAACTTGTAGGCCATGACGCAGCCGTTCTGGGCCTGTTTCATCAGGGCGTCGGTGATCTGGATTTCACCACCCTTGCCTGGCTCGGTCTGTTCGATCAGATCGAAAATGTCCGGGGTCAGGATGTAGCGACCGATGATCGCCAGGTTCGACGGTGCATCTTCTGGCTTTGGCTTTTCAACCATGCTGTGGACGCGGTAGATGTCGTCGCGGATCATTTCGCCGGCAATGACGCCGTACTTGTTGGTTTCCTGCGGATCGACTTCCTGGATCGCCACGATGGAGCAGCGGAACTGCTTGTACAGCTTGACCATCTGGGTCAGTACGCCGTCGCCTTCGAGGTTGACGCACAGGTCGTCCGCCAGGACCACGGCGAACGGTTCGTCGCCGATCAGCGGACGGCCGGTCAGGATGGCGTGGCCCAGGCCTTTCATCTCGGTCTGGCGGGTGTAGGAGAACGAGCACTCGTCCAGCAGCTTGCGGATGCCGACCAGGTATTTTTCCTTGTCAGTGCCCTTGATCTGGTTTTCCAGCTCGTAGCTGATGTCGAAATGGTCTTCCAGTGCGCGCTTGCCGCGGCCCGTGACGATGGAGATTTCAGTCAGGCCCGCATCCAGGGCTTCTTCGACGCCGTACTGGATCAGTGGCTTGTTCACCACCGGCAGCATTTCTTTGGGCATGGCTTTAGTCGCTGGCAGGAAGCGAGTACCGTAACCGGCTGCTGGGAACAAGCATTTCTTGATCATATAAGTCCTTGAAAAGGCGGTATGTACGAGTTTCGGCGCAGTCTAATCAGGCAGCGGGCACCTTACAATGCCCGCAATGGCCAACCGATGCCATCATAGAGAAATAAAAAACGGCGGATAGTTCCATCGCCTTTCGTTTCGCTGCTGACGGCGCCCTCACTCTACGCTCATGAACACCGTTTGCGAGCATTTGCAGTATCATGCCGGCCTTGATCACGCCAACGAGGCAGCTAGATGTCGGCACGAAACGCAAACGGTTATTCGGTCATCCAGGAAAAGGACGGCCAATGGTGGATTATCAACTACCACGGCGAGCAGGTCGCCGGTCCCTTGCCTAGCAAGGCAATGGCAGTGGAAGTGGCAGCCGTTTTCCACGACGAGCGCAGCGCCCCGGCCCCAAAAGAGCGCCAGGCGGCCCCCGCTCGCAGCCCCGCCCGCAAGAAGTAAAGCCGACAAGCCTGCGATTCATGCCCCTTGGCCTTGAACCAGGCTTGTTTTGCTGTACCGCGATGGCCGTTCGCTATAACCTCGCGCCAGCCCCCTCCTCTCGATGACGATCCGATGAAGACACTTCTGGCGCTGTCTACAGTCCTGGCCCTGGCGGGCTGTGCCTCGGTGGAAGACACCTACCTGGCCAATGGCGAGCAGGGCCTAACCATCGACTGTTCCGGCGAAGCCAATTCCTGGGCCAGCTGCTATGAAAAGGCCGATGCGTCCTGTGCGGGCACCGGCTATCGCATCGTCGGCACCCAAGGCACGCCCCAGGCCAAGGCAAGCGACAAGACCCTGGGCGTCGATGTCGGTAACTACACCCGCCGCAGTGTTGTGGTGGTGTGCAAGTGAAGCCTAGATATGGATCTCGGCGAACTTGATCCCCAAACCGCGTATGGTTTCAACCAGGTCATCGAGACGGCTGAAGGACTCGACTTCGTCCTGGTCATCCACCAGGAAAAAGCTGCGACCGGCGCTTTTCTTGAAAAAGACGATCCACTCACCTGGGCACGCCGGGTTCTGAATCACGTGGGTGGCACACACCAGGCCTTCTGCATGGCGCTGACGCACCTGCTCGCGTTTCATCGACTGGACTCCATCCATAACAATGCCGCCAACGTTGACCGTGGCGGCATTTCTTTTTTAAGGACGCCAGTCTAGCCGATGCCCGCCTCGTTCGTCAGGCCTCGGCCACGTTTAGCCGGAGATACAGGCGTTGGCCGCGTCCTGCACATCCCCAGGACGCACAGGGACGTTGGACATGCTTTCGTGCAGCTTGATGCTGCTGCCGCCGGAGCGTTCGTCAATGTCGAACACGGCGGCCGGCAGAGAGGACAATTTACCCGGAACGATCAGCCGGACGCCGTTCTTGTGCGGTTCCACCTGCAACGCACCACGGCTGCTGGCCAGCCTGTCGGCGACGCACTTGGCGTACTCGTGGGGTTTCTTTCCGGAGATGACGCTCATGGTGGGCGGCGTCTGGTTGATGTCCGATACGGATGCACATCCACCCAAGGCCAGTGCCAATACCCACACGCTGTGCTTCATAGGAATCCTCCGTTAAAGACCGTCCGACAGTGCAAACGGCGTTTTTCTCCAGCGCCTGCTGCCTTTATTTTTGCCCTCGCATCGATAAATGGGCCGAGCCTGGGACACGGGCCGGATATTAACCTCCCGGTGCTGATAAACTGCACGTCATTGTTCTTGTCATCGTTTGATTTTGTAGAAAATGCCCTTCTGGAGGCGCCCATGAAATTCATCCACCAGCGCGAGCACCTGAACGAGGACGACATCGTCGTCATCGAATGCTCCCAAATGTGCAACATTCGCCTGATGAACGACGCCAACTTCCGCAGCTTCAAGAACGGCGGTCGGCACACTTACCACGGCGGCGCGTTCGACAAGTTTCCGGCCAGGATCACAGCCCCCAGCACCGGCTTCTGGAATATCACCATCGACACCGTCAGCCGCCGTGCCATCAGTGTCACGCGCAAGCCGACCCTGACCCACAAGATCAAGATCGTTCGACGCTCCAGCACGAAGCTCAGCTGACCTTTCCCCCTTCCAGGCAGGCAAAACCGTGGCACAAACGACTAAATACGTCATCAAGTACAAGCTCAACGACGAACGCCGCTTCGAATTCGCCCAATTGCAGACCGGCACCGAGGAAGAAGCCAGGGCCGTGCTGCAAGCGATGCATGGCCAGAGCGGTGATGTGATCAGCGACGTCAAGGTGAGCAAGGCGTTGTAGAGGCTCACCCGAGTGGCTGAGCCGCCTGTACGCCGCCCCCGGGCCAGGATTTCACCGGCGGCGAATTCGTCCTCACCGAACAGCGCCCACGCCTGCAGTCGCGGCCCCAGGTCATCGATCTGAAACAGGGCGACGCCGTGGTGTTCGCCGTGCATCAACGGCCAGTCAAGGGCGTTCGCGGTTATTATCGGGTGAACATGCGCCATGGCGTCAGCCGCGTGCACGGCGGTCAACGGCACACCCTCGGAATTATTTTTCATGATGCGCAATGATGACAACCCGATCACGCTGGACCTGTTCGCCGACGAGACGCCGACGACGCCTGGCGAGGTCGAACAGATCGGCCAGCAAGCCTTTGTGCTGCGCGGGTTCACCCTGCCCTGGCTCGACCGGTTGCTGCCGGCGCTGGAAACCGTCCTGCAAGCGGCACCGTTCCGGCACATGGTCACGCCCAGCGGCTTCACCATGTCCGTGACCCTGAGCAGTTGTGGCGCATTGGGCTGGACCACCGATCGCAGCGGTTATCGCTACACAGCCCACGACCCGCAGACCGGCCTGCCCTGGCCTGCCATGCCGGCGGTGTTTCGCCAACTGGCGCAGGCCGCCGCCCGGCAAGCGCAGTTCGAACACTTCGAACCCGATGCCTGCCTGATCAACCGCTACGTGCCCGGCGCGCGGATGTCGCTGCACCAGGACAAGAACGAACGCTCCCTCAGCGCGCCCATCGTCTCGATGTCCCTGGGCTTGCCGGCCGTGTTCCAGTTCGGCGGTTTCGAGCGCAGCGACAAAAGCCTGCGCATCCCGCTGTTCCATGGTGACATCGTGGTCTGGGGCGGCGTGGACCGCTTGCGCTACCACGGCGTACTGCCACTCAAGCCAGGCCAGCATCCGCGCCTGGGTGCCCAGCGGATCAACCTGACGTTTCGCTGCGCCGGGTGAACAGGCCGAATTCAACCGCAAGACCCGGAGTGTTGCCGCCGCGCAGGCCGGCTACTGTAGTCAAAACGGGCCAATGGACAGAACGACCATGAACAGCACTTCGAACAATCGCGCCCCTGAACTGGACCCGCGCTGGGCCGCCGTGCTCGCCCGGGACCCGCGCGCCGACGGGCAATTCGTCTACGGCGTGAAAACCACCGGCGTCTATTGCCACCCCAGCAGCCCGTCGCGCCTGCCCAACCCGCGCAACGTCGAATTCTTCGACACGCCGGAACAGGCCCAGGCGGCGGGCTATCGTCCCAGCAAGCGCTCGGCCCGGGACCAGACCCAGGTCGCCGCCCAGCAAGCGGCCCGGGTCGCGGCGGCCTGCCGGCAGATCGAGGCGGCCGAAACGCTGCCGGGCCTGAATGAACTGGCACAGGGCGCGGGTTTGAGCCCCTTCCATTTTCATCGGGTCTTCAAGGCAGTCACCGGCCTGACGCCCAAGGGTTACGCCGCCGCCCACCGCTCCCGCAAGGTGCGCGAACGCCTGGCCGATGGCGGCACGATCACCGAGGCGCTCTACGATGCCGGTTTCAATTCCAACAGCCGCTTTTATGAAGCCGCCGACCGCGTGCTCGGCATGAAACCCACCGATTACCGCGCCGCCGGGCAGAACACCGACATCCGTTTTGCCGTCGGCCAATGCGCCCTCGGCGCGATACTGGTGGCGCAAAGCGACCGTGGCGTATGCGCGATTCTGTTGGGAGACGACCCGGATGCGCTGGTGCGAGACCTGCAAGACAAATTCCGCCGCGCCAACCTCATCGGTGCCGACCGAGACTTCGAACAGTTGATCGCCCGAGTGGTGGGCTTCATCGAAGCCCCCGCGCTGGGCCTGGACCTGCCCCTGGACCTGCAAGGCACCGCGTTCCAGGAACGAGTCTGGCAGGCCCTGCGCGAGATTCCGCCCGGCAGCACCGCCAGCTACGCCGAGATCGCCCAGCGCATCGGCCTGCCCAAGGCGGTGCGCGCGGTGGCCCAGGCCTGCGGTGCCAACAGCCTGGCGGTGGCGATTCCGTGCCACCGGGTGGTGCGCAGCGACGGCAACCTGTCGGGCTACCGCTGGGGTGTAGAGCGCAAGCGTCAGTTGCTGGCGCTGGAGCGCTCATCGGGCGATTGAACACCGATGTAGATCGCCATCGACTCGGGGCCGCTGTAAACCTCGATTGAAAAACTCGACTGGCCGTGACCGGGCCACACCTGCTAAAAACCCTGTTTCCTTCTGCCGTCGGAGACCCGCACATGAGCCAGTGGCCAGACACCCGCCTTCTCGACCTGCTCGGTATCGAGCTGCCCATCATCCAGGGACCGATGGCCGGAGTGACCGGGCCGGCCATGGTCGTCGCCGTGTGCAATGCCGGCGGGCTGGGCTCGATGCCGGCGGCGATGCTGGACGTCGAGCAACTGCGCCAGGCGCTGGTGACGATCCGCGAGCAGACCGACAAGCCATTCAACGTGAACTTTTTCTGCCACCAGCCACCGGCCTTCAATGCGCAGCGGGCCGAGGCCTGGAAACAGCGGCTCAAGCCTTACTACGAGGAACTGGGCGCCGATTTCGGCGCACCGACGCCAGTGTCCAACCGCACGCCGTTCGATGATGCCGCCTGCCGCGTGCTGGAAGAGATGCGTCCCGCCGTGGTCAGTTTCCATTTCGGCCTGCCGGAAAAGTCCTTGCTCGACCGGGTGAAGGCCACCGGCGCGAAAATTCTCTCGTCGGCCACCACCGTCGAGGAAGCCATCTGGCTGGAACAGCACGGTTGCGATGCGATCATCGCCATGGGCTATGAAGCGGGCGGCCATCGCGGGATGTTCCTCAGCGACAACCTCGACACCCAGGTGGGCCTGTTTGCGTTGCTGCCCCAGGTGGTGGACGCGGTGAGCGTGCCGGTGATCGCCGCCGGTGGCATCGGCGACGCCCGCGGCATTGTCGCGGCGTTCGCCCTGGGCGCCTCGGCGGTGCAATTGGGCAGCGCCTACCTGTTCACCCCCGAGGCCAAGATCAGCGCGTCCCATCACCGCGCGCTGCGCACGGCCAAGGAAAGCCAGACCGCCGTCACCAACCTGTTCACCGGTCGCCCGGCCCGGGGCATCGTCAACCGGGTGATGCGCGAAGTCGGCCCGATGAACCCGCTGGCACCGGCCTTCCCCCTGGCCGGCGGGGCGCTGATGCCCCTGCGCGCCAAGGACGAAGCCGACTTCAGCACCCTCTGGGCCGGCCAGGCGTTTCCCCTGGGCCGGGAGCTGTCGAGCAGCGAGCTGACCAGGCGCCTGGCCGAAGAGTCGCTGGCTCAGCTCAATCGCCCTGGTCGGTCCTGACGGTTATCATCGCCCATTAGCACGCCATCGCGAGTAGTCGCTCCCACAGGGGTTAGGGGACTAACGGCACATCCGGGCACACCGCCAACCTGTGGGAGCAGGCAAAATGCCGCGTTCCGTTTGCTAGCCATTCGCTATATATTCTTGTATATAACGAATCCCCCCTACGGAGCCCCACCCATGCGCCTCATCCGCTTTGCACCATTGTTGCTGACCACACTCTTTGCCGCCGGCGCTGTCCAGGCCGATGAGGTCCAGGTGGCCGTCGCCGCCAATTTCACCGCGCCGATCCAGGCCATCGCCGCCGACTTCGAAAAAGACACCGGCCACAAGCTGGTGGCGGCGTACGGTGCGACAGGGCAGTTCTACACCCAGATCAAGAACGGCGCGCCGTTCGAAGTCTTCCTCGCCGCCGATGACACCACCCCGGCCAAGCTGGAAAGCGAAGGCGACACCGTCAAGGGCTCGCGCTTCACCTACGCCATCGGCACGCTGGCGTTGTGGTCGGCCAAGGACGGCTATGTCGACAGCACGGGCCAGGTGCTCAAGGACAATGGCTTCCAACACCTGTCCATCGCCAATCCGAAAGCGGCCCCCTACGGCCTGGCCGCGACCCAGGTGCTGGACAAGCTGGGGATGACCGCACAGGTCAAAGGCAAGCTCGTCGAGGGCCAGAATATCACCCAGGCCTACCAGTTCGTATCCACCGGCAACGCCGAACTCGGCTTCGTCGCCTTGTCGCAGATCTACAAGGATGGCAAGGTGACCACCGGTTCGGCCTGGATCGTCCCGGCCCAACTGCATGACCCGATCAAACAGGACGCGGTCATCCTCAGCAAAGGCCGCGACAACCCCGCCGCCCTGGCGCTGGTGGATTACCTCAAGGGTCCGAAAGCCGCCGCAATCATCCAATCCTATGGCTACCAACGCTAGATGCCCCTTAATAGTGCCGACTTCGCAGCCATCTGGCTGACCCTCAAACTGGCGTCGTTGACCACGCTGATCCTGCTGCTCGTCGGCACCCCCATCGCCCTGTGGCTGTCGCGCACCCCATCGTGGCTACGCGGCCCCGTGGGGGCGGTGGTGGCCTTGCCGTTGGTCCTGCCGCCAACAGTGATCGGCTTTTACCTGTTGCTGACGCTGGGGCCCAACGGTTGGATCGGCCAGTTCACCCAGGCCCTGGGCCTGGGTACCCTCACCTTCAGCTTCACCGGGCTGGTCATCGGCTCGGTGTTGTATTCGATGCCGTTCGTGGTGCAGCCGTTGCAGAACGCCTTTTCCGCGATCGGCCCCCGTCCCCTGGAAGTCGCCGCCACCTTGCGGGCGGGGCCGTGGGATACGTTTTTCAGCGTCACCCTGCCCCTGGCCCGGCCAGGTTTCATCACCGCCGCGATCCTGGGCTTTGCCCACACCGTAGGTGAGTTCGGCGTGGTGCTGATGATCGGCGGCAACATCCCGGAGAAAACCCGCGTCGTGTCGGTACAGATCTACGACCATGTCGAAGCCCTGGAATACGCCCAGGCCCATTGGCTGGCCGCCGCCATGCTGGTGTTCTCGTTCCTGGTGCTGCTGGCGCTGTACTCCAGCCGAAAAGCCCGGGCAGGTTGGAGCTGATCGATGATCCAAGCGCGTTTCCAACTCGAACACGGGGCGTTTTCACTGGACCTCGATGTGCAACTGCCGGGTCGCGGCGTGACGGCGCTGTACGGAGCGTCCGGCTCCGGCAAGACCACCTGCCTGCGTTGCATCGCCGGACTGGAACAACCCGCCCGCGGCTTTCTCGAAGTCAATGGCGAGGTTTGGCAGGACAGTGAGCGCGGCGTGTTCGTGCCCCCTCACCGAAGGGCGCTGGGCTATGTGTTCCAGGAGGCAAGCCTGTTCGCGCATCTGTCGGTGCGGGCCAACCTGGCGTTCGGTCTCAAGCGCATCGCACGGGCGCAACGGCGAGTGGACATGGACCAGGCGACCACCCTGCTGGGCATCGGTCACCTGCTCGATCGCCAGCCGCACAATCTGTCCGGCGGCGAACGCCAGCGCGTGGGCATTGCCCGGGCCTTGTTGACCAGTCCACGGCTGTTGCTGATGGATGAACCGCTGGCCGCCCTCGACAGCCGGCGCAAAAACGAAATCCTGCCCTACCTGCAACGGCTGCACGATGAACTGGACATCCCCATCCTGTACGTCAGCCACTCCCAGGACGAAGTGGCACGCCTGGCCGACCATATCGTGTTGCTCGAATCAGGCCGCGCACTGGCCTGCGGGCCGATCGGCCAGACCCTGGCCCGCCTCGACCTGCCACTGGCGCTGGGGGATGACGCGGGGGTGGTGGTCCAGGGCAAAGTCAGCGCTTATGACCTCGATTATCAATTGCTGACCCTGGCCCTGCCCGGCAGCCAATTGAACGTGCGGGTGGCCCACACGTCCATGGCCCTCGGACAGTCGTTGCGTTTCAAGGTCCAGGCCCGGGACGTCAGCCTCAGCCTGGCAAACGATGCCCAGACCAGCATCCTCAATCGGTTGCCGGTCACGGTGGTCAGCGAAATGGCCGCCGACAACGCCGCTCACGCCTTGATCCGCCTGGACGCCGCCGGTACACCGCTTCTGGCGCGCATCACCCGCTATTCCCGTGACCAGTTGAAACTGCATCCGGGGCAGGCGCTGTGGGCGCAGATCAAGGCGGTGGCGGTGTTGGCGTAGGTCTTCAAGCAGCATGGTCCCCGTGGGAGCGGGCTTGCTCCGGGCGGCGATCCGACGAAAGCGGTGGGTCAGCCTGCAGGGATGTTGACGGTACTACCGCCTTCGCGAGGGAGCTTGCTCGCGCTGGGCCGGTCCGCGTTCGGGCGCAGCAGACCCGTTTTGATGGACGCTTCGCACCCAAGCGGGAGCAAGCTCCCTCGCCACAGGTTTGTCGACAGCCTTACATGAGAGGGGCGACTTGCGAGGAACAATCCCCGGCAGGCAGAACTCCCAACTGTACTGCGGCGCGAAAGGCCGATGCGTCAATACGGGAAATTGACAGGAGTTTCCGATGTCCGAACACATTGTCCATTTTCATTGCCAGATCGATCAGGGAACCACCGAACGCTTTCGCGACCATTGCCTGGAAGCCATTGAAAAAGGCGCCGACTCGTTGATGCTCAATCTCTCGACCGTCGGCGGCAGCACCAACTTCGGCTTCACCCTCTACACCTTCATCAAATCCCTCCCCGTGCCGGTTCGCGCCGTGAACGCCGGCAATATCGAGTCGATGGGCATCATCATGTACCTGGCCGCCAGCGACCGCACCACCACCCCGCACTCGCGCTTTTTGATCCACCCTATGAACTGGTATTTCGGTCAGAAGTCCGTGGACCATTCTCGCCTGCGCGAGTACCTGTCCAGCCTGGACAACGACGTGGCGCGCTACGTGGAGATCTACGTCAAGGAGACGGCGGGCGCCGCCACTCAATTGGATATTTTCAAATGCCTGTGCGCCGAAGAGCGGGTAATCCCGGCGGAAAACTCGCTGGCCTTCGGCATCGCGCATCGGGTCGAACAAGTGACGTTTGCCAGCGATGCCAAGCACTGGAAAGTCAGTGGCGGAGAAGACTGACAACAGTGCAGCAAGGGGCTTGCGATAACTTTGTACAACTTTAAAGCGAGGCGGCCGTATAACTTTTTACTTACCCGGCCGAGGCCGATTTACCGTTCGTCGTCAACGAAACGTTTTTACTAAACTTCCCTCGGGAATTTTCTTTCACAGTTAGGCGAGGCAGTTGCTCGCTTAACCAAAATGAGGATTCTCAAAATGGCTAATACCGGAAACAAGAACCCAGGCAACTTCGCAAATGATCGTGAAAAAGCATCCGAAGCCGGCAAGAAAGGCGGACATGCTTCGGGCGGCAACTTTGCAAACGACCGGGAAAAAGCTTCTGAAGCCGGTAAGAAAGGTGGCGAACGCAGCCACGGCGGCGGCCGCAAGTCGTAACCTGGAAAACCGCTGGGGCGCAGTCTTGCTGCGCCCCAGCGCTCCATTATTTATATATCCAACACTGTCACCGGACAGTGCGCCAATCCGCCCGATACCTCAACGCCCGTTATAAGTGCGCTTCACCGTCTCGATCCAGGCCGGGTCCAGGCGCGATTGTTCGGCATCGAGGTTTAACGCCTGCATATTTGCCAGATGCTCATCCGCCTCGCGGGCCAGCGAACCCTGGTCACTGGAGTTGGCGTCCAGCCGATGCATCTGTGCCAACCCCAAATGATAGAACCGCAACAGCTTCATGGCGCTGGGGTCCTGGGCCTGCACACCCGCCCTCACATGATGCATCACGTTGGTCACGCTCATCAGGCTGCGCTTGAGTCGCCAGCCATACATGGCCGCCGCCATCCACGGCTGCGACCGGAAATAAGCCCGCAGCAGTGCAATCATCACCAGCACCGCGACCGCTACTCCAGCCAGATTGACCCGGAAGTTGTCACCGCCCGGCGTGCCGAACAGCTTCACGGCCAGGCTGGACAGCAGCATCGCCAGGGCCAGGAACACCACAGCCACGATGAGGGTGCTGCGACGGGTCTGTTGCCGGTAGGTGGCGGCGTCCCACGGGGTGATCTCGAACATCCGGTGCGGTTTCCTTGTACGGCTCAAAAAAGGCTACGGTTCAAAAAACGTCAGGCATTATCGCAGCCCCCGGCAATTTAGCTATGCTGGGGCTCATTTTGCGTCGCAACTGAGCCAAAGTGGCGATACGACAAGGATCGTGCGATCTTCTAGCGTGGATGTTTTTTTCAAGGTGCCGCCCCCTGACGTACGGCATCGTTTTCAAGGAAAGCTGAATGACTCAAAGACATGTAATCAACGCCTCCGTGAGCCCCAAGGGCAGCCTGGAAACCTTGTCCCAGCGCGAAGTCCAGCAACTGAGCGAAGCCGGTTCCGGCAGTATCTATACCCTTTTCCGCCAGTGCGCCCTGGCTATCCTCAATACCGGCGCCCATGTCGACAACGCCAAGACCATCCTGGAAGCCTACAAGGACTTCGAGATCCGTATTCACCAGCAGGACCGCGGCGTACGCCTGGAACTGCTGAACGCGCCGGCCGACGCCTTCGTCGACGGCGAAATGATCGCCAGCACCCGCGAGATGCTGTTCAGCGCCTTGCGCGACATCGTCTACACCGAGAACGAACTGGACAGCCAGCGCATCGACCTCAGTTCTTCCCAGGGCATCAGCGACTACGTGTTCCACCTGCTGCGCAACGCCCGCACCCTGCGCCCCGGCGTGGAGCCGAAGATCGTCGTGTGCTGGGGCGGTCACTCCATCAACACCGAAGAATACAAGTACACCAAGAAAGTCGGCCACGAACTGGGCCTGCGCAGCCTGGACATCTGCACTGGCTGCGGCCCGGGCGTGATGAAAGGCCCGATGAAAGGCGCCACCATTGCCCACGCCAAGCAGCGTATCCACGGCGGGCGCTACCTGGGCCTGACCGAGCCGGGCATCATCGCCGCCGAGGCGCCGAACCCGATCGTCAATGAACTGGTGATCCTGCCGGACATCGAAAAACGCCTGGAAGCCTTCGTGCGTGTGGGCCACGGCATCATCATCTTCCCGGGTGGCGCGGGCACGGCAGAAGAATTTCTCTACCTGCTGGGCATCCTGATGCACCCGGCCAACCAGGACCTGCCGTTCCCCGTCGTGCTCACCGGGCCGAAAAGTGCCGCGCCGTACCTCGATCAGTTGCACGCCTTCGTCGGCGCGACCCTGGGCGAGGAAGCGCAGAAGCATTACCAGATCATCATCGACGACCCGGCCGAAGTGGCGCGGCAAATGACCCAAGGGCTCAAGGCGGTCAAGCAGTTCCGTCGCGAACGCAACGACGCCTTCCACTTCAACTGGCTGCTGAAGATCGACGAAGGCTTCCAGCGCCCGTTCGACCCGACCCACGCCAACATGGCCAGCCTGGGCCTGAGCCGTGACCTGCCCGCCCATGAACTGGCGGCCAATCTGCGGCGCGCGTTTTCGGGGATCGTTGCCGGCAACGTCAAGGACAAGGGCATTCGCCTGATCGAGGAACACGGCCCTTACGAGATCCACGGCGACGCCGCCATCATGGAACCCCTCGACCGCCTGCTCCAGGCCTTCGTCGCCCAGCACCGCATGAAACTGCCAGGCGGCGCGGCGTATGTGCCGTGCTATCGCGTGGTGTCCTGAGCACTCCAAAAGATCATCACTGATCAGAATGTGGGAGCAAGCTGGTTCGCGACAGCGACCTGACCTGCTTCCCACCACTCAAATCCCACCCAATCCCGTGGCGAGGGAGCTTGCTCCCGCTGGGTTGCGCAGCGACCCCAAACCCGTCGAATGCAATCTGCCTGATGTACCAAGGTGTCGGATTGGGGCTGCTGCGCAACCCAGCGGGAGCAAGCTCCCTCGCCACGGGATCGCCTCAGGACCTGCCTAGCCGCATCGACCCGTCGCCTTCCACCTCAACCCCAAGCCCCTGGTAATCCTCGATCTGCGGATGCGCGGTCACCACTGGATGCCCATGGGTCGCCGTCACCACCAGCACATCCGCCCCCGCCGCCTCGCCGGCCTTGATCCCCGCTTCGGCGTCTTCGAAAACCAGGCAGGCCTGCGCAGCCACTTGCAGCCGTTCGGCGGCCAGGCGATAGCAGGCGGGGTTGGGTTTGCCGTCGCTCACGTCTTCGGCCGTGACCATCACGCCCGGACGCGCAATCCCTGCCGCCTCCATGCGACGCAAGGCCAATGCCATGGGCGCCGAGGTGACGATGGCCCATTGCGACGGCAGCAGTTGTTCCAGGAACGCCAGCGCACCCGGCACCGGCACCACGCCTTCGACGTCGTCGATTTCCTCGCGGGTGATCTGCTCGGCTTCGGCGGCGGCATCGACACCCGGCAAGTGCTGGCGGGCAATGGTGTCGATGGCGCGCACGCCATGGATCGTCGGCAAGAACGTCGCCACATCCACACCGTGACGCAGCGCCCAGCGCATCCAGATCCGCTCGGCGGCGGCGATGGAATTGAGCAGTGTGCCGTCCATGTCGAAGAGGAAGGCGCGATAGGCGATCGAGGGAAGACGGCGTTCAGGCATGGGGGTCCCTGGATGATTGCTGGGCAAGGAAAGACCGACTGTAACACCGTCCACAAACAACCTGGGGGGCGCGGCGGCTCGTCAGTTCCCCGCCCCTAGCCGGTCGCGGCTGTTGGTCAGGTGCAGCCACATGGCGGCGCGGGCGGCGTCCGGATCCTGGCGCTTGATGGCGTTGAAAATCGCTTCGTGTTCGAGGTTGGCCAACTGCGCCAACTTGCCCAGGTCGGCCTGGCCGCGCTCGGCCAGGTTGACGCGTGTCCGGGGAATCAGCGCATTGCCCAGGTGCTGCATGATTTCAACGAAACTGGTGTTGTCCGTGGCCTCGGCGATCAGCAGGTGAAAGCGCCGGTCGGCTTCCACGCAGCTGTCGTTGCTGCTGAGCAAGCGTTGGTAATCATCCAGGGCCTGGCGCATCTGCTGCAGCTGGCGTTCGCTGCGGCGTCGCGCCGCCAGGGCGGCCGCCTGGGTTTCCAGGCCCATACGCAGCTCCAGGATCCCGCGCACACCCGCCGCAGTGTCGACGTTGAGCCGCAAGCCCGGCTCGCCGGTCTGCTGCAGGACAAACGTGCCGATGCCATGCCGGGTCTCCACCAGCCCCGAGGCTTGGAGCTTGGAGATCGCCTCGCGCACCACCGTGCGGCTGACCCCGTGCTCCCGCACGATCGCCCCCTCGGAAGGCAGTTTCTCCCCGGGCTTCAACTGCCCCAGCAGAATGCTCTGACTCAGCTTCGCCACCAGGTCGTGGGCCAGGTTGTGGGTACGTTTGCGCAAGGGCGCTTCAGTGTCTTGCGGCATCGCCGGGGTTCCTCGAAGACAGGCCGGCCAATCCTATCACCCGTAGGCGGCCGAATCTCCTTCTCTACACCCCAACTTGTATGACAACACTCAATATCCCGTCAGAAGACTCGATATCCGCCCTGAGCTTTTGCGTTCGCATCGACGCCTTAACAATCATCAAAACCCAACGAAACCCAACAAAACCAAATAAAATCACCCTACCGCCGATCCAGGCGCACTCAAAAAAGCCTTGCTGCGCAAAAAAATCAAGTTGTATGATGTCTATCAACATCGGCACCTGCACGATGCCCCGCATAAAAATAACGAGTGGGAGAAAAAACCAATGAACACCTCCAGCCTCCAGGCGAACGCCGGGGCAGATCCCGTGCTGCTGTCGGCCATCGCCAAGGTCAAGCGCCACATCCTGCCGCTGTTCGTCATCATGTTTATCGTCAACTACATCGACCGGGTAAACATCGGCTTCGTACGCGCCCACATGGAGCACGATCTGGGCATCGGCGCCGCCGCCTACGGATTTGGCGCGGGCCTGTTCTTCATCGGCTACGCGCTGTTCGAAGTCCCGTCCAACATCCTCTTGCAACGAATCGGCGCGCGCATCTGGCTGACTCGCATCATGCTCACCTGGGGCCTGGTGGCCGCCGGCATGGCCTTCATCCAGAACGAAACCCACTTCTACATCCTGCGCTTTTTGCTGGGGGTGGCCGAGGCCGGGTTCTTCCCCGGTGTCATCTACTACTTCACCCGCTGGTTGCCCGCGGTCGAACGCGGTAAAGCCATCGCCATCTTCCTCAGCGGCTCGGCCATTGCTTCGCTGATCTCTGGCCCGCTGTCAGGCCTGCTGCTGCAGATCAACGGCCTGGGCATGCACGGCTGGCAGTGGATGTATTTCATCGAAGGGATGTTTTCCGTGGGCCTGTGCGTCTTCGTCTGGTGCTGGCTGGACTCCAAGCCCCACGACGCCAAGTGGCTGAGCCGCGAAGAACAAGACGTGCTGGTCAAGACCATCGACGATGAACAGCGCGCCCGCGAAGCCGCTTCGCCGATCAAGCTGTCCATCGGCCAGTTGCTCAAGGACCGCCAGATCATCCTGTTCTGCCTGATCTACTTCTTCATTCAACTGACGATCTACGCCGCCACGTTCTGGCTGCCGAGCATCATCAAGAAGATGGGCGAACTGAGCGATCTCCAGGTCGGCCTGTTCAATTCGATTCCGTGGCTGCTGTCGATCGTCGGCATGTACGCCTTCGCCTCGCTGTCGGCCAAGTGGAAATTCCAGCAGGCGTGGGTCGCGGCCGCCTTGCTGATCGCCGCCGCCGGGATGTTCATGTCCACCACCGGCGGGCCGATCTTCGCCTTCGTCGCCATCTGCTTCGCGGCCCTGGGCTTCAAGTCCGCCTCGTCGCTGTTCTGGCCGATTCCCCAGGCATACCTGGACGCCCGGATCGCCGCCGGGGTAATTGCCTTGATCAACTCCGTGGGCAACCTGGGCGGGTTCGTCGCACCCACCACTTTCGGCCTGCTGGAGCAGCACACCGGCTCGATCCAGGGCGGCCTCTATGGTTTGGCGGCCACTTCGATCATCGCCGCGATCATCGTGTTTGCCGCGCGCAATACCCCCAAATCCAAGCCTGCCACGACACCGGCCAACCCGGCTGCCAGCCACGTCTGATCATTCGATTGCCCAAGGATAAGTACCGATGAGCCTCACAGAAACCCGCAACGCCCCGATCATCACCAGCCTGCAGGTCGTGCCCGTGGCCGGTCACGACGGCATGCTGCTGAACCTCAGCGGCGCCCATGGCCCGTTCTTCACCCGTAACGTCGTCATCCTCAAGGACAACGCCGGCCACATCGGCGTCGGCGAAGTGCCCGGCGGCGAACGCATCCGCCAGACCCTCGAAGACGCGCGCTCGCTGGTGGTCGGCCAGCCCATCGGCACGTACCAGAAAATTCTCAACACGGTACGCCAGGCCTTCGCCGACCGCGATGCCGGCGGCCGTGGCCTGCAGACCTTCGACCTGCGCATCACCATCCACGCGGTCACCGGTCTGGAAGCCGCCTTGCTGGATTTGCTGGGCCAGCACCTGGACGTACCGGTCGCAGCCCTGCTGGGCGAAGGCCAGCAACGCGACGAGGTGAAGATGCTCGGCTACCTGTTCTACGTCGGCGATCGCCAGCAGACCGACCTGCCCTACCGCAGCGAACCGGATGCCGATAACGAGTGGTTCCGTGTCCGCCACGAGAAAGCCCTGGACGCCGACGCCGTGGTCCGCCTAGCCGAAGCAGCCCATTCGCGCTATGGCTTCCAGGACTTCAAGCTCAAGGGTGGCGTGCTCAAGGGCGACGCGGAGATCGAAGCGGTGACGGCGCTGGCCGAGCGCTTCCCCCAGGCCCGTATCACCCTGGACCCGAACGGCGCCTGGTCGCTCAAGGAAGCGATCCGCTTGTGCCGCGACCAGCACCAGGTGCTGGCCTATGCCGAGGACCCTTGCGGGGCCGAGAACGGTTATTCGGGCCGTGAGGTCATGGCCGAGTTTCGTCGCGCCACCGGCCTCAAGACGGCCACCAACATGATCGCCACCGACTGGCGCGAAATGGGCCACGCCATTACCTTGCAGTCCGTCGACATTCCCCTGGCCGACCCGCATTTCTGGACGATGCAGGGTTCGGTGCGGGTGGCGCAGATGTGCAACGAATGGGGCCTGACCTGGGGCTCGCACTCCAACAATCACTTCGACATTTCCCTGGCGATGTTCACCCACGTAGCGGCCGCCGCGCCGGGCGAGATCACTGCCATCGACACCCACTGGATCTGGCAGGACGGCCAGCGCCTGACCAAGGCGCCGCTGCAGATCAATGGCGGCTGCGTGCAAGTACCGAAGAAACCGGGGCTGGGGGTAGAACTGGACATGGATCAGCTGGCCAAGGCCCATGAGCTGTACAAGGGCATGGGACTCGGCGCGCGGAACGATGCGGTGGCGATGCAGTATCTGATTCCGGGCTGGAGCTTCAACAACAAACAGCCGTGCCTCGTTCGCTGAAGCGACTCTACTGCCTGTGGCGAGGGGATTTATCCCCTCGCCACAGTTTGATCCACGCTACTCCCTGCCGTATCAGCCCTCCGGCCGCAAGATCAACACCGCCAACGGCGGCAGATTGAGCTCCAGCGACAGGGACTGGCCATGGCTGGGGACCTCTTCAGCCATGGCGCCGCCGCCATTGCCATAGTTGGAACCGGCGTAGGTATCGGCATCGCTATTGAGCAGTTCTGCCCAACGACCGGCGAACGGCACCCCGACCCGATAGGCTTCCCGCGGCACCGGCGTGAAGTTCGCCACCACCAATACCGGACGGCCACTTTTGCTCCAGCGCAGCCAGGCGTAGACGCTGTTCATCGCATCGTCGCCAATCAGCCACTGGAACCCCTGGGGCGCGTCGTCCTGGTCGTGCAACGCGGGCTCTTCGCGGTACAGGCGGTTCAGATCGCTCACCAGCTTCTGCACCCCACGGTGCTCAGGGTATTGCAGCAAGTACCAATCCAGTTGCTGGTCGTGGTTCCATTCGCGCCACTGACCGAATTCGCAGCCCATGAACAACAGTTTCTTGCCGGGATGGCCCCACATGAAGCTGAGGTAGGCGCGCAAGTTGGCGAACTTCTGCCAACGATCGCCGGGCATCTTGTCGATCAACGAGCGCTTGCCGTGGACCACCTCGTCATGGGAAATCGGCAGCACGAAGCGCTCGGACCAGGCGTACACCAGGCCGAAGCTCAGCTCGTTGTGATGATGGGCGCGGTACACCGGGTCCTGTTGGATGTAATGCAGCGAATCGTGCATCCAGCCCATGTTCCACTTGTAGGCAAAACCCAGCCCACCCTGTTGGGTACTCTGGCTCACCCCGGGCCAGGCCGTGGACTCTTCGGCGATGACCAGGGCGCCGGGGGTTTCCAGTGCCACCACGTCGTTGAGGTGGCGCACAAAGTCGATGGCTTCAAGGTTTTCGCGCCCGCCATGACGGTTAGGCACCCACTCGCCGGCCTTGCGCGAATAGTCGCGATACAGCATCGAGGCCACCGCATCCACCCGCAGGCCATCGACATGGAAATGCTTCAACCAGTGCAAGGCCGACGCCAGCATGAAGCCGTGAACCTCGGTGCGGCCCAGGTTGTAGATCAACGTGTCCCAATCCTGGTGGAAGCCTTCCAGCGGGTTGCCGTACTCGTACAGCGCAGTGCCGTCGAATTGGGCCAGGCCATGAGTGTCGGTGGGAAAATGCGCCGGCACCCAGTCGAGGATCACGCCGAGGCCGGCCTGGTGGCAGGCGTTGACGAACGCCGCGAACTCATCCGGCGAACCGAACCGCGCCGTCGGCGCGAACTGCGACAACGGCTGGTAGCCCCAAGAGCCGCCGAACGGGTGTTCCATGATCGGCATCAGTTCGATGTGGGTGAAGCCCAGATCCTTGACGTAGGGAATCAACCGCTCGGCCAGTTCCCCCCAGTTGTATTGACGGGACACCTCGCCCGCCTCGTCGATTTCACACTGCCAGGAACCGGCGTGCAATTCATAGATCGACAGCGGCGCGCCCGGCAACTGGCGCTCGCGCCGCTGCTGCATCCACTCATCGTCCTGCCACTGGATCTTCAACGGTGAGGCGACTTTCGACGCAGTATCAGGCGGCATCTGGCTGGCCAGCGCCACCGGGTCGGCCTTGAGCGGCAGGATGCCGTGGGCGCCCAGGATTTCATATTTATAGGCTTCCCCCGCGCCCAGGCGCGGGATGAACAGCTCCCACACGCCGGACGGATAGCGGATGCGCATCGGATGCCGGCGCCCGTCCCAGACGTTGAAATCGCCCACCACCGAAACGCGCCGCGCGTTGGGCGCCCATACCGCGAAACGCACGCCCTCGATGCCATCGACGGTGGTCAGTTGCGCGCCGAGGCACGCACTCAGGCCGCGGTGGTTGCCCTCGGCAAACAGGTAGAGGTCCATTTCCCCCAACAAGGGGCCAAAGCTGTACGGGTCTTCGGCCGCCTGCTCGCCGCCGGCCCAACGGGTGCGCAGCCGGTAGGCCTGGGCGTGGTCGAAATGACCGACGAACAAACCCGGCGTTTCGGTCTGTTGCAGCTCGCCCAGTTCTTCGTCGCCGTCACGGGCCACTACGTGTACGCTCAGCGCACCCGGCAGGTAGGCACGGATAAACTGGCCGCCGGCCCCATCACCGTGAGGGCCGAGGATGGAAAACGGGTCGTGGTGTTCGGCGCGCACCAGCGCGTCGATGTCACGGGGTGGCGGCAGCAGTGACGCTTGGGCCGCTCCCTGTGGGTCTTTGTTCGAGACACTCATGATTCTCTCCACTCAATGGGGTCCGGCTACGTCGGAAAAGGGTTGCAGCCCACTCAATAACCCGTACAGACCGTGCAACGGCACGGGCAGCCAGGCGGGGCGATTCTCGGCTTCATAGGCCACTTCATAGGCCGCCTTCTCCAGGCCGAACAACGCCAGCGCGGCGTCTTCGCCTTCAGCATCCTTCCATTCATGGGCAAGACTAGCTGCCGCCAGCCGATATGCCTGGACAAATGCCTGGCGGGCTTCGGCCCGGTAGCGGTCGACCACTCGTTGCCGCGCCGCTTGGGCATCGGCCGTGCTGTCGACGCTGTTCAGGTGGATCGCCATGGCCGCCGCATAATCGAAGGAGCGCAGCACACCGCTGACGTCCTTGTACGGGCTGTGCTTGCCGCGTCGTTCATGCAAGGCACGCGCCGGCTCGCCTTCGAAATCGATCAGGTAGGCGTCGCCCTTGATCACCAGCACCTGCCCCAGGTGCAGGTCGCCATGGACGCGGATGCGCAAGCCACCGACCGCCTTGCCGGCCAGGTCCTGGACATGGGTCAGGACGGTTTTACGGTGTTCCAGCAAGCGCGCGACCATGGCTTGGTCCGCAGGGTTCAACTGGCCCTGGTGCTGCTTGAGCAGACGCAAGGCGTTTTCCACCTGGGCGGCGACATCCTTGCCGATGGCCTGGGCATCCTTGGCGCTGGTGACCTGGGCGGCGAAATCCGCGTTGTCGGTGGCCTGGGCCAACACCTGGTGCATTTCCCCCAGGCGCTGGCCGAGCATGCCGGCAAAGTCCTTGAGTTCACCCAGAGCGTTGTAATGCTGTTCCTGTTCGGACACCGCGTCCGCCAGTTCGTCGCGCAAGGCGCGTTCAAGATTGTTCTGGGTCCACTCCCAAGCGTCACCCTGGTTGCTCAGGTAGCCTTGGGCGATCATCAGCAGCGCATCCTCGCCCTGGGCGTCGCGGCGGATCACCGAACCCAGCAGCGGCGAAATATTGCTGAACCCGGCGGCGGTCAGGTAAGCGCTCATTTCCAGTTCCGGGTGCACGCCCGCAGCCACCTTGCGGATCAGCTTGAGCACCAGGCTGCCGCCCACCACCACCGAGCTGTTGGACTGTTCGGCGGACAGGTAACGCACCTCCGGTTCGGCCCCCAGGTTCAATGCGGCCAGCCCCTCGGTGGGCTCAAAGCGCAGCTCGCCATCGGCGCATGGCAGCACCGTGGCCGCTTGCATGCCTTGCAGCACGGCCCGCACGAAGCTTTCCAGACTGAACGCATCGGTGATCAACCCCACCTGGCGCCCCCGGCGAACCCGCGACAGCGCCAACTGCTGCGGCAGCGCGGCGCTCACCTGGTCCTCGGCCAGCAGCCCGAACGGCAATTGATAGCGCAGCGTCTGGCCGGCGTTGGTCACGTCGATCTCACTCAGCAGCACAGGATGCTGCGGGTCGCCGAAGCGCACGCCATAGACCATCTCGACCTTCTCGATGGGGCTGTCCTTGCCCGCGAACCAGCGGCGGTTCTGCAACCAGTTCGGCAGGATGTTCTGCTCCAACGTGGTGCGTGACGGCGCTTCAAGCAACTCTTCCAGGCGTTTTTTCAGCACCAGGGTGGTGAAATCCGGCAGGCTCTGTGCCGGCTCGACATGCCAACTCGGCATCTGGTTCTCGGCCGCCAGGGCGAACCAGTAGAAGCCGTACGGCGCCAGTGTCAGCAGGAAATTCAACTGGCCGATGGGCGGGAACGCGTTCCCGCCAAGCATCTCCACCGCAACCATGCCGGCATAGGCCGACAGATCCAGTTCAGCCGCCTGGGCACTGCGCGACACGTTGGCCACGCACAGAATGATTTCGTGCTTGCCGTCGGGCCCGGTGTATTCGCGGGTATAGGCCAGGATCCGGCGATTGCTGGGCGACAGCATCTTCAGCGTGCCACGGCCAAACGCCTTGGACTGCTTGCGCACCGCCAGCATCCGGCGGGTCCAGTTGAGCAGCGAATGGGGATCGCCGGCCTGGGTTTCGACATTGACCGAAGGGTAGCCGTACAACGGGTCCATGATCGGCGGCAGCACCAGGCTCGCCGGGTCGGCGCGGGAGAAACCGCCGTTGCGGTCGATGGACCACTGCATGGGCGTGCGCACACCGTCGCGGTCGCCCAGGTAGATGTTGTCGCCCATGCCGATCTCATCGCCGTAGTACAAGGTCGGCGTGCCCGGCATCGACAGCAGCAGGCTGTTGAGCAGCTCCACCCGGCGGCGGTCGCGTTCCATCAACGGGGCCAGGCGTCGGCGAATCCCCAGGTTGATCCGCGCCCGACGGTCGGCCGCGTAGTAATTCCACAGGTAGTCACGTTCCTTGTCGGTGACCATCTCCAAAGTCAGCTCATCGTGATTGCGCAGGAAAATCGCCCACTGGCAATTGGCCGGAATCTCCGGGGTCTGGCGCAGGATATCGGTGATGGGGAAGCGGTCTTCCTGGGCCAGCGCCATGTACATGCGCGGCATCAGCGGGAAGTGGAAGGCCATGTGGCATTCGTCGCCGTTCAAGCCTTGGGCGTCGACATCGCCGAAGTACAACTGGGTGTCTTCCGGCCACTGGTTGGCCTCGGCCAGCAGCATGCGGTCGGGGTAGTTGGCGTCGATCTCGGCGCGGATCAGCTTCAGGACATCGTGGGTCTCGGGCAGGTTCTCGTTGTTGGTACCGTCGCGCTCAATGAGGTACGGAATCGCATCCAGGCGCAGGCCGTCGATGCCCATGTCCAGCCAATAGCGCATCACCGACAGCACGGCCTTGATGACTTGCGGGTTATCAAAATTCAGGTCCGGCTGGTGCGAATAGAATCGGTGCCAGAAGTACTGGCCGGCGACCGGGTCCCAGGTCCAGTTGGACTTCTCGGTGTCGAGGAAAATGATCCGCGTACCGTCGTACTTGTGGTCATCGTCGGACCAGACGTAGAAATCCCGAGCCTTGGAACCCTTCTTCGCCTTGCGTGCCCGCTGGAACCACGGGTGCTGGTCCGAAGTGTGGTTGATGACCAGCTCGGTGATCACCCGCAGGTTGCGCTTGTGGGCTTCGGCGATGAAACGGCGCGCATCCGCCATGGTGCCGTAGTCCGGGCTGACGCCACGGTACTCGGCGATGTCATAGCCGTCGTCGCGCCTGGGCGAAGGGTAGAACGGCAGCAGCCAGATGGTGTTCACGCCCAGTTCGGCGATGTAGTCGAGCTTTTCGATCAGGCCGGGGAAATCGCCGATGCCGTCGTTATTGGAGTCGAAATACGATTTGACATGGACCTGATAGATCACCGCGTCCTTGTACCAGAGCGGGTCTTTGATGAAGGTGGCTGAACGCGCTTTCTTCGCCATTTGCTACTCCTGCTGATTCAATAACGCCGCGGGATACAGGCTTGTGTGGTCTTGTTATGCGGCGAGATCTTTTTGTGGGGGGGGGGGGGGGGGGGGGGGGGGGGGGGGGGGGGGGGGGGGGGGGGGGGGGG